>JAISXM010000060.1 GCA_031270515.1 Holosporales bacterium | reverse complement strand
CATCGCTATAATATATTAAATAATTTTCTAAATTTTCATTTTTTTTTTTTTTAAAATTTATGTTGTTTTAATGTAATTTCTTTTAAGTCTGCGTATGCGTTAAATGTAAAAACGACTCCAGATGTACTAAAGCACAAGAGAAAAAATAGATTTTTGTTATTTTTACAAAAGTCTAATAAATAGTGCGATCTAGAACGCATAACTCACCAAATGTTCAACTCCCCTTATTCATTAGAGCACAAACACAAAACGGGACAAATTGTTTTTATGGGATCCTCGCGAGAAACGAAACGACGAACTGATAAACTGTTTGTGAGTGGGTTGTTAGTGGGTTGTGAGTGGGTTGTGAGTGGGTTTACGTGTCGTTAATAATTCTTTAAATATTTTAAGGCTACCATCGCATTATAGAATCACAGTCCCGTAGGACCATAGTGCGTTGTCAGCTCATCTGCAAAGCCATAACTCGCGCGACTTTCCTTGCCGCTATATCGTTTTTTAGCACAAATGCGTCATTCTCGTCGCTTTCCACAGAAGAAAAATTCACGCTAAACGTCGATAATTTTCGCTTAGTGACGTCTCGATTAGAATGGATATTGAATAATTTTGTGTCAAATAAAGAAAATTTTATTCCATTTGACATGAACGATATTCAATTACATTTTGGCCCTACATCAGAATTACGCACGCACATATCAAACTTAGCTGAGGCGTGCAACGCAATGAATGTGTGGGCCTCAAGCGAAACAGCGATCTCCATAACAGATGCACTTAACGCAAAAAACGACGCTATTATTGCTCAAATGCAAAACATGGTTAATTGTTTGTACCGGGGCTACCAAGTTGTCGTTGACAAAATCGCGACGGCCCCCGTGGAGCTCGAGTGGAGCCTGCTGTCAACGGTAACCATGGATGACGCCCCCACCGTCCTCGAAGACATACGCCACAGCATTGAAAAAATCCCCGTAAGCCTGAGTGCCATAATTGCGGAAGTCGCAAACATCGACGCACACGACATAAATAATTTGTTGCGCGACATAAATATATCGCCGCTCACCTCCGCCATGAGCGCCCTTGCCGCAACGTTTACAGTGAAATGCGCGTTCGACTCCGGGGACATCGACACGGCAACGCTGGACCTCCTCAACGCGGCAGCGACAATGTTTGACGATGCGCAGTTCGAGCACACAATGTGCCTCAACGAATACGTGGACTCGCTTGCCCGCATTGAAAGCGTAACCAGTGCCCTGCGCGCCCAATTGCATAAAATTGCGTGCTTTCCGTCGGCCCCCACAGGCGAAGCCGCGGCGGAAGACGTCCGCGCACTCACGGTCGCCGTGCAAAATATGACCGCAAGCGTCGACGGGATGGGGGGGGCGCTCAACGAAGAGCACTGCGTCATGAACAGCTTGTTCCTCGACAAAATTCGCATCATATACACAGAAATGCGCGCCTGCATGGATACAGTCGAACGTTTGTACGTGTCATGTTTCAACGAACCGTCAGACGTTTCGTTATTCCAGGAAAATGTTGAGCACGGAGTCGCAGACGTGCCCAGCATTTTAGAGAAAGTAGAGGAAGATATCGCCGCAATATTCATAAGTATTCCTAATATATTTAATAGATTTGGGCAAAATTACGAACAACATGTCGGAACCGAACTATTTAATTTACAGGCGGCCATCGTGTCATTAATGAACAGCTGCATTGCCGACGGGGACGCGTCTTTGCTGCAGCGCTTGAGCCTTTATGGAAATACTTTTTGTGTGCACAAAGGGCTGACGGTTAGCTCACATGTTCGCAACATACTCCAACATCTTGGGGATTTTCCAATAATGAACAAGGAGTTGTGTTGTTCATATGTATTCACAGAGATGCGCGACATACATCATTATTGTTTTAAAATGTTGCGCTTATTAAAGACAATCATCGAAGCAGACATTATGTATGCGCCAAATAAACATGACACATGGAAAAGTGTTATCGCAACAATTAAGACATTCTTTGACGCGATTACAATAAATGATGCGATTTCGTTTGTACGAGAAGATGGAAACAATTGGTGCTATAGTATAAAACTCAAAGAATATTTAGCCTTTGTACGAGATCAATTTGCGACAATGACCACAAGCCTGGACACTACAATAGTGTCATTGGACTTGCCAAAGTTCGTTCCAGACTTTGTCATCAACTATTCGAACATAGGGTGCGACGTTTTAACATTCTTTTTGAATAACATCGCTCAAGTTGTAGCAAATATAGACGCATTAATTCCTATATTATCACAAAAATTTGACCAATCATCCTACACAGTGGATACGGAACTGCAAGAAGCCGCAACCGCCCTTCCAAGTTGCATAAGGGGGATGCTATCGAAGATTGGCAACGAAATTCCTTTGTTATCAACTCTTTGTAAAACATGCGAAAACTCAAACGAAGTAACGTTGATATGTAATAATGCGTTTAATTTAGCGAATTCAATTGAAAATATTTCGCAGTTATTGTTGCAACATTTATGTTGTCGCGACCCAGTTGTTCCGATGTTTGACATTGCACAAACACTGCAACGCATCCAGCACGTTATAGAACGCACAGACGTTGAAGCGTCGAACGTTTCGCCCGACGGAGCGCACCTAATCACCGCGCAATTTACTCACGGGACCGAGGTGTTGTCGCATATCCTCGCGCAAATCGCCGACATGGAGCGCGCGCCAACGCCGGATGACTCGCCGTGCCCGATAAGGCGAACAATGCAGAACGCGCGCGAGATTGAGGCGCAAATTCGCAACCTGCTGGACGTGACAATTCGGATCCAGGAGGTCGTTGGGGGCCCTGCGATTGACTTCGACAGTATCACTGCGCTTGCCATAATGGACGCCGGCTACTGCGCGCGACTCGAGCACATGTACGGCACAGTCGCAGGCTTGCTTGGCGACGTTTACACCGCGACACAAGGCGTTGTCAGCAAATTATCCGCACGTTCCCGCGCGATTTACAGCGACGCATTGCTTGCATCTGTCACAAATTTTTCCGATGTTATGTTTCAAATATCGTCACAAGTGTCGCACCTAAACTCCGTAACGACGCACGTTTGTGGTGTGCACAATTCGTTTTCGCAAATAATCACGGAAATTAACGACCCGCACAAAGCAATGTTGTTGGTAACAAGCGCAGTTAAAAAGTTTTGTTGCTCCAGTATATCGGAGTCATTTTATATATCGTCACACAAACTCCTGCAAATAGAGCAATGCATTATCGCCTTGTCAAATAACCACGCCATAGACACTGCGTTGGACGACTTGTCAGCGTTTACTCTGCTCTCCAGCTATTGCAAGCAGGCCAAAACCCTGTCGGACGCAATATTTGCTGCGGGATCCGCAATGACAGGCGGCGCGTGCAACTTTCAGGACATATCGGTGCAATTTGCTGCATTTGCCCACACCCTATCCCAGCAAAGCGACGCACTTGTCACAACATGCGAAGCGCTTGGCTGCGATGATATTACAAAAATTGTGCAAAGCCCCGCGACGTTTACTTGCGACACCGCGGCGCTACATGCCGAGGCGATGGCGCACGCATACATCCAGTGCCAGACGCGCCTCGCCCAGCTTGCAGCGACCATTCGCGATTTGCCTCCATTGCGCGCCAACTTCATAGAAGTGCTGGAGCTCGTGAGCGACGCCCGAGACATGTTCAACAGCTTCGGGGGCGTAATAGTGTTCCTCATGGAAAAATATCAAACCCCGAGCTTCCTGTGCGATGCGTGTGCGGCACTTGTGTCGCCGCCGTCAGTCGCGCCCGAGTGGGGGGTTGACTCGTTTAATGACATGCACGACGTACTTTCACATCCGGGCTGCTGTACATATGCTGGGGATGAGCTAATTGTGAATGTAAATTTAATAAAAAACATAGAACATCAATTGTATTTGTTAACTCAACTTGACCGAATAATGTTGCACCCGTCGCGCGAAGACGTATTCTTACAAAATTGGGGCGAATTGCTAACTAGCGTGGCGTCATTGAAGGCGCAGATTACCAGCCTGAAATCGCAAACATTGCCTCAGTCATATTGCATAAGTCATTCGTTGATTCCTATATTTAAAGACATCGCCGCAGCCTTGCAAACAGTCGGGACGTATACGAGCAAAATGGCGCAACTGCTGGGGGCGACGGTGGACTACTCGTCTGTCGCGTACTTAACCAAAGACCGAACGCGCCCGGGGTGCGAAATGTTTGCCGTGGCCGTGGAGTATGGTGTAGCGTCAATGCAGCAAAGTGTGCGGCACGTTCGCACGATTTGCGAGATGTTGCTCCAGGCGAAAACGCGCAAGCACAACGTCAGCCTTATTGATGTATTTCCCGCAATGGCGGCGGTGCTGCTGGAGATTAGGTCGGATTTGATTGACATTAGAGACGTTGTCGCGCTCCAACACCTGTGCGACTTTTGTGATTTGCCGCGCGTGCGTCAAGCGGTTGGAACACTGACGCAGGAGTTTACGCTGTTTGTGGGCACGTGCACGGATAAATCGCCGCAATCAATTAACGGGATTTTGGATAGGTACTGTAGTTCGAACGCAAATGATGCCGCAATGCAGGTGATTTGGCGGATGCGAGATATTCAGGCGATGATACATGCCGTCGCGGAGAACGATGGTGTGTTTGAGTATTCGCTGAATGATGCGATCCTTCCTTGTTTAGACAAATTTATCGCGCCTTATGTGGCGTTTAAGCAGGCGCTTCTTTCCATAGAAGCGACGCAATGCGGAACGCCAGAGCAAGTCGCGACCGTACGCAGCATAGACTGCGCGCTCGCAGAGGTCCAGGATCGTTTGCGCGAAATCGTTTCCTTCGTTGGCTGCGACGCAAACCCCGCGCGGGATGAGTTCCCAACGTTATATCAGGCGGTCCCCGTGGTCGCTTCTTTAGGAAGCCAGATTTTGCGACAAATATCCGATAGTGTGTTGCAAATAGTATTCAAAATGCAACAAAAACAAGTCATATTTGCGAACAACCCTAATGTTGTGAAATTCATAGAAGATTTACTTACTGTTGACTTAGGCCCAGGAATTTTGCATACATACGCCAGCTATACTTGCGTTTATTGTGATTATAATGGAGTGGCGCTCGCTGCGGAGTTTAAGCGCCTGGATGAATGTATTACTTCATTAAAAAATGCTTTTTTGTTTCCTACAATTTTCCTCGCATTAGAGGATGTATCCTTGGATATTGCAATAAAATCCACGGAAATCATTGATATGTGCAGCCAATTCCTCTCCAACGCGAGCGTGATGCTGCAAGTAAATGACAAAATAATAGAGCTGGCCCACAACCTAAGCGTAATGTTGTCGGAGGTTAATACTTTCGTTTCTTCTGTTTTAATAAATGAAATCGAGTCAATTGATTACGTCAAACGGCTGCACGACAACGCGGTCGTTGTGCTGCACGACGTCGCGATCGGTTTTTTGGAGGAGTTTGATACTTCGTGGTACTCCAGTGCGAATGCTTCTGTGCTGAAGGAAATAACGTTAAAAAATAAAATTTGTTTATTCTTTTCTGCAATTGGAAGCATCAATACATTTATTGCTCGCATTTTGAATATTACAAAAAAGATAAAAGTCGTTACTTACCATCAAGGGCTGGTTGATGCATTTAAGGATATTGCAAACGCCGCAAACACGACTCCGGTCCGGGAGGCGGGGATTTTTCCTGGCGCAATATTTTCCGAAACAGGCTTCGTTCAATTGGCGGAAACGCTTCGTTCTGTAAAGGACAATTCAACAAATATCGCAACAGAGCTGGAGCGCAAATGCTGCACGGAATTCTTTTCCGAGGGGCGCATCCTGCTGCACGAATTGCGTCGGCTTTCACATTACTTGGGCAACACTGTATACGCCCCGAACTATAACAGCATGCTGCTGAATCCTGACGCGATGCATGAACTTTTAGAATATTTGTGCGAATCCCAAGGACTTCCTGCTGTCTTACAAGAACTTGAGGTGTTGTCGCAATTAAGCAACACCAGCGATGCATCGTGCTACACGGGTAGCCTGGTTCCGACGATCCACAACTTGAGCGGCATCGCCGAGCGAGTCGTCACGAAATGCAACACCTTTTATCTTGACCACGGCCTGGGGCTGGGAATCGACGACTTGCCGCCCCCAAGCGCGGGGACCATTGAGTGCCCCAGCAGCTTTATCAGTGAAGTAATTGATACGTTGCGCGATTTGAATATTATAATGGAATATTTAAACAGCATTCGGTTTGCACCAATATATAGATTAAATAGTGAATTACAAAAATTCGAAGCAATGTTTTTGCTCTTATCGCAAATAGCGGACGCCATCGAAAACTTTAGCAAACAAGACCTCGTCATGTGCCAACGGTGCGACACCTGGCCCAAAGTATCCATTTACGCAATATCATCGTTAATTCGCCCCAGAATTGTCGAAATAATTCCGGATGTTGTCGTCAATTGTTGCGCAAGTTTCGTGCGGGAAGAGCATATATTAGCAACGAGAGCAGAACAATTTGAACTTGCTCACGATGATTTATTGTCGTGCCTTGAAGGGAAAATCACGACAGATGGAATAGGCATCCCCGACAGCGATGTGGACGAATTCGCAAACGTAGTTCAAAGCATGTCTGTGTATTGCGCGAGTATTGGAGACTCGATACACGAAATGGGAAAATTAGTACAGCAATATGCGGAAAGAAAAGAGGTGTGCCTGGCCGCGGTGTGCCTCCCTCAATTACGGACGACAAATGGCGCAATGCTTGACTTGCTGAGATTTATACTTTCCGCCAAAGGAGAAGCCGCGGTGCAAGTGCCGACGTTTGATTCGGAATTTGACTGCCAACATCGGTCGCACGAAATAGAGCGGCTCGTCGCCGTATTTAGCAAAGTTTTAGCAAAATGGAGCCACTTCAAAGACTCCTTTTTAACTGTAAATGTCATTCAATCTCACTACGCGCTATCATGCGCGACTCAAGCGTTTACGACTGCAATCATCGACTTACGCAGCGCGTTGTCACAGTGGAAAGACGCAAACTACGACGATACGCAGGGGGTCTTTTGCAAACTATGTAGCGAGGACTTGGTCCCTATGGATACATTCGACGAGGTTATGGACGTAGAGACGATGACTCCAATGTTGCAAAATATTATTACTCACTCGGACACTCGTTGCTCTAGTATTTTGCAGTTGGTTGCGAGTCACATTAGCCACAATATGCAAGTGGCAGCGGCGCTGTTGAATGAAAACAGTGAAGAAGGGCGGTTCTTACAAGTAATCGATAATGTAGATGAATTTTGTGCCAACTTGCTTGTAATATCCAAAGGAATTGTTTCAAGTGTGTTGGCCATCAAAGACTTTACTACAACAAAAACTTGTCCATCAATTGATTTGAATCCAATTTTAATGCAGCTGGACAGTGTCGTGCAACAATTGTGCGCAATGTTCCCTTGGTCAAGCGCCAATCGCGATATGACCTTCCCTCCGCTTTGCGAATTAAACGAAGAGGTCCTTGGCCTTGCAGACAGTTTGAGTTTGCTGTCTGACGCGTGGAATGCCTTTTGTTGTGCGATTGACGCGTTTATGCCCGACCGCCTTAGGATCAGCGTCGCCAACTCCATGAAGCTGTTGAACAACGACTTTGTCACTTTGTACGACAATATTCCGTCTTTATGTATATTAATGAATATAAACTTTTGTGGCGGAATAGTTCTAACCGTCGACATCAGTCGCACCGCAATGACAATTATTCAACGAATCATTTCGCGCACGTCACGGTTGTTGCTTTCGCTTTGGTCGTACAATTGTTGCGATGCGCATGCGAAATGTATTTACAATGTTAATCAGTATTTGGGACAAATATTAACTTTTACTACCACAAAAGAAGGAGGAACGCAACTCCTGACGGTGGGGATGGACACCTTCAGCAAGTGTCTGCGGTCCGTATCCAGGACGATCTGCAGCATGCAGGGGAGGGTTAACGTCACAATGTCGGAAGTAAAAAATCCCCACTGTATTTTCGAATATATGTCGCAAGAATTCGTGGATATTACGTCATCAATAAAGACGGTTGCGTCGTTTTTGAACCCGGACGCGGAATATCTCGATTGGGACATGGTTACATCGTCCACAAAGAACGACTGCCACTCCCTGTCTGATCTGTACCAGGATCTGCTTTCAAAGACGCAACAAGTGCTCGATGTGTTGGTTGGACACGTCATTGGAGAAGATTCATCTTTGATCATTGGCGTAACGTCCGGGCTGAATGCGGTTCAGAACGCGCTAGAGGACGCGATGCAAACACTGCAGCGCTGTGAGGTAAGCCAGGGGGCGCTGTGTCAATCATGCCAACATCGCAGCGTTGTGTGCGGAATTGAGCAGATGATTAATGTGCTGAACATGGCGAACCAGCGGTTAAACTTGGCGATTATGAATCCTACGTTGCAACATACGAAAAACACGTATGCGCGCAGTTTGCAAACGGTGGAGGGGTACCTTGGAAATGCAGGAGTTGGCGGGGAGTGGGAGCAGCTGGATACGATGCGAGCGCGCGCACTGGTGGCGAATGTACAAATGAGGGAGTTGGCCCGCGCCCTAAAGAGGCAGTATCAGCCGGCGACGTTGCAGAAGGTGCAGGATATTCATCCGGGGTGATTTGGGATAAATGGCGCCGGAGTGATTTATGGGACAGCAGTCGCATGCAAACGAGACAGCCGTGGTCTGCAAACGAAACTGCAGTGGTCTGCAAACGAAACTGCAGTGGTATGCAAATGAGACATATTGAAAATAAAATACCAAACGGTAACACCACTTTCATTAATTGTTAAGCCTTTAATGCTATATTTTTCAATCAGAGACCGTATTTTGGCAATCAAGGGGTATATTGATTATGCATAATTTAGTAAAATCAGCGGGAGTTGTTCTTGCACAGGAGGTGTCATGAGCTTTTGTAAAACGGTGTTAGTGTTGTTCGTTGTTGCAAATTCAGCTCGTTGCGACGGAGGTTCGCCACTAGAAAAAAGTTCGCAGTTAGATAGTGAAAATTCGCAAAATCATAAAGCAGGATCTTTACCAACAGAGTCTACGTTGAGGTCATTATCGCTACCGTTACCAGACGAACTTGAAGATGAAGATTCGAATTATTCTGGATCAGAGCTATATGACTATCAATGTTTTCAGATAACCTCATCCATGTCGGACCACGCTCCTAGCCGTGATAAACCCGGATCAGTACGCCCACGCGTTATTCGCCCAGATGTATTGGATCATGCACGAAGTCAAGCAGATCAATCGCCACCGAAAGCTCATCCTACTCAGCTATACTGTCCCGAATGGGGTCCTTTAGGGGAACGACCACGTTCGCCCAGAAGAAGTAGCGACCCGTCTCTTTTTATGTCACAACCCCATGTTTTTCCGCGAGTTCCTTCTCCAACACAGTCACAGTCAGAACATTCTGGACGCGACACCATTTCAATGCATCACTCAATGGTGTATCCAAGAATGTATTTACGTACTGATTCGGATTGTCGTATGCGGGTTAATGTTGACCTTAACGCGATAAAACACAATTACGAGTTTTTCAACAGGATGGTCGCTCCGGCAAAGTGCGCTGCAGTAGTAAAATCCAACGCATACGGGCTTGGTTTAGGCCCAATTGCACAAACGTTGTTCGAGTGCGGAGCCAGAAGCTTTATTGTTTCGTTCGTGTCAGAAGCTATAGAGTTAGCAACGCAAATAGCGCGAAACTCAAAAGAATATTTATTAGAAAAAATCATGTTGGGCGGTGACTTCAATGTGCCTGCGTATAATGAAGGTACAGGTTACATTGTATACGTGTTGTATCCGGAGACTCCGGAGGATTGGAAGAATATTTTATTATTCAGGTTCATTCCAATGATAAACTCGCTCCGCGATCTAGGTATGTATGAAAAATACGCAAATAAATTAAATCGAATATTGCCCTGTGTCTGTAACGTTGATACCGGATTACATAAACGCGGAATGAAAGCAAGTGATGTACCAGAGCTGGGACAATATTTAAAAATTCGTTTAGCAACACCTAACTACGACCGTCAAACCGATGAGGATAAAGACAGGAGACATACATATTTTAAGTTTGTAATGTCGCACCCAACTGCCGTCTCGCTGAATGATGAAAATTCGCGGACCTTTTACCCTCCACGTTTGGCCACTGATCCTCGTCAGGCGTCTGTAACGTCCGTAAGTTTAGCCACTGATCCTGATCCTCGTCGTGCGTCTGTGGGAATGCCCGTGTGCGATAGCTTGGATCTTACTGATCCTGATCCTCGTCGTGCGTCTGTAGAAACGCCTGTGTGCGATGCTCTTCATGATCGTAGTCGGACGGCTCGCAGTAATTATGCGAGAGTCCTCGCGCAATTGGAGCAGCTAGAACAGATTAGAGCCACGTTGCAGGACGCAGGAGGACAAGAGCTACCGTGCTCTTTTTGCAACACATATTGGGCGGCGGTTTTTGCTGCGCGTGGAATGCCGGTTGATAACCCAAGGATTGGTTCGGGACTTTATGGATTAACGGATGTTCCTGGCACAAGGCTTTGTGCCGCGATCTGGGTCAGAGTAGTTGATGTGCAAACAATTAATGGCGGAGAAAGCATTGGGTACGAAGGCGAATTCTTTTGCGAGCGAGCTACAAGAGTCGCGGTTTTGCATGTGGGTTACAATGACGGAATTGGCAGTAAACAAACGAAAGTTGGTATTAACGGCAATATATGTAGCATTTTGTCCCTATATATGGATACGATCGTCGTCGATATTGGAAGTGTTGACGTTAATATAGGAGACTGGGGACGCATTTTAGATCAAAGCACGCTGTATGTTGCATGCTATAAGCTAAGGCCGGGTGTTCTTTTTGAATATAATCCACTACACCCTAGCGAGCAGTAAACGTACATTATGCCTGCCCATAAAAACAATTTGAGTTTTTATATTCGTCGAAACTTTATTTTACAACGATATTCAAATTGTTTATTATGGGGATCCGGTATACTCGGAGTACATCTTCGTCAAAATTGCGACCACTGTAATCGCCCCAGATAGCGGCAAAAATAATCGCGTAAATATGCGTTTGCATTGATCTGTGCGCAATGACGGAACATAGGAAAATGCCACAAACATCAGCAGCATAATGATGTACATTTTTACGGCTAGCCACGTAAAGGACGCCAACGGCAACTCAAGCACGTTGTCATGTGTGGACATTGTTAAGGGGCCCATTGTTATTGCAAACATAAGGTTTAGTATGTGGCTTAGCTTAAACGCGATTGAGCTATCTTCCTGTATATGCAATGAACTACGGAACGGTCCTATATTACTTTGGCATATGCTTCCGACCGCGATTGCAAGTGAAATTAATGACCCCAGGATGAAGTGTACTTGTTCGCCCGCGTATACCATTGCCAACAGCGCAATTGTTATAATATATTGTCCCATCAAATGAAGTATTAGCTTGCGTTTGATTGATGTTATGACCATAGGGCATTGGATCATGCAGTATTTAACCAACTCAGCCAAAAGCCGCACTTGATGTATGAAGATTATGGACGCAGCGCGGATCGTAGATGTTGGCGGAATAAGGAACCACTGGAATATCGCTAACGACAGCAGCGTAATGTTCACGGGCGTTTGGGATGACATGTGTGCATGTCCCACGCGAAATAAAATGCCGTGCAGTTGCTGCGCGAACGAGGACGCTATCTTTTGCACGGAGGCGTTTTCCGCACTGAAGCATGCATGAACGCACTGTTTTGTTGCGAGCAGGATGTAGGCTATGCCGAGGAGGGCGCATAAGTATAGATATGTCACTGTAAATACCTATCAAAAAAGTGAATATTTTTCTATAAAGACAATTTATCCCATCCTATAAAGACAATTTGGACTATTCTCTCCATAAAATCACTAAAAAACATTGATAAACTATTAGGGGGCTGTTTATGCACGTTAGTAACGTATTGTGATGCTACGGATATCCATTTAAAATGTCTTTGTTCCAGACGGAGTTATTTTATGGTGGGGAGCGATCTATATAGATTGTTCTGCATCGGAATTATTCTAAGCGATGATTGTTTCTATTCGAAATGATATAAATGAGAATTATTCTCTATGGAAGTTGTTGCGATGTTTTGGCAAAGGAAATAATGATGTCGTCTTTCTCATTTGAGTTGATCCCGCCGCAGAGTCAGGTCTGTCCAAGTAATCCATCGCAGGATATCCGTAACCCATCGCAGGATTACGATCGTGAGTTGCAGGATAGCTGTCATAAATCGCAGGCTGTTAGCCATTCCCCCTGCCCCTCGTCGAATGCAGCAAGACTTGGCCGCTTAAGCACTCCACACGGCGCCATCCTCACTCCGGCCTTCGTCTTTTGTGCCACCAAAGGCGCCATAAAAGGTGCCACCATGGAAGACGTGTGCCTCGAACAAACCCAAGTCATCCTTGCCAACACGTACCACCTTATGCCCTCCGCAGCTATCGTCCGCAAGCTTGGCGGCCTCGCAAAAATGTCGGGGTGGAACGGCCCCACGCTAACCGACTCCGGAGGGTATCAGGTATTCAGCATGGGCCACGGCTCCGTCGCCGAGGAAATCAAAGGAAACCGCCGCTTCCCACAAGCCAAGTCCATGGTCCGCATATCAGAAGACGGAGCCACATTCAAATCATGCATTAACGGGGACACCCTATTCTTGTCTCCAGAAGTGTCGGTCGAGATACAAGAGCAAATTGGCGCAGACCTCATCTTCGCATTTGACGAGTGCACGCCCTACCACGTTTCGCGCGAGTACACGGATGCCGCCATGCGCAGAAGCCACCGCTGGGAAAAGCGGAGCCTGGAGCACTTTGCCATGCGAGAAGCCCAGAAACAGGGCGATGCCCTGCCGCAAGCGATGTACGGCATCGTGCAAGGTGGCGTGTATGAAGACTTGCGCCGCGAAAGCTGTGCGTTCGTGAACGGCGAGCCTTTTTTCGGGCAGGCAATTGGCGGCTCGCTTGGCGCGTCAAAAGCGCAAATGCAGGACGTCATTTCGCTCAGTATGCAGCATTTGCGCAAGGATCGCCCCGTGCATTTGCTGGGGATTGGGCACGTCGCGGATATATTTGACGGAGTAATGCTTGGGATCGATACATTCGATTGCGTGCACCCCACTCGCATAGCAAGGCACGGGGGCGCGCTGGTCAAGGGCGGGGGGCGCGGCAATAGCGAGCACATAAACCTGCGCAATAGCGCGTATGTAGGGGATGCGTCGCCTATTGATCCGCATTGCCCTTGCCAGACGTGCCGGATGTACAGTCGGGGGTATTTGAATCATTTGTTGCGAATCCAGGAGATGGCGGCGCTTATATTAATATCGCGGCATAACATACGGTTTATGAACGACCTGATGGCGGCGATTCGTGAAGGCATCGCGAGTGGTACGCTGGCGCAGGTCCGGCGCGAGTGGCTCGGGGCGGGCGCAGGGGGCTGATGCGGTGCTGAGGTTGGATGCTAAACTAAGCTTGCGTATATGCTCTTCTATTTGCTACGGTAATGAATATTGATGCTTTTTTTATGTTGGTTGATATGCAATATTTTATGATTTTATGTCGTGCTTTTTTGCCATGTGCAATGTTTCTTTGTCACATAAATACGTTTGGAGCAGGTCTGTTTCCTAGAGTACTTCTGTATCCGGAAGCACCTATGTCTCAAAGAGCACGTCTGTGGTCGGGAGCACTTCTGCCTCTGTGTCCAGTGGATGAGGCTGAGGTAAGCTTTGCATTACGGATGCAGAAATTCGCGAATATAGGGCACACGCATGCACAATTCGTATACGGAATCTTATTGGAGAATGGAATAGGTGTTCAACGAAATGAGAAAGAGGCTGTAAGGTATTACCAGTCTTCAATAGCAGGTATGTCTTCAAGAGAAAATCCGTTTCAAAGAGCACTTCTGTCTCCAGACGCATGTCAGAGTCTGGGAGTAGATCTGTATATGGAGACAGAGTCTGCAGTTGAGTCAATGTTCTCATCCCGAGTTAAGGACTTCGCGAATCTAGGGCACGCGCGTGCACAATTCGTATACGGAACCTGCTTGGAGAATGGAATAGGTGTTCAACTAAATGAGAAAGAGGCTGCAAGGTATTACCAACAGAGCGCAAACCAAGGCAATAAGGACGCGCTAGCTATATTAGAGAAACTTGAAGTGCCGAATCCAGAGTTGCCATAGAGATTATTTATACCTCCCCAAAAAAACAATTTGATTTTTTATATTCGTCGAAGCTTTGTTTTTTCAACGATGTTCAAATTGTTTGTTGTGGGGGCCTCGGTATAATGTGGTGATTGATAGAAAAGAGTTTGTGTGCGTACAATCTAACAGGGGGATTTAATTTAGCGTAACACTTATGCCACAAAGGCGAACATTCCTCACGTCATCTCCGCTCCGGAACAAGCTTTATCCACTTCCGCTCCAGAGCAAACAATCCCCACTTCCGTATCTGAGCAGACTGTCCCTACTTCGGCACCTCAAACGTTGCATTCTGTGCGCCGTCTTTTGTCCGCTCGTGCACTCCGCCGTGCAGCAGCCCGCGGTCAACCCCAGCTACGCCGCCGCCTTCTCCAATGCGGCCTACCTCCACAATATGTACCAAGCTCGGTCGATGATCCAAGACATCATACAAGATGCGACTCCTACCCATCTGCAAGACCCGCTCTACCGCAAGCGCATCCGCCTCAAGCTCCAGTCCATGCGCTCCCTCTTCGTCAGCACCACGCGCTATGTCCGCCCCATGCTGCCCCACAACAGCCCGGGATTTTGCGAGTTTTTATCTCAACCTGTAAAGATCGCAAAGCTCTTCAACAACCCGACGCTCTTATT
>JAISXM010000090.1 GCA_031270515.1 Holosporales bacterium | reverse complement strand
TTATGATAACATTTCCCTTAATTCAAGTAATGTATACATATGTCCGTCTACTTTTATAAAGCAATAAATAAGTCCGGTATTCTCGTCACTGGGCACCTTGAATCTTCAAGTAAACATGACATAAGCGCGTTGTTGCGTCAAAGAGGATTAACCCTCATTAACATTACAGCAAATTCGCGTATATTTCGCGCCAAACGCATAGATTTGCAATTGTTCTTTGAGCAATTGACGGTGTTGCTTAATCAACGAATTACATTGCAAAATTCCTTGGATATCATGATAACGACAGCAAATGACGCGTTTTCAAAGCGCGTTATTGCGGAAGTCCTGTTTGATATGACGCAAGGTAATTCGTTTTCCTACGCGCTCGGGAATGTCCCTGGAATGAGCGCGTTCGTTATCGATATGGTGCGTCACGCGGAGCAATCCGGAAACTTAGAAAAAATTTGCGCGATGCTAAGCGCCCATTTCAAAGCAGGCAACCTCCTCGTGCAGCAACAAAGGAGAGCGGTTACGTACCCTATTTGCGTCCTGATTGCAATTATGTCGTTCCTAATTATTGCGCTGAGGGGGCTGGTCCCGAACGTCAAAAGCTTCCTCGGCGACGCGGCGGCTCAGTCCGCAATCTTTTGCATGTCCGACTTGTCTATACGTCATCCATATTGGTGCGCATTATGCGCCGCGGCCGTCCTTGGAGGCGCGATTTTGTTGTTGCAAAAGTTGTGCCGCACCAACAACAGCGTCAGTTACCATGGATTGCTGTGGTTGAACACGTTGGCGCTTTTGTTGCAGTCGGGGGTTTCGTTAAAAAACGCATTAATCTTGTCGAAAGAGCAAACGAAATCTATCGCATTAAAAAAATCAATCGAGTGCATTAGTCAAAGAATAATCAATGGCGCACCACTGCACAGCGTTTTCCAGCGGATTCGCGTTGTGCCCCCCAGCGCAGCGAAATTCGCAGAAATAGGCGAAGCATGCGGGTTGCTGGGCGAGATGCTGGCGCAAGGGGCACAATTGGAGATGCAGCGCGCCCTAGCACGAATGCAGCGCCGGATTGCGTTGTTGCAACCAGCGCTGTTGGGGCTGTTTGGGCTGATTTTGGTGTGGCTGATATTGGCGATATTTTGGCCGATCTATAACAATCTGCAGATTTAACCATGCAAAATACTTAGCCGCAATCGCAATCCCTCATCGTGCACAATCGTCCCTGCATCCCCCTGCCCCGCAGCATCCCCGCTCGCATCAATGCGCAACATAATCGTCCGCACTTTCTGCTGGAGCGCTCCGCACAAAAGCCTCGTAAAATTGCTCGACCCTGCGTGGAGTCATTGCGACTTTTTTCATATCCACGATGCTCGAGTTCATGCGCAACGTTGCATCCAGCTCCATCTCCACCTCCAGAGACGCGCCATCAATAAGTTGGCGAATCTGATTCGCGATGTCCAACGCCTCCATCCCATCATCACTATTGCTGAGAATCGATACCTTAAACATCACCGTCCCACCGGGCACGGAGCCAACGCTCCACGACTCCTCCAGAGTCAGGTATACCGCCGGCCAATCCACAGGTGCAACGTCCGGCTCCATAATATACACACTGCTCAGCGACAATCCATAGTCGCGACCCACGCCCTCCGAGTCTATTAACTGCCGGAGCGCAGACAAAATTCCAAAATCAACCATGTTCTTCCCCCCTCTCTACGCATAGTGCTTCCCAAAAGTGCCCAGTTTTATCCGACGCAGAGAACGGACAAAGCAGCTCATACTCAATATGCTTCCAGCGTAGCGCGTTTATTTTTGCGTGTCGATTAGGTGAATGGCTTGCCAACGTATTTTCGTGATTTTCTTGGATGTCGTACCTGGCACGCACAAATATGCGGAAAATCGTGCGCCTTTTGTGGGTTGGCGAGCTCAAGGGAGCCTGCGTTTGGCCGCAATTGTGGAGCGGCTCGATGTACGCCCATGACGGAGCGCTGAAAATTTCGACGATTTGCATTTTGCCGCTGTCATCCGCAACGCTTTTCTTGGAGATGAGAGTGACGCGCTCTTTGAGGTCGGAAAAATGGACTCGCCCTCTGTTTTTTACAAAGCGGCTTGGTGTGGGATTTATTCTGTTCATATGTACCTTCCTTAATTTATACAACGAAAAGAGTTCGCCTTATATGACGAAGTAAGTTTATATAACTACGACGAAACAAATTTACGTAACGAAACAAGCTTATATAATTAATTAAACTTACATTATACAATAAACAATTCGCGCTATACCATATTCCGTATGCGGTACGGATGAAGCAACTCATCCACGCCGGCGCACAATATTGGCGCCAAGTCTTGCTTTTCGTACATGTTTGCCGCGAGCATTAATATCGCCTGGCGTATAGGCGGCGGGATATCCTGGGGGTCATCACTCCAGCCGGCCTGATACACGATCTCCACTTTGTTGTGGGGACATTCGAGCAGCACGGACGGTATTACGCGCTCCAGCTCAAGCACATACCTTCGCAGCGGACGCAGTTTGTCGCCCAAGCACTCGTTGACCGAAATGATTTTGCTGATCGGCGGGTATTGCAGGCTCACGCGCCCGCGCCCGCTATACGTGGGGTGCGCGACGTCGACCTTGTGCCAGACCTTGGTGAGCAGCGTTTGCCCGATGTCTCGCTCGACAAGTTCGGTGGCGGCGCTGAGCAATAAATCGATGCGCGCGTCATCTTCCGAGTGGTCGATGCGCAGGTGCTGCTTGAGGTGCGATGGGCTGATAATTGTGGCGGACGATGATTTAATTACTTTCAACATAAAAACTCCATAAAGTAAAATAACGGAAAAATAGGCGCATGTTTGTGGTAGTGAAACAAAGCGGGCTGGTAAATAATGAGCGTAATAAAAAATAATGAACGTAATAAAGAATAATGAACGCAAATGTGTGGATAAAAAGGATATCTACTCTCTACAATATTGTGCGGTTATGTGAAATTAAGATTGTGCGGTTATGTAAGACAGCCAACGTTTTCGGACAAATCATATCCGTTCGTTTCAATTGCCAGAATCGGCGTGTCTTGTGCTAACCGCAGACTGTTGGCAATCAAAAGCAAGCGCACCGACGTAACGGGGCGTTCGTTCAGGAAATACATGGTCACGTCTCGTAATCCAACGCGCAATGTCTTTTGCGAGACATTGTATCCTTGGGTGTTCAGGTACTGGATAATCCAGGAGATTGATGTGAGGACCTTGGTTAGCGGTGTAGCAGTCGCACGTGGATATATGCTCCGACGTTTGCGGTTGCGGTTGCGGCTGCGGTTGCGATTGTTGCTGGGTTTGTTGCTGTGCGTGCTCGGTTCCTGCCCCAAAATACGCTTTGAATACGCCCGTCGCGCTGTGGATGCCTGCTGCTCTGTGAACGATCGCACTGCGGTAGACGTTTGTCGCCGCGCTGTGGACGTTTGTTGCGCTGCGGTGGACGATTGCCGTCGCGCGGTGGACGCGGTGGATGTTTGCCGTGCTGCTGAATGCGCGTGCCGTGCTGCTGTAGTTGTGTGTCGCTCCGCGGTGAATGCTTGCCGCGCTGCGGTGGACGCTTGCAAGGCGTGCTCTGCCAATACCTGTTTGTTAATGAAGGAGCGCCGATTCAATGCGGGCACATAACAACTCAAGCCTTTGGTGCTGCGAATACGAAACCGTGACAGCGCTTTGTTGAGTGCCGTCGGAGAGCGCCCCAGCATTTGCGCTAAAACTTTGACGGGCATTCCGTCCAGAAATCCCTGCCGAATAAATTCTATTTCATCGGGCGACCAACGAGACTGTTTTAAGATTTGGGTCATGAGCGAATCCACAAGATAATTAATCCCCTATTAATCATTCTTTATAATTTATGACCATATAGTCAAAGTAAAAAACGTCCCATTTATTTTTATTAAAATTTTTATATAAATCTGTTCGGTTCAATACGCCTCATCCCAAGCAATACCTTGGTTGCGTTAGCCCGCCACATTTATTCTAAAATCCTATAAAAATTGCATCATCTTTGTTGCATTCTTTCTGCATATTTGATACAGAGTTAATCGGCTATCAGTTTTCTACTCCCTCGTGTTATCTTTTCCTCCCTTGTGTTAATCCTTTCCCCTCCCTCGTGTTATCCTTCACTGCTTCATGTTAATCCTTCTCTTCCTCGTGGCTCTGCGACAACTTCAGCAACAACTCATTAAAATCCTGCACCTCAAATCTGCCCATCAACTGCCGCGGCTCGCCCTCCGCCAACACGCGCCCGTTATCCAGCAAATGCACCTGGCTGCATCGCTCCGCCTCGTCCATATACGCCGTCGCCATCAGAATCGTGATGTCGTTGCCCTTCATCAAATTGTACAACAGCGCCCAAAACTCTCTGCGGCTGATGGGGTCTACGCCATTCGTCGGCTCATCCAGCAAAATCACCGACGGCGAGCGCAACAACGCGCACATCAAGCCCAGCTTTTTGTACATGCCGCCCGATAATTTGCCTGCCGCCCGGTCTTTGAACGCATCCAAGCGCGTGAGCCTCAGGAGCTCGCTGCTTTTGGCTTCAAAATCTCGCCGATTCATGCCGTACATGTCCTTAAAAAAGTGCAAATGCTCTTCTATGGACAAGTCCCCGTACAAGCTTTGCGTCTCTGGCATATACGCAATATCGTCTCGAATTTTCTTAAATTTGACGATTTGCTCATCTTTTTTGTATATGATCTCGCCCGACTTCAAGTCCAGCAACCCAAGCAACGTGCGCAGCAGAGTCGTTTTGCCCGCGCCTTCTGGACCAATGATCCCGTGGATAATCCCTGGAGCGAAATACACGGAGCAATGGTCCAGCGCCGTCACGTTGCCGAACATTCTCGACAAATTTTTTACATCTATGCTAATTGAGCCGCGAGATGCGTCCGTCCTCCCCAACGTCATCACTGCGCCTTAAACTGTGTCTCAATTGTCATGCCCGGCTTTAGTACTTCGTCTTCATTTTCGAAATCCACCTGTATTTTATACACAAGCCTGGTGCGCTCGCTCCTTGTTTGCACGTTTTTCGGCGTGAATTCGGGCTCACTACTAATCACCGACACCGTCCCTTTGAACGTACGTCCGGGCACTTCCGGCAAAAAACATCCAATCGTCGCACCAACACTGAGCGACGCCACCACATCATGCTCCACATAGAAAAACGCTTTGATGTGGCGGACGTCCGCAATCAGGGCGAGCCCTGTCCCTTGCGTGACCCACTCGCCGCGCTCTTTGTATTTTGCGAGGATCACGCCGCTAATTGGCGACTTTATGCGGCACCAACGCAGCTTCAGCTCAACGTCATCTTTGTCCGCTTGAAGGGCTTCCATGTCCGCCTTCGAAAAGCTGCTTGCCTTATACAAAGTTTGCGCGCGCTCGTATTTGCTCTTCACTCTGCGCAGCAATATTTGCAGATCCGCATCGTCGAGTTCTGCAATGGTGTCGCCTTCGCGGAGACGGTCTCCAGCTTTTATGTCAAACTTTACGATCTGCGACGGCAACCTCGACGGAATAACGACCCGCGTTGCTTCGATTGAACCCGCGTAAAAAAACTCTTCGTTCAGTCCCTTCAGTATCTCGGGTACATAGCGCCAACCGACAAATGCCGCCGCTGCAGCAAACGCAATACCTACAATCGCAGTTCGAATATTCATAATGCCCCTATTTATACTTTTCCATGCTTTCCTGTGAAAACAATTCGAATCTTAATCCTAGTCGAATTCTTGTAATACAATGATATTCATAACGATATTCAAATCGTTTATTATGAGGGCCCGGCACAGTTAACCGGCTCGAGTGATACAGCTGAATCTTGGGCAGACTTTATTACCTTTTCTATTTTGAGTTTCGCTTCTTGAATCTTTTTTTCGCAACAACGCCGAAGTTTGCTGCCCAACTCAAACGCGACCACTGCATCATCCAAAGACAAATCGCCCTGCTCCAGCGATTTTACAATGACCTCAAGACGGTTAAGCGCATCCTCAAAAGACAGCGCGCCAATTTCGTCATCCGTTAGTACTTGCATCACATACCTTCCCATAAAATTTTCGGTACAGGCCCACACATCACTATGCGTTTGTCTGGACTTAGGTACAGGCCCACACATCACTATGCGTTTGTCTGGACTTCGACACAGGCCCACACATCACTATGCGTTTGTCTGGACTTAGGTACAGGCCCACACGTCCTACTGGGTCGAGTATACAATAAATGGAGGATATTCTCTAGCAATTACACACTGCTGTTTTTTTTTGCACAAACTTTGATACGCCGGGTCCCCATAACAAACAATTTGAATTTTTATCCTTGCCTAATCATTGTATTGCAACGAATTTCAATTGTTTGATGGGGACCCCGTGTAGTTATCGTATTTCAGCTTCAGTGAGCGGACGAATCATCAAAGATGCATCTCTAAAAAAATCGAACAACTTTTGCAATTTTACTATACAACTTTTCTTCGTTGTTGTTGCTCCTTGGGCTAGTTGATCCAGATCACTCAGTGCAAAACCACTCCACAGGCCGACTGATGGCGCAATGCAAACCCCTGCATAAAGATACGACTGATTCTCTTGAACAGGTCCGGATATAATTGGATAGTAGATATCCTTGTATACATTCCACAGATCTATTGTCTCACAGATTTTCTTTACGAGTTTACGTGTTTGCTTGACTGCTCTGATTTGCTCCCTATTCCACGCATGTGCCTCTGTTCCAGTTCCCGCGCCAGTTCCCGCGCCAGTTCCCGCGCCAGTTTCCGCGCCAGTTTCCGCGCCAGTTCCCGCGCCAGTTCCCGCGCCAGTTCCCGCGCCAGTTTCCGTTTCAGTGGTGGGGGCACTGTCGTCATGCCTTGGACTTATTGCGTCTGGGAGCCTTTGGGCCAAAACCGCTATGGAGTACGGTAGCGCAGTCATAATAATCTGCGCTTGCTTTCGTACATCGACGGAGTGTGGATTCAGGGATGCAATAAGGCGATCCAAACACATCTCTGCTGTTTCGACTGGTTTTTCTGGTGTTTCGTTTAAATAACTATTCCAAAGCGCCACATTCTCCGCCTGTGCGGGCTGGGGGATTTGCTTTATTCTTTTATGATTAATTATCTCTGCATCAGTAATGGGCGTTAATGTAAAAAACACATTTATATATATATCGAACAATATACGTAGTTCTTTTATACAAGAATCACAACACGCTTTTCGTTTGGCAGCGTAATCTTTATGAAACGAGCGCTTTTTTTTTGCAACGTCGGGCCCCCAAGTCATACAAGAATCACAACTCGCTTTTCGTTTGGCAGCGTCATCTGTATGAAACTCGCGCATGTTTTCTGCAACGTCGGGCCCCCAAGTCAAAACTGATTTCGCAATTTTATTCGCTGTTCCAACATAGAACCGATCTTCAGTAGGTATAGAATTCGTCGAAGTCTTCGTCCAATCTGCCGCTAATTGTGACATTTCAACCGCAAATGAATATATAGAGTCGCTTGCGTGATCCTGTTTGAGCCTGTTTAGCCTCGAAACGTTTGTGCCATCGTTTGTTTGATGCAATTGGTGTGCTTCAGCAGTCTCATCCTGGCGGGGGCCTGCGTCGGGACGACTATCATCCACAAGCGTCTTTGCAACTGCGACGGCACATGGTAGCGCACTCATAATAATGCGCACTTTCTGTTGTGCATTATATGACTTGTCGCGCAGAGCATGGGTATACGTGTCGAGATATACCTCGGCATTGGCATTGTTTAGTGTGTTATTGAAATATTCATCCCAGTGATTTTTATTATCTTTTCGTACTTGCACAATAGCGCTTTGCATTTTTTCTGACTGAGGAGCAAGGGGCGCGGGCTCAGAAGTCATTCTCTTTATTGCTCGTTGAAGAGCAGAGCGTGCGGCATCAGAATCATCACCGCAAGCGCCTTTCTTTCTTTGTAGCAGAGGATGATCAGAGTCTGCGGCATTAGGCGCGGCCTTAGGCGCGGTGTTCTCACTTTGTTGTGGGGGAGCAGAGGGCGCGGCCTTAGGAGTGATTCTTATTTTTTGTTGCCGAAAAGCAGCGCTCACAGCATCAGGCGAGATTGTCACACTTGGTCGATGAGGAGCATTAGACGCGCTCTCACTTCCTTCTAATTGAGGAGCATCAGACGCGCTCTCACTTCCTTCTAATTGAGGAGCATCAGGCGTGCTCTCACTTACTTCTAATTGAGAAGCATCAGGCGCTCTTTGACTTACTTCTAATGGAGAAGCATCAGGCGCTCTTTGACTTATTTCTGGCTGAAGAGCAGAGCACGCAGCGCCAGAATACGCAGCGCCAGAGCACGCAGCGCCAGAATAACACCAGACTACCGATATGGTTGTCAGTAACACTTTCTTATACATGATCAAATCTCGAGTATTAATAGTTGCTATACTAATAATAGCAATAATACTGACGAGATGCAAGCCGTCAAGTAATCATAGCGAATAGCTTGAAGTTTTGTCTCGATCAGAACTTTGATCCACAATAATATTCAATGTGTTTACTGTGGGGGGCGATAATAAATAAACAAAGCAAGCGACTGCACAACCCGCTGCACTAGCTCATCAGCAACGCATTCAACTGCTTCATTTCGTCGCGAAGTGCGGCGGCCTTTTCGAAGTTTAAGTTGAGCGCCTCCTTCTTCATTGTCGCCTCAAGTTGGTCGATCTTCTTCTGCAAATCCCCCAAATCGAAGTTTGTAAACGCAGACAAATCAAACGAATCACGTCCCCCCTTGCTGCGGCTCTTCCCGCTGTCGCCATTTATTATGTCGACTTTCTTCGGCTCAATCTTTTTCTTGATCGACTGCGGCGTAATGCCGTGCTCCTCGTTAAATTTGGCCTGCTTACTTCGGCGATACTCGGTCTCCTCAATTGCGGCCTTCAGCGAATCCGTCATCACGTCCGCGTAAAAAATGACCCTGCCGTTGGCGTTTCGCGCCGCTCGCCCAATCGTCTGGATCAACGAGCGCTTGGACCGCAAGAAGCCCTCCTTATCGGCATCCAAAATCGCCACCAGGGCGCACTCCGGGATATCCAAGCCTTCGCGCAGCAAATTGATCCCCACGAGGACGTCAAACTCACCGGCTCGGAACGCGCGTATAATCTCGATTCGCTCAAGCGTTTTTATTTCGGAGTGCAAATATTTTGCGTTAATGCCAGATTCAGCGAAGTATTCAGACAATTGTTCCGCCATCTTCTTTGTCAGCACCGTAACTAATACTCGCCACCCCTGTTCAATTGTCGTCCTGCACTCTCCAATTAAGTCGTCGACTTGGTGCTCGCACGGGTGCACCTCGCACAGCGGATCCAGCAGTCCCGTTGGCCGAATTATCTGCTCGGCGAACACTCCCCCTGTGCGCTCCAGCTCCCATGGCCCGGGGGTCGCCGACACATACAGCGTTTGCGGGCGCATATTGTTCAACTCTTCAAAATTGAGAGGTCTGTTGTCTTTGCACGAGGGCAGGCGAAAACCAAACTCGGACAATACGCCCTTTCGTTGCTGGTCTCCTATATACATCGCGCCCAACTGCGGTACGGTGACGTGGCTTTCATCTATGACCAGCAGAGCATCCTTCGGCAAGTACTCGAACAGGGTCGGCGGCGCTTCGCCAGGCATGCGCCCATTAAAATAGCGCGAATAGTTCTCTATGCCAGCGCACGTGCCGCATGAGGCAAGGCTCTCTAGGTCAAAGCGCACTCGTTGCTCCAGGCGCTGTGCTTCGAGGAGTTTGTTTTCGTCTTTAAGCTCTGCTAAACGTATTGTGAGGTCTTCTTTGATCTGCACAATTGCTTGCTGAAGCGTGGGCTTGGGGATCGCGTAGTGGCTGTTCGGATATATGTAAATTGATTCCAACTGGAGGATTTTTTCCCCGGTGAGGGCGTCTATTTCAAATATGCTCTCGACTTCTTCGCCCCACAGGCTGAGCTGCCATGCGCGGTCTTCGTAGTGAGCGGGGAAAATTTCGACAACATCCCCTTTGTTGCGGAACGTGCCACGCTGAAGGAGCATATCGTTGCGACGATATTGCATGTCCGTAAATCTTAAGAACAAGTCGTTTATATTTACGTTGTCGCCACAGGATATTTGGAACGACATTTCGCTGTAGTCTTCCGCGGAACCTATGCCGTAAATACATGAGACGCTCGCGACAATAATGACGTCGCGCCGTTCCAGGAGGGCGCGGGTGGCGGCGTGTCGCATGCGGTCGATTGTGTCGTTTATGCTGGCCACTTTTTCGATGTAAGTGTCCGTGCGCGGCACATATGCTTCTGGCTTGTAATAGTCGTAGTAGGAAACGAAGTACCCAACCGCATTATCCGGGAAAAACTCCGACATTTCTGTGTGCAGCTGGGAGGCTAGCGTTTTGTTTGGGCTAATGATTAGCGTAGGGCGAGACGTTCGTGCAATAACGTTCGCTATCGTGTAGGTTTTGCCTGAACCGGTTACACCAAGCAGCACTTGGTCTTTATTGTTCAGCTCAAGGCTACTCAATAAAAAATCAATCGCTTCAGGTTGATCTCCGCTGGGTTTAAATGGGGACTTAAGTGTAAATAGTGACATTATTGCTCTACGTCTGTGAAATCTCGTGTTTTTTCTTCTATCAGCTGGCACATATTGTCCACCCCGTACAGGGCAATAAACGACCCCAGCCTTGGCCCATCAGAGTTCCCGAGCAGCACTTCGTACAGTCCTTGGAACCACTGGCGCAAATTATCGAACGGGTAGCGCTTGCCCACGTCAAACACAATGCTTTGCAAGTCGTCGGCGGACAGGGATTTTTCGGCAAGTTCGTTCTCCGCTTTTTGCAATTCGTCGAAGAGCGCATGAATGGCGGTTTTCTCTAAGTCAGAGGGTTCGCGGTATTGCAAGTTGGGCTTTACAAAATCGTGGTAATACGCGACTGCATGGCGAATCAGCTTATCCAGCAAATCTGCGTTCTCTGGCGTCGCCTCTGGCATGTACTTTTGGACAAACCCCCACATCACATCCGCATTGTCGGCGCCACACACTGCGGCCAGGTTGAGCAATACGTTGAACGGCAACACGTTTTCCGCTGCCGGAGGGGCGCCATTGTGAATGTGGTACACCGGGTTGTCCACCTTCTTTGGGGCGTCCTGTTCTTCGAATTGGGATAGCATGGCGATGTATTCGTCGACTGCACGCGGAATAACGTCGAAGTAAAGGCGCTTCGCTTTTTTCGGGGATTGGAACATATAATAGGCCAGACTTTCTGGTGGCGCGTATTTCAGCCATTCGTCTATTGTGAGCCCGTTGCCCTTTGACTTTGATATTTTCTGTCCATGTTGGTCCAAAAACAATTCATAGGACAAGTTCTCTGGCGCTCGCCCCCCCAGCAGCGTGCATATGCGCGAGGATAGCTCAAACGACGGGATCAAATCTTTCCCTGACATTTCGTAATCTACGTCAAACACGCGCCAGCGTCCTCCCCAGTCAACCTTCCACTGGAGCTTGCACCGACCTTGCGTGACGGGCGTTTCCACGAACTGTTGCGTTACGGGGTCGCGGTATACAATTATTCCGGCGTCGACATCCGCATGCTCTGTGCGCACTTGCAAGACTTGGTTGGTCCTTGGGCAGATTGGCAAAAACGGGCTGTATGTGGCTCTGCGCTCATCGCGGAGCGTCGGCAGCATCAGCCTCATTATTTCGTCATAATGGCGCAGCACGGACAACAGCATTCCGTCAAAGTTGCCCGAGCGGTAGTGGTCTGTTGCGCTCTGGAACTCATACTGAAAGCCGAACGAATCCAGGAACCTTTTCAGCATGGCGTTGTTGTGGTGTCCGAAGCTGGGGAATTGTCCGTATGGGTCAGGGACGCTTGTGAGGGATTTGCCAAGGTGCTGGGCGAGCATGTCTTGGTTGGGGACGTTATCGGGGACTTTGCGCAATCCGTCCATATCGTCGGAGAAGACAAAGAGGCGAGTCGGGATGCAGGATAGCAGCTCAAACGCGTGCATGACCATTACGGTGCGGGCTACTTCTCCGAACGTTCCTATGTGCGGAAGTCCAGAGGGGCCGTAGCCGGTTTCGAACAGGACATACCCCTTGGGAGGCGGTCCGTCACTGAAGCGCTGCAGTAGTTTGCGAGCTTCTTCGAAGGGCCACGATTTGGCGTTCAGGCCGTCGTCCTTTGAACAGACGCAGTTTTGGAAGATGGTTATGAATTCTAACATTTCGCAACTAATAACATAAGGCTATAAATACGCTCAAAAGAATTTGAAATCAGGGATATCCAAGCACAAAAAGATCGTCAGGGCGTCGTTAAGGATGGCATATCTCAACAGCAGGTACGATGTTAATCGTATCATTTTTATGGAGGAAGTCAATATCCCCGAAGATAAACCAGGGCGTCCGCATGAAAATTTCTGGTCGCAGCATATTGCGACTTTATCTGCATTTTGGCACAATACTTTCCTTTTTGTGTCAAAAATCACTTTGCGCTCGTTCAAGAACACAAGCTCATGGCTTCGATTAAGGCGAATATTACTCGCTATCCTTGCAAGAGTCCACAGTTCTTTTTGAAGAGCCAGAATTTGTTGAAGCTCATTTTGTTGAACCTTATGAAATGTTTGACTTGACGCTGTCAACAAAAATCTTCATGCGCAGGCCTGGCTGATGAAATACGCATGATTGGTAACTTTTTTTACAATTCTAGCGACATTTTACGTGTTTCCCGAGGTTTATCAAGAGACGTCGGGTGCTAAGCTGGCTCGGAAAAAAAAGTTCAAATTGTTTTTATGGGTAGGTATCGTGTACACTTAATAATAGTAGTGATATGACAGCATTTTGGTATGTGCGATGTTTTCATTGTTAAGCCCGCAAATCGACTTTGTTTTCAAGAATATATTTGGTGTGGAAGGCAAAGAGCCGCTGCTCATCTCGTTTTTGAACTCTTTGTTCAAAGGTAATCCAGTCGTTAAAAGCCTTACGTTGGGCAACACAGACATTTGCAAAACAAGGCACGACGGCAAATCCAATCGTTTGGATGTGAGGGCCACCATCGATGACGGAACGCAGCTGGATATCGAGATTCAATGCCATAATACGGAAGAAATTCCTCAGAGGGCACTGAATTACCTGGCGAATCTCATGCCGGAAGTTATAAACGAAGGCGAGTCTTATGTCGTGTCAAAGGCGATCGGTATTTGGATCTTGGGGGAGAACATTATCAAAAAACGCAAGGCCGCGATCACAGAGTGTTACATGGCAACGTTGCCACACGATCCGGAGCCTTATT
>JAISXM010000077.1 GCA_031270515.1 Holosporales bacterium | reverse complement strand
TTAAAACTTTAAAGGTCTTTTTCTAAAAAAACTACCCCATCACAACAGCAGTTTTCTAGCATCAACTAGCCGGTCTCATGGGCTCAAATTTGTCTCACATCTTTGTGAACCTACACAATTCGAACTCCAAAAGACTTATTCGAACATAAAAAATTTAAAAAATCAAAGTTATGAACCCTCATATTCGTTCTTAGGTGTATCGCTTGGTTAAGCCATGCGTATACCCAAGATCCGCGACGAAATTCGACTCATATTCCTGTTGGGGGCACATCTCTATAATTATCCATAGATTTACACTAATTGCATCATTGTGTACCATTTACAAGGGGATCTAATTTTGGAGGAACGGCAATGTCGACTATAGTTGCATTGGTTGTCACAGGTGTCGCTCTATTATCGGCAGTCACGTTGGTCTCCGTTTTCATCGTAAGCTCGAGAGATCGAAAACTTGAAGACCCTGCGGTCGCCTTGCTGCAAGGAGCAGCGATCCCATGGTGCATCATTCCATTGGAAGGCTCAAATCTGGCTTCGAAGACGGATTTTGTGTGCTCAAACGAGTTCCTTCGCATAATGGAGACGGATTGCCCTTCGTGGGAAACGCTCATGCAAAGGCTAAATGAGCGCGCGACGTATCCTCCACCCTCCGAAACCGCGCCCCCCGCCAGCGGCAACAGCAACAACAAATCCTCATCTTTTCAGCGCAAAGTACAAGACTTAATCAAATACGGGCAAGCCGACCCAATGAATGCGTACATAAACGAAAGGATATACAGAGTTAGTATGCACATAAACCAAGTGCGAATCGTTGACAAAGAAACAGGACAAGAATCATTTCACAAAGGCATATTGCTGACGCTGCATGACGTAACAGAAGTGCACAAACTCAAGGACCTATACGACGACGCCTTAAAAAAAGTAAATGACCTGCTCCGAGTATTGAACACTGTTCCGTTTCCTGTTTGGACAAGGCGCCAGGATGGATGCATTACTTTTTGCAACATGGCGTATGCAAAACTTTTAGAAACACATCCATATCAAGTTTTGTCGCGTCAATGGGAATTAATTGACGGAGTAAATGCTAAAGACGCAAAAAATCTACACAAGTGCGTTATTGAAGAAAAAAAAGGAAAATCAATCGAGGTCAAAAAGAAACTGAAAGGAGAAGAAAAGACCTACAAAATATACGAGGACGTCACAGACACGATTGATTCGTCCGAAGAATACGCAGTCGTTGGAACTGCTGTGGATATGTCAAATACCCTGGCGTCGTCCAAACTTTTGCAAAAGCAAATACAGCTATGCAACGACGCTCTGAATTTCATGGAGACTCCATTCGCGTTGGTAAATGGCGCGGGGGAAGTCGTTATGTATAACAACGCAATGGAACAGTTGCTGGGAATAAAATTAGATCCAAGCAAAATATTTATGGACGAAGTATTGGAGAAACTTCGTGACAGCGACTCTTTACCCGGGGACATAGACTTCGTAACATTGAAGGATATATGTCGCAAGTGGGTAGAGCGCACAAACCTGCCATTTCGCGACATGTGGCATATGCCGTTCGGGGCGGTCCTTAACGTGCACGTCACCGCATTTCAAGATGATTACGTTATCATCACCCTTAAAGACATAACCCCCACACTGAACGAAGAGAGCCGCTATAAATCATTGCAAGCGGTGTGGGATGCGATGATCGACTACTCGAAGGATGCTGTCCTGGTCATAGGCATAGATCACCGCATTCAGCGATGTAGTCTCAGCACGTCCAGCCTATTGGGCAGGGAGGCGTCTTCGTTGGTTGGGTTGTCCGTTAAGGAGTTTTTAAAAACGTTCGCAACGCAGCATGTCCTGCACATTTGGCAGTCAAATTTGGAGGACGCAATCGAGCTCCGAAACCCGCACACGGTGACGATATCCGCATCCGGCGACACGCTGCTCTGCGAATATATGCCGCTGCCTGGGGGGTGGCATATGCTGCGTTTTTCGAAGTGCGTGGTCGAAGAGAAGTTTAACTCGTTATTCGGGGATTCTGGGGCAAGAAAGGATGAGCCATGTCTAAAGGTATCGCAATTATAGGAATATTTTGCATGGCCGGCATCTCCTCGGAATTCGAGAGCGAGCTCCATTGGCAAGGACATCAACTTCCTCTTGTAAACAAATATGTGCATCAACAGCAGTTGGACTCCATGGACGTTTTGCTGCGGCTTGTGCTGAACACCAAGAAGCCGTGCGAGCTGGTTCGGATGGGCATGCTCAGTTGCTTGTGGAAGCAGGATCTTGTATTGACGCAGCTCGAAGTAGACACTCTGTTGTCAAAAAGTGATGAGCGCTTTGTGGAGAATGTTGTTGCGTATATCGCAGGGATATTGATTGGCTGGCAAATACTGAGCAAGTACAACGCATTAAATAATGCGAGCACGCTATGCAACAAACCCGTGCCCGCACGTGATAATAGCATCAAACATCCGGATGCGCTATACCGGAAATCCGCGATTGTGCAAAATAATGCGACGGCGACTGGGCAAAATAATGCGACTGCGATTGCGCCCAATAATGGCATCCAAAAGCTGGACGCGGATGCGCTATGCAGCAGGTCCGTGATTGCGTCGTTGTGCGCGCAGCTGAGTACAAATATCGAGCAGGATCAAAGCAAATATCTCAGCGCAATAATACAAACGATTACGTCGAAAAAAACGATTGGCAGCATTAAAAGCTTGATCAGCTCCCCCAATACTGCGGCGGTCGCGAAGTCGTTTGAGATGGCGGTGTCGTCCGAGTTTGCGCTGGCGTGGCTCGACTTTTATGTGAAGAGCGATGAAGAGCGCCGCCGATTTGAGTTTAAATTAATGGCCCTGACTCCGGAGACGCTCATTTTGGCAGGACAGCGGTCCTTGAACGGGGAGGACGCATACCCGAAGGCCTTGGCGGCGTACACGTTGGCGGCGACAAAGGGCGCGCGCGATGAGTCTGGGCTGGACGAGTTGGTGAAGTTTTTGGTGGAGCATAAGCAAGCTCAGGCGTTTGAGCCGTTTGTTGATTCCATTGACGGGGCAGGACAGGCTTCTGGTTGAAAGCTCAGGTTGATGCGAGCATTTTTTATGGGCAAGTTTAAAATCCGTTTATTAGACTTCTTTCCCCCCTCAGAAACTAGGATTTTGGCAGGAGGCTCGGAGCCGGGTTCCCATTTGACGAGTCAAATGGGGGTCCCGAGCCGGGTTCCCATTTGACGAGTCAAATGGGGACCCGGTGTAGCTCAATCAAGGGGACCTATTCAACTTGTTGGGGGCCCCTTGCGCCGAGCTGGAAGTCTTCCCATTTATACCCTTGGGCATCAATCAGAGCATCATACGCACCTACTTCAACCAAGTTGCAGGGGGAGAAACTCAGTAAGTAATCCGAGTAATAGCATTGACCCATTGCATTCCCTTGGTCAGCACTCAATTTGTATAATTGAGCTGCTAGTTTCGGGTCCTTGGGAACTCCTCCGATTCCTGACTCAACGCACCTTCCGTAACAGCATTGACCCTCTGCATTCCCTTGGTCAGCACTCCTCTTGTATAATTGAGCTGCTAGTATCGGGTCTTTGGGAACTCCTCCAATTCCTAACTCAACGCACCTTCCGTAACAGCATTGACCATATGCATTCCCTTTGTAAGCACTCGCCCTGTAGTGTGCAGCTGCTAGCTTCGGGTCTTTGGGAACTCCGCCTATTCCTGATTCCAAACATCTTCCGTAATGGCATAGACCAGATGCATTCCCTTGGACAGCACTCATCTTGTAGTATTCAACTGCTAGCTTCGGGTTTGGGCGCACTCCTTTTCCAAACTCTAAACATATTCCATACCTGCATTTACCCTCTGCATTGCTCACGTCATTCCCTTGGTTAGCACTCCTCCTATAGTATTCAACTGCTCTTTCCAGATCTCTAGACGCACCTCCTATTCCAAACTCTAAACATATTCCATACTTGCATTGAGCATCTGCATCCCCTAGGTCAGCACTCATTTTGTACTCTGCAGCTGACTTATCCAAATCTGTTGGGACTCCTCCTTTTCCAAACTCTAAACATATTCTAGCGTAGTGTCTCCCTCTATCCTTACGAAGTTTGCAACTT
>JAISXM010000074.1 GCA_031270515.1 Holosporales bacterium | reverse complement strand
AACTTAGTGCCGACAACGGTGATGCCGATGGGCAATATCACTATGGGTTATGTTTAGAACGCGGGATTGGAGTTGAGCAAAATGCAGTAGAAGCCGCCAAGTATTACCAACTTAGTGCTAATCAAGGGCATGCTGATGCGCAGTATCGCTATGGAGTATGTTTGGACCAAGGTATTGGAGTTGCTGAAGATAAAGAAGAAGCCGCAAATTATTACCAACTTAGTGCTGACCAAAAGAAGGCCGGCGCGCAAAGTCGCTGATCTCACTTATCATAGATATCCCTGCCCTAAAAACAATTTGAATTTTTATTCCCGTCCACGCTTTGCATTTTCGCGACGTTTCGAATTGTCCGTTATCCCCGCCCATAAAAACAATTTGAATTTCTACTATCCTAAGCCTTGTAAGACAACGAAGTTCAAATTGTTTGTTATGGGGATCCGGTATACGTGGACATAAATAACTACCTGCACGAAAAGCCTAACACGTGCTCCTCCTCAAGTTGCCAACACTCGGCTTATGTGCAAACATTGATATAAGTGGAAAATGTTTATCAATTTTTCTGGTTTACAATGAAAAATAAAGTCTGCTGTTTATTCGCTCTTATCCCAAATATAGCAAGTGGTAATGACGCAATTGATTCAACGAAATATGCTACACACGTTGTACAACCGGACACGCTTCTCTTAAGGGCGCCGGATGCGCTTGCACCGGATGCGCCCCCCTTAGTTGTACCAAACCCGTCACTTGTTTACGGTATTGGAACGTACCCCAGCCTCCACTTCGCAGCGCGCAACCATGAAGGCTTATCGCTCGGCCTCGGCTTCAATGTCGGCCGCCAAAAAACAGATACAACGGGAAATCATCTATTTGATACCAAATCATCCAATGCATTTCCTACATTCGGCTGGACAATATCCCTTGATTTCACAAAGGCCCTATTGCGCAACTTCTTCATTGGCCTTAAATGCGGCATCGACATCGGCGTTTCATCAAAGTCCTTGCGCATCGGCGGGACCCCAAATGTGGCATTGCTCAATGACTACCATTTTCGATGCCAGGATGTCGTGCGCCAAGCAATGCAGTCTATTTCGAGGAACCTTGCTGTGAGTACGCCGTATTCCGACCTGGAGCATACACCACTTGTCCCTGCTCCTGTTTGGCACAATTTTCTTTACTCTTTACGTTACCTTGGTGGCGCACCGAATATTGCCAATTTGGTCGGTCCCGAAGATGTTCCAGGCCCATTGGTTAGCACGTTTATGACCGCAGCGGCAGACGGCGCGGTGTTGTTTGACGATTATCAGAATGCAAATCCATTGGCAAATTTTGTCCATTTCATCGGCGACAACACTCTTTCCAACATAGCCGGCCTTGGTGGCGGAAATTTATTGTCCGGGTTCAAGGAAATTAGGCGCTTCATAACGACTTTTTCCCCTACGTTAGCCCAAGTTTTTCAGCATATGGCGGAGTCCCGCTTAGTGGATAGTTACGGGCGCTATGATCATGCATCAAACTTGGGAGGGGCGGATAGTCTTACAGCCCTAGATGCTTGGTTCGTATCCAGTTTTTTTGCAAACGATGCTGGTTGGAATGATCGGTTGGAGGCGCTAGGTATAACGCATAACATAGATGTTGATGACCTTCTAACCGAATTAAACAATTTATATGTTCCAAATTACGCCGCAGCTCCTACACATACGAGCACAACCACAACCACAAATACAATTGATCATGACATGAGCTCGTGCGTGTCATGGGGGTGTTGTCCGCACGCGTCAATTAGTGTTGGATGTTTTTTTGCAAAAAACTTTTGTGTGTCCGCAGGAATTGGCATCATTCAACTTAACGGACACATTCTTCCAGTAAACAACCTTTTTGGACTAAGCGAAGAAAAATTTAAAAAAGCTGCCCCGCTGCTTACACTTGGGCTCAAATACATGATAAGTAATCGCTGTTCCATTGGTTTAGAAATTGAACACGCATGTAAAGTGACTAAAAAATTCCCAGATACGTCCATCTACGGATTTAAGATAAAAAATAAAGTAAGTGTTAGCAAAACAGACGTTAAATTAACGGTTTCGTATAAATTTGGCTAGATTTTGTCGCAACTGTAATTGCGAGGAGAGTTTATATAGCTAACGAAATATTAATACATCGTGGCGTATCATGAGTGTATAGGCAATCACAGCTAGTTTCCTGAGAGCGTTTCTAGCATTAGTAATGTGTTGAGTATAATTCAATGCGGGAAAGCAGGTGTGATTGGCTATGTTGGGTCCTCATTACGGAGTAATATTACATGAAGATAATGAAATCAATTTTATTAGTATCCGCAATATCTGTTGTGTGTTCTGGAGCAATGCAAGCCACGCGGCGCCGCAAAGCCCAGCCTACGCCCCAGCCTACGACCCAGTATCCGGCCCAGTATCCGGCCCCGTATCCGGCTCCGTATCCGGCCCAGTATCCGGCTCAGTATCTGGCCCCACTTTCTGCTGAACGGCGAGAGTTTTTGGCCGGTATTATAGAACAGAAACGAGAGGAAGATCCTGATGGCCAACATGAGATTCCGGGCCCCGGTGATCCAAACTATGAACTATTAATAGGGATACTAAATGCTTTGGGTGATCCTGATAAGGTATGGAAGACATTTGTAGGGTATTTACCCGAAAAAAGTGTAAGTATTGGTAAATATTTAGAGATAATAGGAAAACTTTCAGAAACTAAAGGTCGTGTTACAATCGATGCGCTTCGCAACATGAATCCTACGCAAACTCGTGAAGTATTGGGACTCGCAAAAGCGACGATTGAAGGCATGTACAAGGATGCATCGAAACAAAAACTACGTGAATCGCGTAAAGTTATTGAGATGAACACAGCCATTCTTGGACAGATGGTAGACGCTATCGGGGTTTTGAGGTTGCTTAAAACAAACGCAGAATTCGACGAGATGGTACATAATTTTCAGGGAATATTACTACAAATGTTTCATGAATTGGATCGACAACGCAATTATATAGAAAGCTTAAGCCGCGCAAGACTTGATCCACAACTAGGTGACCTCAGGGGGCAACACCGAGAAACTCTCGCAAACAACTATGATGCGTGTCGATTGTTATATGAGCGCCTCATGCGTTTTGGGAATGAATTATCAGTTAACCCAGTCATATCATCTGATGAATATTTCCGCATGTTTGAAGAAGTGATATCTCCAATGTTAGCGGTAGAAACCGATATCAACGCGCTAGGAATAATGACGCGACCTTTTGATGAAAATTTTTTACCCCGATGGAAAGAATCTAGACTCAGGAGACGTCTTTCTGCTGATGTGTTTAATACCGTCTCTTCTGATGTGGAGTTTCTTATTCCGTAATATATATTTGCCCATAAAAACAATTTGAACTATTCGTCTTTGTTAAATATTGCGCTCCAACGAATTTTAATTTGTTTATTGTTTGGGTCTGCTACATGTCTGCGCGTTTACCGTTTTTCGACAAACACTACGTTTAATAAAATAATTTGCGTTTTTGATCCTATTTGATGTACAAGTGGACAGATATGGATAAGTATCGGTGGATAAAATGCGTATTTTGCTTATATTTGCGTCGTTCGTTGGAATTTTGAGTACGTCGCTGGGGATGGCGCAGCAGGGGGATGTCGTCAGGCACATTTCTGATGAGTTGGTTGAGCTACAACAAGTGGGACAAGAACCCGTGCAGTACATAAAGCATTCGGTGTTTTTGCAAAATGAGGATTATCATTTTGAGGTATTTGAATGTACGATGTCTCCAATGTTAGCGGGAGAAACCAATGTCAACGTGCTAGGAATAATGACGCGACATCTGGGTGAAAATTTTGTGTCCCGATGGAAAGAATCTAGACGCAGGAGAGGTCTTTCTGCTGATGTGTTTAAGACAGTCTCCTCTGATGTGGCGTTTCGTATTCCGTAATGGCTATGCCTGCCCATAAAAACAATTTGAATTTTTATCCTCACCTAAGCTTTGTAAGACAACGAACTTCAAATTGTTTGTTATGGGGATCCGGTATATAGCTAAACCACTTCTGGATAGTGCAGCGGAATGTTGAACAGACCAAGGCGAAGCGCAGCTTGAGCTGGCATTTTCTGCTCAATCCCGAACCGGGAACAGCATTCTCCGGCGTGGAAAATGGGCTCGGGCACAACAACTCGCCAAAAATTACGTCAAATCCGGCAATCTATTATAACAATTCGACACCGTAAGCAGTACCCCCAGGGCGCACATACTCATCGCAAAGAACACCTGCTCAACGCTTCCTGAGCAAAAATACCCAAACAACATGACCGCCGAACTGGAGGATATGTTGCGCACAAACTGTATAATCCCATTGCCCAGCCCTTTGTCTGTCTGCATATCCGACACCGCAAACCCGACGCTCGTCATCGTCAAAAATGACATGCCAAAAGCACAAAGGCAATAAATGACCACAACTGAAGCCACGCCTAATAAACTTGGAACACATAACGCTATAAGCGCAATCGCCATAAACAATAACGTCACAACGCGCCCCACGTTGATGCAAAACTTTGGCGTTCTCGATCTTAGTAAGAACGAATAGTACAGGCAGCCAATGATATTAAAACTATTCGGAATTACCGAAATATTTGCGAATTGAGTCCTTGTCAGCTCAAAGTGCTGCTCAAACATAAACGGAGCATTTGTCACAAAAATATTGTTCATGACAACGGCCAGCGCGTTCGTTAGCGCCATGTGACGAAAAATGGGCTTTGTGCGAAACATTGTGAGTATGGTCGCGCACCAAACGGAAATAGACAAATTATTGCTGGACGAACTGCGCGTAACAATCGTTTCGGGGAGAGCGTTGTACATGAAAATCATCAGCCCCGCGCCTAACGACGCCAGCAAATAAAACATGCCGTGCCAGGATGTGTACAGCATCAAAAATGCCCCAACATTCGGAGCTAAAGCAAACGTAACCGGATATAGCACGCTGTAAACGCTAAGGTAGCGGGCCAATGTCAACCCGCGGAATTTGTCGGACAAGACCGTGATCGTTTGCAGGCCCATTCCCGTGCTTCCAAGCGCTTGCACAATCCTTGCCGTCAAAAACTCTGTCGCAGACGAGCTAAACGCGCACCACAGCGACCCAAGAGAAAACATTAGCAAGCAAAACAAGATAATTGGACGGCGCCCGTACTGATCGCTGAGCGTCCCATAAAACAATCCCGTAAACGCAGACACAAACGGGGATATCATAACCGAAATTCTGAGCATATTATCCGTCGTATTAAAGTATTGCGCCAACTCCGGAAGAGCAGGCAAATACATATCAATACTGCTGATTGATACGCCTGTACACAACATAAGAAAAAATGGTAGAAAGTTGCCTAATACATTTCTTTTTTCTTGCTGTGCATTGTTGCTTTGATCTGATGCCATAACAGTAAACCACCCTTTGGGGGAATTGTAGCACGTTGTATTAGTGTTTGGGTATACCAATGTTTTTCTTGTAAGATGGGGTGTGCGTCTTTGTATTGTGTCGCGTGTGCTAAAGGTCGTTTGCCAATTTGTCGTGGTGGTTTGCGTTGCTATTGCCGTATTTTCGCTAGACGGCACCATACTTGTGCACATGCCAAATTTTTCAAAAAAATATTCGATTGCGTTTGCTGGCGAGGTGGCGTTGCTTGCGCTGGTGATGTTCGCGTTTTTGTACGAATATTGGCGGCGCGCATGGGAATTCCCTAGCAAAATCAGAAATTATTTTCGAGATCTCAGGCGCAAGGAGATGGCGCAATGCCTGGTTGATTGTGCGTGTGCGTCGTTTGAAGGAAAAAGTTTGCCATTTGTGATAAATGAACACGATGAGCCTTTGTCGACGGAGGCGTTGGTTGCTTATGCGTTGATTGCTGAAAAGTGCTCTGATTGGCGGACTATGAAGGCTGTAGCTGAGCAAATACTTTATGAGGCGGGGGCAGGGACTACGAACACTTTTTGCGAGTACACAGGAACAAAAAGTGGCATTCGCGCGAACACAGGACATGTCGGAGCAGGTGCTACGAACGATTCGCGCGCGGAAAGTTGGACGCGGAGTCTGAACGCGCCTCCTTCAAATTGGCGAGCAAGTCGATGTTCCAACAGTCGCGCGCGTCTATGCGCCAACGGTCGCGCTTGTCGAAATATTGGTGCGGAAACGTTTGGTCGGCTATGTTTAGCCCGCGCGCATGAGCAAACCGCAGACTGGGCCAGCGCTCTACATGAATTGTTGATAATTTACGAGCAATCAAAAAAAGAGAAGCGAACAGTACTTCAGTCCCGCATATTTTTGGTTTATTTGCGACTGCTGCCTGATATTATACCTGCGGCGAAAGCTGCTTCAACACAGCAGGAATCAACGGTCGAAAACGATTTTCGCCGCAGGTCCATTGATGGGGCCGATCGAGTATTGTCGCGCAAGCACTCCGCGATTTTGCATGCGGAACTTGCTTGTCGAATAATGGCCAACCAGGCCAACGAGCACGCAAACCAGACCGCAAACGACCGCGTCAACCAGGCCAGCAGCAACCATACCGCAAACGACCACGCCAACCAAGCCGCAAACGACCGCGCCAACCAGGCAGCCGAGCACGTTACTCGCGCGTATGAATTGGACCCCACAAATATCGATGCCGTGTGCTGGATGGCCGATAGTTGGAGCGAGTCCGTTGCCATTCAAAAGCTGTTTGCCCTGCTTAAGGTGCGACCGTGTGAGCGCGTGTTAGACAAGTTTCTGTCAATTAATACTAAACTAAACGCGCTCGAGGTTTACGAGAAGATAAAGCGAGCCTTAGCCTTATATGCTGCAGGCAGCGACAGATTTGATGATTTTGCAGCAGACAACGGCAGATTTGATGCTTTTGCAACAGGCAGCGGCAGATTCGACGCGTTTGCACCAGACAGCGGAAGACGAGATGCGTTTGCACCAGGCAGCGGCAGATTCGACGCGTTTGCACCAGACAGCGACAGATTTGATGCGTTTGCACCAGAAGCATTGTATTTGCTGGCTAAAACTGCTAACGCTGCAGGACTACCCGGAGAGGCTAAGCCCTACGCGAGCAAGCTAAACGCTCTCTGGGCGCCACTTGTCAGTCCGCGTATGCAAAAGATAGCGTCTTGCTCCGGGGCGCGACCCAACCCGCACACAGGTGATTACGCGCAAATAGGACGAGAACATATCGCGTCTTCTGGGGCGCCTAACTCGCATACAGGCCCGGACGACGCGCAAATAGGACTCGATTTATATGAGTGCCAAATTTGCAAATCCCGCACCGTAACGTATCGTAGCTACTGTGTGCGATGCGGGAATTTGGATTCTTTGGCATGGCAAGTTGTGCCGCTCGCAATGAAGTAGTGCTACCCAAAACGTAGGACGTGGCTATCTTATTTTGCAAGCAATTGACGGCAATATAAGTCCGTATTTTTAACCGTTAAGTATCTCACTCTCATCGCAGACATCATCAGGACTCACCGTAAACAATTGTGTCTGATCGACTTCGTCATAGCTTGTGCCAACTCCTTCCTCGCTTGTGCCAACTTCGTCCTCGCTTGTGCTCTGTATGTCAGTTGTGCCATCCCCGTTGCCATCCCCGTCGCCATCACCACCACAATAACCATTGGTGCATGCCAAGCCAAACAACGACACAACAATAAACCACGCGTTCTTCATATTTATCTCCCTAAAGTACGTTACACCGTCCCTCCATACAACCAGTCTATCCAACAAATGGGAAAAAAAGAGTTAACATCCCTATCAAAAAGGGCGTTACTGCTCAGTCCCCGGGCATTTTGCAAATTTAAACGTTTGTGATATGAATTGTTCTGGCTTAGTTTAAATATGCGGCGTAGTTCGTGGCAAACATTGAATCACTAAGCAGACCTTACAACATTTTGAAGTAAGGGAATAACAAGAGCCGTATGACGGGAGACTGTCAAGTACGGTTCCGTGAGTCAGCCCCCTTCCGTTCAATAAAATGACCCCTAACAAGGATTGAGCCTTTTGTGCAATGCCTTCTCCAAGACTTGTCGGACTTTCTCATATTTCTTTGCTCGTGCGATCTCAATGGGAGGATCAGAGTCATTGTGATTCTCCTTTGTCCAGTGGATGTCCGCCCCGTGCTCTATCAGAATCTCCACAATCTCAGGGCAATTCGCCATAACCGCCCAAGTGAGAGAAGTAGTTCCATACTTCTCAGTATGCGTGTTTACCTCGGCACCATGCGCGATCAGGAATTTGACAATCTTAATGTATTCACCTTGCGGGGCATTGGCAGTGTTGTCGTCATCTTTTCCACAGCTAGCCGCGGCAGAAAGCGGAGTTATACCCCAGTAATGCCCGTTGTCGATGAGCGCGCCGTGTTCAACAAGCATTTTCACCATTTCGAAGTTTCCCAATATTGCAGCCCTATAAAGGGGCGATTGCCTTCCATACGAGCCCTGCTCTATTTCGGCGCCATATTTGAGCAACAATTGCGCGACGTCGACGTCATAGTATTCGACTGCATACGAAAGCGGTACGTGTATGCCTATATCAGGAAGGTCAACGTACTTGTCCATGCCGTTTTACTGAACACATTCGCTTCTCAGGGTATGTTATCCCCAATTTCTTCTTGGGTGCGTGCTCGTCGTTTGATAGATGGGGTGGATCCAATCGCGCAGGATGAATTTTCCAACGTCGCATCAATGAATTTTTGGGCTCCAGACGCGGTCGGATATGCTGATGACGCAATTGGAAAGACGCGCAAGATTGTCAAATTTTTGGTTCACAATATGACGTGCCCCCAAGAGGAGCGTATAACGCTTGAGACGCTCGTCCATGTGTCACCCAGGGTAATTAGTGGACTGGACCCTAATGTCGACGTGGATGCGATTTTCAATGCGATGAGGGAAAACTATCCAGACATTTACCATGACATAATGCGAGGCACTTGGGCCCCGTCTTACGACCCCAATGACCTCATCACTGCGCGCGATGTGTTGATGGGAAACGGGCAGTTGAACCCTAGAGTTGGCCTTCGTTTGAACAGAGGTTCGGATCACGCGACTCATATTGTCGACGTCGGGGGGGAGCAGTTCGTACGCAAACTTTATCCAATTGGGAACAACTTTTTTTTAAATGTTCGACTCGTCGATCAGAGACGCCTCCAGGTCGCAGCTTTACAGTTGGCGCCGTTAGCGCAAATTGCAGACTCCAATCTTGTAGAGATTCTGCGCTTGGGGGTTGAGGAAAAAGACATAGTGATGTTTACGCGCTATGCACCATCTGGGGATCTTTACTCGCATTTAATTAAAGTTCGCAACGCCCGTCAGTCAGCTGATGGAATACCTTCAGATGATTGCAGATCAACGGGCGACCCATTGCGAGACGCAAGTCTATTCTTACGTGAATGGGACGAAATGCGGATCAATATAATGGTTGGCGTGACTAAAGGTGTGCGCGCGTTGCATGACGCCGGGAGTTGCCATGGCAATCTAAACGCGTCTAATGTCCTAATCGCGCCGGAAGAACGTGCAGCTGTTGTTACGGGCCAGTTGGGGTTCCATTTGTGGCACAAAAAGTTGACCGACGTAAACACGATGTCACACTGCGCGGCCCCGGAATATCAACGCGTTTGTGACGCCGATCGGAACGCTAATTCCACGGACTTCATTGCGGCGGGACAAAAACTCGACGTATTCAGTCTGGGAGTGATTTTCTATGAAATTCTGTGTGGGCAGCCTGTCAACTCCCCAGCAGAAATAAATCTGAGACGGTTATCCACCTATGAAGGATTTGCTGAGATGATCGGTCAGTGCCTGAGCCGTGTTCCAGAAGCAAGACCTGCAGTTAAAGATATTCTGGAGTTCATTCAAGGCTCTCAATAAGAATGGAATCCGGTTTTTCAAGCGGGGGGGCATTGTATTGCAGGCATCGCAGGGGGGCGTATAGGTTCACATACTTTTTTAACAATGCTATGAAATCCGTTTATGACGTTCGCGAGTTTAATGGCAAAGAGTACCCGCTTTGGGCGATCCTTACTTTTTCAGTTCTAGCTCTCCAAAGTTCCGCATCCATTTTCGGTGTGCATAGATATAGCGCTGAATATTATGAGGTGCCAGGGGGCAACTAATATTTCGGAAGAAATATTCAATAATTGTATGGGCGTCGATGATCTGATGGAAAAGTACGAAAGATTGTTACTTAATTGCTAGGATTTGGCCCTAGGGTGCTAAGAAATATGTAAAAAAATGCTTGACAATTCACTAGCATTACTCTACTCTAAGTTTAAGCTGTCATGAATTTGAGTTTTTATATGAGTATTGTAACACATGCAACAAAAAGGCGACGCTTGTTCGCCGGCATATGCACGGCGCTAATCGCCGCAATTGGGAGCTGCTACTGTTCTTACGATGATGAGGAACAGCAGACACGGTGGGAAATATATATGGAGACTGGGGATATAAGAGTATTGTATCCAGAGAATGATTGTCTCCCGGATGGTGAGGCACCTGCCTATGAGGCACCGGTTAGTATACTGTATACTTTTTTTACCGCTGCCATTGGAGCATACGAGGCAACGCACTTAATGGACGGAACACGTCAAGGTGATCCTGAAGCTCTGTTCCGAGCAGGGGAGATCTTGCGGAACGACGCTCAGGTGCCCGACGTCGCAATAGTATGGCGATTCACAACAATGGCACAGTTATTCATTGGCGCGGCAATTCAAGGACATGACGGAGCTATACGCATGTTGCTGAAGATTTTGCTGGACGGCCTTGGCGCAATTGACAATGCAGTTCAAGGGCGGGACGCAGCTATGCAGGACGGCCCGGGCACAGATGACATAAGACAAGTGATAGAAGATACTATAGAAAGAGTGACATTTTGCTTAGATTATGTAGCAGAGCAAGAGCATCCTGCAGCTATAGTCGTATTAGGGCATATTCTGAAGAACGACATGGCTCCCGAAGCTGTCAGAGCAATGGCGCTAGAGCGCTTGTGTATTTTTGCAGAGCAATGGCAGACTGAAGATCAGGTTGGGTGTGCTGACGCTCTGTTCGAGTTGGGGATGTTTTTCAAGAAAAGGTATGAGGCTGACCATAATCATCAAGATGAGGCTGACCCTAATCATCAAGATGAGGCTGACCCTAATCATCAAGATGAGGCTGACCATGATCATCAAGATGAGGCTGACCATGATCATCAAGATGAGGCTGACCCTAATCATCAAGATGAGGCTGACCCTAACCTGGATGACGCGGCAAGATTCCTCAGCATGGCGGCCGATCGAAGGCATGCTGAAGCCCAGTTCCAATTGGGGATGCTTTTGTTGGACACCGGCATCACGGATCTCTTCGAAACAGCGATATCGTTATTAGTTGCTGCGGCAGCTCAAGGGGATCCTAGAGCTATGGGCGAATTATTGCGGATTTTGCTGCCCATACTTGTGCGGCGGCGGGTCCGAAATATGACTCTTCAGGATATGGGAAGATCTGCAACGTGCGTAAGATTTATGACAGACAATGAACAGGTTGACGTTATGTGCAATTTGGGGTTGCAGGCCCTAGAGGATGGAGAGGATGAAATTGGTGTCAACGATTATGTTCCCGAACACGCGATATCAATGGCTGCACAGCTCTTACGTGCGGCGGCAAGGCAAGGCTCTGCTAGAGCTAGGTACGCGCTTTGGAGGCTTTATTTGTATGGCGTTGGTGTTGCATTAGATCACAAAGAGGCGTACGAGTGCTTACGTCTCGCGGCACAGAACGAGGAGGGGTACGAGGAGCAGTGCGCAGAAGCTCAATACGAATATGCGATGCAAATGCGCAGAACTGGTGCAATCGCAGCTGGTGCAAACGCAGCTGGTGCAAACGCAATTGCGGATGAATACTTGCGTCGTGCGGCAAATAACGGGTTCGCAGAAGCTCAATCCGAATTGGGGATGGTGTTGTTTCGGAACGCCGGCACCAATGAAGCTGCTCTGGCTGAAGCTGGAAGCTTCATAGAAGCTGCAGCAAATCAAAGTCATCCTGAAGCTCTACACCAATTGGGTGTGCTTTTTCGAGATGGTATTGGTCGTGAAAGAAATTTAGGGGAGGCAGTAAGGTGCTCCCATATGGCGGCAAGTCGAGGAGTCGGTGTAGCTGAATATCGGGAGTTTTTGCAGAATGTGCAAGATACTTTACCTAATCGAGACGATATTTTGCGAGAGCTTTTGCATTTGCCGCCAGAGCATGATGTTACAACTTGTCTACATGATGTTTTTTTTCCCGCTGCGGAATATCAAGAGCGCGAAAGAAATCTACGCAAAATTGGAGTTGGGTGGCTGTACAATCGTGAATTTTATTTAGAAGGAACTGAAAAATTGCTGCATCTGGCGGCAAATAAGGGAGACCCAAGAGCGATATTCGAATATGGAATATCTTTGTTGTGTGGCATTGGTGGGGGAGAAAGTGCCTCAGATGAAGAGGATATCGAAGAAGCGAGAAATTTCATTAGAAATGCAGCAGATCTAGAGTATCCCCCAGCTATGTGTAGGTTCACAAAGATGTGAGACAAATTTGAGCCCATGAGACCGGCTAGTTGATGCTAGAAAACTGCTGTTGTGATGGGGTAGTTTTTTTAGAAAAAGACCTTTAAAGTTTTAA
>JAISXM010000014.1 GCA_031270515.1 Holosporales bacterium | reverse complement strand
TCTGACACCTGCCCATAAAAACAAGTTGAATTTTTACCCTCATCCAGGTCTTGCATGACAAAGAGTTTCAACTTGTTTGTTATGGGGACCCGGTGTACATCCAAACGATTGGATTTGCCGTCGTGCCTTGTTTTGCAAATGTCCGTGTTGCCCAGAGTAAGGCTTTTAACTACTGGATTCCCTTTGAACAAAGAGTTCAAAAACGAGATGAGCAGCGGCTCTTTGCCTTCCACACCAAAGATATTCTTAAAAACAAAGTCAATTTGCGGGCTTAATAACGAAGACATCGCACATCCCAAAATGCTATTATACTACCTCTATTAATTGTACACAATATCTGCCCATAAAAACATCTGCCCATAAAAACAATTTGAATTTTTCTCATCATCTAGGTCTTGCATGATAACGAACTTCAATTTGTTTGTTATGGGGACCCATTTTAGTGGATATTTTTTACTACGGTTAAAAAGTGTACGATTCTCAAAGGACCAGAAACAAAGAGTTCTTATTAAAAATTTTTCGTGAGGACTCCCTGATTTTCGCGACTCATAGTGTTGCGCAAACGCTCTTTATTTATTAGACTGAGACAGTGGTTCGCTTTATTTGCATAACATGAAAGACAAACGTTCAAAAGGCACATCTGGGGGCAACTCGGGGGACGGTCCCAATGGCGGCTCCGAAAATAACGAGAGCAAAAATAACGAGAGCAAGGTTATCAAAAAAAACAGCTCTAAGTTTAGCAAAAAGGACAACCCAAAGGGTGGGCTCAGCGATGGCAAATCCGATGGTTGCGCAAAGGGCGGAGCTTGCGGGTTAAAGCCTGCGTCTGGAAGTGGAGCGTCCTGCAGTTGTCAAGATAAGGTTTTCGACGAATTTTTAAACGACGTCGAAAACGACATGAAGATGGAGCACTACCAGCAGCTGTGGAAAAAGTACGGCAAGCTTATTTCCGCTGGGATGACGCTTGTGGTGGGCGGAACGGTGATGTTTGCGTTCTGGCAGAAATACGACAATGAGCGGCGCGAGGAAGTTGCCGCGAGCTTTGTCAACGCTCAGCAGCTGATCGAGCAAGGGAAGACCGAGGACGCCGTTGGGTTGTTGGTGCACATTGGCTCTACGTATCGGGGCGCGTACAAAGCGCTGGCCAAGTTGTCGCATGCGGCGACGCTGATGGCTGCGGATTTTGCGAAGAATGCGGAAGAAATTCAGGGCATTTATTTGTCGGTGTTGGAGCAGTCCATTCCTGCGTACATGAAGGAGCTGGTGTCTGTGTTGTTCGTTAACGCGAAATTGCAGCAGACCGCGGACATTGACGAAGCTCAAGGGCGGGAGTTGCTTACTTTGTTGCGCAAATATCGTTGTTCGGATAACGGGTTTGCTTTGTTGAGCAAAGAGCTTGAGGGGGTCGTTGCGTTCAAGTTGGGGGATTTTGTGACGGCTAGGCAGGCTTTTGACGAAATCAGCAAGAACGAGGATACTCCGGCTGGGATGCAATCTCGCATAAGCATTATGATCCAAGCAATCCAAGACAAAGGGACGGAGGGCGATGCTCCAAAGGGGGCTGTTGCAGCTGGTGGGAGCTCTGTTGATGAGGTAGCGAGCGGCGATGATGGGACAGGGAGCACTGTTGATGAGTCCGCTAGTTCTGCGGATGGGGCAGCAACCTCTGCGGATGGAGCAGCAAACTCTGTTGACGCTGATGGTGATAGCGAGGTGCCTGATGCAGGTGCAGTTGAGCCCAATGGTCAAACAGGTGCTGTTGATGAGGTTAGTCTCAACGCAGGTGCGTTTGAAGCAAATGGAACAGGAGCTATTGAGGCTGATGCAGGTGCGTTTGAGGCTACTGATGCAGGTGCGTTTGAGGCTACTGATGCAGGTGCTTTTGAGGCAAAGGAGCAAGTAAATGCGTTTGAGGCTACTGATGCAGGTGCTTTTGAAGCAAATGGGCAAGTAAGTGAGTTTGAAGCCAATGGTCAAGCCGACGCGTTTGATGAAGTTAATAGTAACGCAAACAACGTAGTCGAAGCTGATGATCAGGCGAGCAATGCTGCATTTGGAGAAGTGACCGCCCCGGATGACGTTTCCGATCAAGGCGCTTTTGAATATGCTCCAAACTCTTAACCAACCAATGCGCTTTTGAATATGCTCCAGACTTTTACCAACCAAGACGCGTCTGAATATGCTCCAGACTTTTAACCAACCAATGTGCTTTTGAGTATGTTCCAGACTTTTAACAAACCAAGGTGCGTCTGAATGCTCCAGCCCCCTAACAAATTGAGGAAACCGTGCACGCTAACATCGTAATCATCGGCTCCGGGCCCGCTGGCTACACGGCCGCCATTTATGCGGGGCGGGCGGGCTACGCTCCGGTGCTATTCACCGGTGCGCACATCGGAGGGCAGCTCACGCAAGCCGCCGAAGTGGAAAATTATCCGGGCTTTTCTTCTGCAATCTCGGGTGTGGAACTGATGGAGCACATGCGACAACAAGCCGCGCGCTTCGGTTGCCGCATTGTCATGGAGTCCGTGCGGCACATTAGAGGAGCCTCCCCATTCCTTTGCTGTGGGGAAAAAACGCAGGTCGAGGCGGATGCCGTGATCCTCGCAACAGGGGCGGTCGCCAAGTGGCTCAACGTGAAGGGCGAAAACGAGTTTCGGGGGAACGGTGTGTCCGCGTGTGCGACTTGCGACGGATTTTTCTATCGAGGCAAACGCGTCGCTGTCGTTGGTGGCGGCAACACGGCGGTGTCGGATGCGCTGTTCTTGGCTAGGCATGCGGATTCGGTGACGCTAATACACAGGAAGAATTTTTTGAGAGCGGAACAGATCCAACAAGACAAGTTGTGTAATGATCCGAAGGTGCGTATATTGTGGAATTCTGTGGTGACGGAGATTTGCGGAGTCGACAAAAAGTTGACGCACGTTAATGTCGAAAATGTCGAAAGCGGGGAGTCACATAAATTAGATGTTGACGGATTGTTTGTCGCGGTGGGGCACGAACCCCAGTCGCAGGCGTTCCAGGATACGGTTGAAGTGGACCAATGGGGGTACATTCAAACGTTTGATGGAAGGACCAGGACGTCTGTCCCAGGAATCTTTGCAGCAGGGGATGTTATGGATCAGCATTATCGGCAAGCCGTCGTCGCAGCAAGCAGGGGATGCATGGCAGCGCAGGATGCGGTTGCTTTTTTACAGAAACGCTAGGGTTAACGGCGGGACCTAACCACAGATTAGGCCCCGAGTTTGCATCCCTTTCTCAGGGTACCTCCTCCCCTCTAAGCCAACAGCTTGTCTAGGTCTATGTAAACTCCATTCTTTTTGCATTCCACACAAGAAAAGCTTGCTTCGAAAAAAGATGTGCCCAATTCATAAAAAGCGAGTGCCTCTAGAGCTTCGAGGACACACCTGTTTTCCCGCCACACATGTGCCGTCTTCATGTGCTGCATGACTTGCTTAAATGCACATTCATATACTTTCGGAATGTATGGCAATGACGTGCAGCAATCGTATTCAGATGTATCAAAATACGACGTTAGCTCATCATCCCCATCAGACGCATCATAATCATCAATTGCGCTCTTCAAGATGACTACGTCGTCTGAACTCAATCCCGGGAAATTTGATTCATTAAAGTCGCCTTCGGCCGCGTATTTACACATCTTAAAGTATGCATTGGCCAAACGAATCACATCGGCATACAGATCTTGAACGAATTGGCTCTTATATATTTGTTTCGCAAATCCATGTGCTCCGTTATCTTTATCAGATGATCCACGTGGGATCTTATTCACCGAGATTCCACATGATTCAATAAAGGGCCTAATATCAGGAACTTTATCTTTACCTATCTTGGCATAATACAGCCGAGCCAACGTAAGTGCAGTGTCCCAAAGTGGCTTGTCGTCAACACAAACGAAATTATTGTCAAATCTCAAGGGGGCGCTATAATCCAACGCTTCCTTTTCAACAAAAGTCGGGACAACAGACAGCCGGCCGTCATCAGACACCCAATAATCTTGTTGACAAAACAAGAAAAATGGACGGTTGCTGACGTCGGTCCCATCTGAACCTGGGCCCTCTAATTCAGCATGTTTGTAGGAGAGACGATGATGGAGTACGAACTTTGGGTTGATACGTTCACTCCAGTCTGACTTACGACAAAATACTTTATTTCCAATGTGCTGACTTAGCTCTTTACAAAACGAAATAACTCGGAATGAAAACAGCGATTCTATTGGAGTAACGGCTCCCCTACAATAATTCGGATCTTTTTTCTCTCTGGCACTCTTTCTACTATTTTCTTTTTCTTTATTCTTCCACGACTCGCACCGATCTAGCATCATGGAATAATACATATTGGGCTCGACTCCAAATTTCCTACTATCAAAATCTGTTTTTTTAGTAAATAAGCTATCATCATCGTATGATATGCGTTGAATTCTTCTTGCCACGAACTCTCTATAATACGGGTCCGATATTGCACGTGCCAAAAGGCCATCCACTGAACTATTGTGATCACCAAGAGTACAAAGCCTCGGATATGTAAGGGCTAAGACATCAACATGAGGCGGAATACTTGAATTCACTCCATTCTGCCCATGCGCTATAACACGTCGAAGATGTCGCTGCTTAGACTCGTCATAGAAGTCATAAACGTTTGCACATCCAAATAAATCTACAGATTTAACAACTGCTTCAGCATCGTCTCCGTCGTTTACTTGTTCCCAATACGTAGATTTTACGTCGGAGTCGTTATATGAATAAGGAATTCCGCCAAATATTGACATGAATAGTCTATTAATCTCGCCATAGCGCTCATCTGGTATATTCATCTCATAGTGATAACGGGGGTTCTCTTGATGTTTGTCGTTATGGTAAAAATGTTGCAGATTAAAAAACCAACAGTAATATACGAGGGACGAAAATAAGCAGCTTGAGCAGGAATAAAAGTACTCACGGTAACTACCGTTAAGTATCGGGAATAAATGAGGCAACGCACCTTTCATACATTTTCGCAGAGCTACGGCATACTCAGAACGATCGGCGACGCTATATTTCAACTCTAATTCTTCCTGTATTTGCGTATGTTGTCCTCTTTCCGAATCGCATGTATTAATAAAGAGACACGCGACGCCTCCATATTTTCTCAAGCAGTAATGTTGAACCTTGTACCAAAAATAAAACATTGCCAGTGTGCTGCGCGCAATAGGAGACATATTTCTTAGCTCTGCTTCCGTCGGCTTCTGTCCATCTAAAGGACTAAAAAATTCAAGTAGCGCTGTTCTCGCTGCAATCACCATCATCCTGTAGCGTGGCAGATTATCCACACTCCATCTCTTCCAAGGCTCAGCCACACGAATTGCCTCTATGCATTTCGCAAGTTTCTCAAATCGTTGGACAGCCGTATCTCCCCAAGTGCTGTAATTATAACGATGATCTATATTTGTTAAACTGCGAGTTATCTCTTCACAAACAGCATCTTGACGTGTATCGAAAAGGACGTGCCCGCCCCAAAATGCTAGGCACAACTCATTTTCTCGCCAATCAAGGTACTCCTTTTCTGAATAAACATTTGCTTCAAAATTATCCTGCAATAATTCCTCTAGCTGTGCCTTCATGTGCGTCAATCTGTCTTTCGTTGCATTTGTATCTGTAGAACTTAACGTCGGCCTCAGAAGCCTTCCCAAAAACGAGCGGAATTCTTGATCTAGGCGCTGCAAATAATTCGCAGCGTCATCAACTTTTTTCGCTGCCTCAGCTGCCTTTTTTTCATCTGGCAAACGACCAGCATCTTTATCGTCCTCGTTAACATACGTTACAACGAAACTTACGGCGTTCGCATTTCCCGCGATATGCCCATCTTCATCGAAGAGCGAGCCGTCGATTTGATGCGTCAAACACATATCAATTACGGCAATCATATTCCTCAAACCACGTCCTGCTGCTGGGTACGTTTTCTCACGTTCAGAAGCGACTTTTTGATTCATAAACATCTGAAGGTCGCGATCCGTTATTATACGCTGGAAATCCATTGATACAGGCCACGCAGGAACACGCATTTGACGTATGCCGTTGCAGATCTTATTACGCTCGACATCAGTAGCAGAAGGACCATTGTGATCCGAAGGGGGATCATTGGCGGGTTTAATCGCGAACTCTTGACATGCGGTCATAATATTCGCCGCTTGTGTTGACACGTTTACACAGGCTGAAACCAAATCACGCGAATCTGAGTGCAGTCCTAAATCCACACATTTCTGAACCAACTGGAAGTCTCCTTGCCTGCTCGCGTCCTCTAGTCTTGTACGGAAACTGTATCGCAGATCTGGGATATCGAAGGCTTTTTTTTGATTCTCTGGCACCTCGCATTTCGTTCCTGATAGATCCCCAAGTAGCGTCATCCAACACGCAAACTCTTGGTTGCGACATAAAGTTACGCAACGGTTGCTCTTTGTAAATCCAGGCCACCAATCGTGCACTTTATACGCAGGAAAAGAACGCGATTCGTCATAACTAAGTTTTTGCACATCTCCTACGGAACAAAATGCTAGCAATGATAATATGCGATTTTGCCAATACCCTGTGCCTAAGTCACCTAAGGTTTTGGACTGTCCCGTTGCTATCTTGTGGGCTTTGCTCAAATACTCCGTGGCTCGCGCGAGACTATCGCTAGTGTCGCCGACTTCAAGCACCTGTTCCAGTGCCATGAGAATGAAGTCACTTAAGTTTTCTGGAACAACTTCTTCACTTCGCAACTGGCGTCGTCGATCCGCTGAGTTATTATAGAACTCAATGAATTTAATCCAATTCTCACCTGATGCCTGAGTCTTTGCCAAGTACTTAGGACGATCAGCACTAGCATTGTTAGTAGAATTCGGATCCGCTTTTAATAGTATCATTTCTGTTGTGCCGCACAAAAACGCAAAGAGAGCCCGTTCCGATATATTCATCCCATTCAGAGCACCCTCGTAGGAATGAGCGTTAAACACCTTTATCGATGAATCAGCCATCGCATTTAATACACCACTCGCAAACTTGCTATATACGTCACGTTGATCTGCTTTTGATAAATCAACAACTTGAGCATTTTTATTTTTAAATGTTTTTTGGCGTATGTACTCAAGGCACGAATTCCTAAGCCTATATAAGTCGGAAATGTCACCCGAAAAGCTCAAATCTACCAAGTGCCCCCCTTCGTAAGCGCTGGAATCTGGAGAGGACACCAAGCGCCCCCCTTCGCCATCGACAAGTACATTAGGTGGAACATCCTGAGACGCACTCCTAAAAGAATACGCCCCAAGTC
>JAISXM010000003.1 GCA_031270515.1 Holosporales bacterium | reverse complement strand
CCTGTTGCGAAAGCTGCGTCCACACGGCAGGAATCAACGGCTCAAAAGGGCGTTCGTAACAGGTCTAATGAATCCAAAGCAGTGACGTATCACAAGCTTAGTGCAGACAAATAATATGCTGATGCGCAACGCCGTGTTACAGGTAATGTTGAGAAGATACTGACCATAATAAACAATTTGAAACTTGTCTGATTACAAGGTTTTGCTCGTAACAAAAACTCAAATTGTTTTTATGGGCAGGGATAGAACAGGGGTTCAAAGATTCGTCCAAAAATCAAGCGATAATTAATTTCGAATTCGTTGCACAACCGCGAAAAAACGACAAGAAGATAGTACCCAAAAACCGCATACATGTACTACTATCAGATTCTGGGACTGGGTTTCAATTTATCAAAGGCGCATGCTGAAGTACGAATCCGCACCAAAATCCGCGTTGACGGATATAAACACCCTGTGGGTAAGCATCCTCGCCGATATTGCAGAAAATGTCGGAACAGGATGCTGTCGTAGTTGGTTCGAAAAAGCCTCCCCGATCAGCTTGGCTGACGGCTTTCTGCTCATGCGCACGCGCCAGCGCATCGTACGCGACCGCTTGTTGACTCAGTACAATCAGGTTTTGCTGTCAACTTGGCAAAAATACGTTCCCCAACTCGTGTCCATAGACATAATGGTCGACAGCGATGACGCTCACGATGCGTCCCCCGCGCCGCTGCTTGCGGCTGAGGAGCAAAATGCGGATAATGCACTGCAGGAGGGTTATCATGATTGCGGCGCGCCCCAAAAACACGACGACACGTGGCACAGGCATACGGATAATCGCAAAGGCAATGGCGGAAGTGTAGGAGGTGCCGGAACTGGAAATGCCGAAAGTAGAAATGCCGGAAATGGAAGTGTTAGCACTAAAGGGGAGGCAAGCGAGTGCGGCCTAGATTTGCGCTTCACATTCGAAAACTTTGTTGTTGGAAAACCTAACGAATTCGCATACGCCGCCGCAACAAGGGTCGCAGAATCTGAATCCGTGCAATTCAACCCGCTTTTCCTGTACGGAGGCGTTGGCTTAGGCAAGACGCACTTAATGCACGCAATTGCCTGGAATATTTCGACAAAGTCCCCAAGTCGCCGCGTAGTATATATGTCTGCGGAAAAGTTTATGTACCAATTTATTCGTGCAATACGGTACCACGACACAATGGCGTTTAAGGAACAATTTCGTTCTGTGGATGTTTTGATGATTGACGATTTCCAATTTATTGGCGGAAAGGAAACGACACAGGAGGAGTTCTTTCATACATTTAACACGTTAGTCGACAACAATAGGCAAATCATTATATCCGCGGACAAGTCTCCTTCTGACCTGGAGAACATCGGGGAGCGCCTGAAGTCTCGCTTAGCGTGGGGCCTTGTTGCGGATATCCACCCCACAACGTACGAGCTGCGCTTGGGGATATTGCAATCAAAGGCGGAGATGCTGAACCTGAGTGCCCCCAAAGAAGTCTTTGACTTTTTGGCCACGAAGATCACGTCAAACGTGCGCGAGCTGGAGGGGGCGTTAAACAGGATCATGGCTCACTCGTTTTTGGTGGGACGGGACGTTACCCTGGAGTCAACCCAAGAGGTGTTGAAGGATATACTAAGGTCAAATGAACGGTACATTACGATCGAAGATATACAACGGCGCGTGAGCGAGTTTTTCAGCATAAAGACTGCGGATCTATTGTCGTCGCGGCGTGTTCGCTCCCTTGTTCGCCCTCGTCAGGTTGCCATGTATTTGAGCAAAGAACTCACGGCGAAATCGCTCCCGGAGATTGGACGCAAATTTGGCGGGAAAGATCACGCGACCGTTATTTACGCGATGAAGAAAGTACTTGAGCTGTGTGAAAGCGATGCGGAGTTTGCTCACGATTTGGATACGTTGAGGACGTCGTTGTTGGTGTGCGGACATTCATAGAGTCAAATTAATACGATCATAAAAATAATTTTATTTGATAAAAATACGGACATTCTTCTACTGCATTAACGTTTTGTTAACACAAACCGAGCTACAATAACATAATAAGAATGTATAGTTTAGGTTTGCAATGAAGAATATTATTAAATTTGGATTAATCATTACCAACATAAGCATGTTGCAGGCAATGAATGATCAATATACGGGAAGTCTTAGGGGCATAACCCCTGGGCCAAGTTTGCTTGAATTTGATGCGGGACAGTCAGATCCAGAATACAGAGGTGAGCACTCTGATCCGATTTCCAGCGAAGCGACTCCAGTTTACTTCCCCAAACGCGCGGTCGCTTCTCCAGTGCGCCCCTCGTTCGCTAAAGGCCAAGTCCCAAGGCGGCAGAGTTTTAGCGCAGCCCCCACACAACCGCAATCACAACCCAGACGCATGAGCGTAGTTACGTCAAGATGTGACTCTGATGGATCAAATGATAAGTTTGAACACAGCGGTCAAGAATTTGCGCCCCAACAGCAATCCTGCAGGCGTGGAAGGGAGGTATTTAGCGCAACGCGCCAAAGAGACTCCGATGGACAGGATGCGCCTAATGATAGACAAATGTTCGAGCATCATCGTCAAGAATTGATGGATTGGCGCACGCGGGTTGATTTCCATGATTTAAGAAGTTTACGAGAATTAATTGATAGAGAAGGAGCGGAGCAACTGCGGGGTGACTTAGCGAATGATTCGGTTACTTTGTCACGAATAATGTCCCTTTCGCAAAGTGACCCATCTCAACTTAGCGACGGGGTACAATGCTTGCGTTTGCTGGATCAAGCTGTGTCGACCGTCGCCGGGATGGCGCCTCCGCCGGTGCATATTGCGTACCAAAGCTTAAAATACGCAGCAATTGGCGTATCTAAGCTGGTACAGATGTCGAAAAATAAAATGGTAGATGTCAGGTCAGGTAAGTGGCGAAATTCTAGCGGAAACAATATAGCTCACCTTGCGTCAAAAAATTACAGTCCGCGGCTGATGTCTTGGTGCGTTGTGAACTGTGAGCCGCAGGTTTTTGTCCAGCTTAACAACGGGAAATTCACTCCGCGCGACGTTGCTATGCTTAGGCGGACGACATTTCAGGAAAAGTATACCCAATGCCAAGCTCATCTAACTGAACTTGAAAACAAAAAGAGAAAGCATGACTCTGATATTGGGCGATCGTCCCGCAAGTATGTGGCGCGCATTGGGATCGCGCAATCTCAGGTTTCGCACGCCGAGAAGCGGTTGTCGTGCATTAGCAGCGTGATTTCAATATTAGATCGTGTGTCTGAAATGAAGCGAATGTTGGCATTGAACGACATGGACAGAGCGCCCGCCGTTTCTGAGATTTACGATTTGTCTTCAGTGAATGCAATGGAAGCGTTAGCTCTAGGCGAAGAAAAGATGCGTGATGAACTTGCAAGTATATCCAATGAGTTGATTCATCCACGAGGGGATTGCGTTGTATTAGCAAGGAGAAAAATACTCGATTTAATTAGGGTGTCATTGCAAAACACGACAAATATTCAAACTGCATTTGAGCTATTACAGCAAACCGAGCGGATGATGAATTCGCAGGTGAGCGCGAGCTTGCGTAGTGACGATTCCATGGAATAGGCACAGGATCAGGAGGCCCATAATAAACGATTTGAAGTCATTAGCGAATCAACGTTTTTATAGTAATAGAGATTCAAATTGTTTTTATGGGAACTCTGTCTCTTCTAATTCGATACACGCTTGTACATTTTTATAAACAAATATAGAAAACAACCCAGCAAAAGGTCGCCACAACAAAAAACGCATCCGACCGTCCGCGCCATTATTTTCGCCAAAACGATGGCAACAACAGAGTCAACAAAGTCAGCAGTTCCAATCGGCCCAATATCATGCACACGATCAGCACCATCTTCGCCCCAACCGCCACTGAGCACGGGGCGCCCCCTGTTCCGACTAGCGACCCAATGCCAGCGCCCACGTTCCCAACCGTTGCAATCGCCGCCGAAACTGATGTTTCAAAATCAAAGCCGCACAACGCAAGCAATAATGACGCGCTACAAATCGTAATAATATACAGTGCAATAAACACAAATACTGAAAATGCGACTGTGTCCGTTACTTTTTGCCCATTATATACCGGAATAAAAACGCCATGCGGACATCGCAATTGCTGAATATGTGCCTTAGCACACGTAAACAAGATCTGGAATCGAAATATTTTTATGCCGCCGGACGTAGACCCCGTACAACCCCCAACAAGGCTCATAATCGGGAACAGCAACATGGCAAACGGTCCCCATTTTTCGTAATCGCTGTTAAACGCCCCCGTTGTCGTGATGAAAGAAACGGCACTCAGTGCGCCCTCGCGAACGCTGTTAAAAAGCGAGAGGTCGCTGTTATACCACCGCAGCCACGTTGTGATTAATGAGAACGCCAACAACGTTTCTAAATAACCTTTGAGTTGAATATCTTTTTTTACGGCGCCAAAATTGCCTTTCAACCCCTTAATAAACAAAAGCAAAGAACTCCCCCCCAGAATCATGCCGACCAGTATGATGACCTCGCTCCACACGTTGTTAAGCGACATCAGCGAATTCGAATATGTCGGAATTCCGCTGGTCGACACGGTGGAGATTGCGTAGCACACGGAATCCCGAAGCGACAAGCCCGACAACCTTAGCAATACCGCGGAAATTGCGATAAGCCCGGAATACACGCCAACGATCCATGTCGCGATTTGAGCCACGCTGGGCAGGATCTTTTCGTTGCGATCCGAGTATTCTGTGCGAAAAAGTTGCATGCCACCTATGCGTAATATGGGCAGGACGATCATCCCCATGAGGATCATGCCAACTCCGCCGACGTAGCTCAGCAAGAAGCGCCATGTAACTATCCAGCTTGGCATGACCGATATATCGCGGATTAAGGTGCATCCAGTGGTGGTTAATGTTGATACGCTTTCGTACCACGAATCAAAAAACGACAAATTCAGAGGGGCGCAACACAAAAATGGAAGGCCCGCAAACACGGGGATGATAAACCACGTTAGCGAAGTCAGCAGAAAGGCGTCTGTTGTGTCGATTTGGATCGTTTCTGAGGTTTTGTTGGAGAGAACTAACGACAGCCCTATGAAGAAACAACCTCCAATTGGCAACAAAAAATCGTCAATTGGGAAGTTCCCGGAGATGCAAAACTCTAATACGATTGGCACGCACATCAACGAGCCTAGAGTCGCCAATAAGACTCCGTTGATGAATAAAACTCCAGACCAGTTCATAATGTATACTCACTTATAAAAACAATTTGAATTTTTGTCGCAATCAAAACATTGATCCACAACGACGTTCAACTTGTTTATTATAAAGGCCCGGGATATACCTTTCCGTAAAAACAATTTGAATTTTTGTCGCAATCAAAATTAAGATTGTTGTGGCTCAATATTTTTATCGTGATCGAATTTCAAATCGTTTTTACGGAAAGGTATACACATTGCTTGCATATGGTTACTTGGCTTACATATGGTTACTTGCAAAACTCTACACATCCATCGCGCGCATCTTCTTCGCATCCAAATATGTCGGCAAACATGTCCCAATATACGAATCAATGCGCTCCTGAAGTGTGTTTAACTGCCCATTGAACGAATGATCCGCATCCCCGATCACATCATACGTAATCCTAATTCCGCGCTGACCATTCAACTTGTCCACCAATACATCGACGCACTCCTTTGGCACGATTGAGTCATGGTCCCCATATAAAATCTGCCCAGAAACAGGACAAGGTGCAAGAAAATTAAAATCAAACGCGTGGACCGGAGGACTTGCAATGACGAACCCTTCGATTTCAGGGCGACGCATCAGCAGCTGCATAGCGATCCATGCGCCAAAAGAGAACCCCGCCACCCATAACCTGTGAGCGACGCGCTGGGACGATTGAACCCAATCTATGACTGCGGCTGTGTCGTTGAGCTCGCCTTCGCCTCCGCTGTAAACCCCCTCGGACCTGCCAACGCCCCTGAAGTTGAAGCGCAAGGTTCCGAATCCTTGTTGATGAAATGCGCTGCCTATTGCTTTTACAACGTCGTTGTCCATGCGTCCACCTTGAAGGGGGTGTGGGTGCAAAATTGCCACAACGGGGTGATGAACTGTGCGCGGAGGAAGGTACCGTGCTTCAATGCGTCCCTCTTGTCCTTTGATGAATACGTCTGCCATGTGGATCCAGTTTTATTGAAGGCCATTGTCGGGAAATATAGCATGCAGCCGTGAACGTTACTAGACCCGAACAAAAAAAATATTCAAATTGACTTCCAACTTTTTGGATATGTACCGAAATCTCAGGACAAACGATTTGAATTTTTATTACAGGAAACCTTAAGCCAGAACAAACTTCAAATTATTGATTATACCTGCCCAGAACAAACGATTTGAATTTTTATCCTCACCTAAGCCTTGTATTACAACGAAATTCAAATTGTTTGTTATGGGTCCCCGGTATATGGGGCCTCAAGAAAAAGTTATGAGGCAAAGAAAAATTGCACTGTCTTTTATTTTTAGAAAAATTGCACTACATTTATCCTTAATGGGGTAACATTGTTTAAAGTGCTGAGAATGTGCGGCGTGCGGCGTCCAAATCCCGAAAGTTTGTTTATGTGAGGAAAACGCTTGATTACTAGACTTATTTTACTTTTGAGACGTTCCACGCTCACGTTCAGATGTTCCATGCTCACGTTCAGATGTTCCACTCTATCGTTAAAATGTTCCATGCTCCGGTTGTTGTTTACTTCGATATCGCAGCTCAACTTTCGCGCGCCTTTTGCATTCATACGTCTGCTCGGTCTGCGCGACAACGTCTCCTCCTGCGCGTTGGCACACTGCGCCTTGTTGTTGTCTCTATCGTTCCTGTCTGGCTGCCAGCATTTTGTGCGCTCCCACCTTGGGCGAGAGCCCCACACCGACGACTTTCGCGTGCTGACGACTCCAGAAGACCAGCCCTTTGTTCCTAAAGCGAGAGCCCAATCCGCCAAGCAGCGACTCCCTGCGTCGTTCAAAGCTCCTGTATCCTTGCATATATCTCAGGAATTGCCGTTGCACATCGCACTGGAGCAAACATGTAAACTGCTGGGCATCGACGTGCAAATCGATAAGCGGCTGCAGAACCCCAGGATATACATTCCTTTTGCGGCAACAAAAAAGCCGTTCATTGACGTCCTCGAAAGCATATGCGCACTGGCGAAGCTTCGCTATAAGCTCTGTAACGGCATGCTCTTTGTTGAGCCGGACACTCCGTATAACAGGAACTACAACGTGCAGTTCCTCAACCTGACTCGCTCTAGTGAAAACCGCATTTCCTCTGGGACGGATATTTTTGCGCATTCGGTGGCGAATTCGGATGGGAAAATTGTGGCAGGAAGCGGAAATGGTTCGAATACATCCGTAAATATGAATAGCGAAAATGATTTTTGGAAAGAACTTGAAATAAACTTGCAAACACTTCTGGCCTCAGATAATTCTGCGAACGAACCGCACAAAGAAGGGGCCGTCCCCATGTTCACCATACATAAGCACGCAGGCATTGTGTCGGTTCGAGGCAATTCGGAACAACATCATTGCGTGCAAGAATATCTTGATGCGTTAAAAAGGTCTGCAAGTAGTCAGATATTAATCGAAGCAAAAATCATCGAAGTCACGTTAAATGATGAGTTTAAAAGTGGAATAAATTGGGGAATGCTCGAAAAAGAAGAAGGGCAAACGTTGGCCTCGAAAACTTATGGAGGGATCAACTACGAAAACAAAGACGCAACAGGGGAGTCTGTGTTTGAAAATACCGTAATCCCAACAGGGACAGGCACATCTGTTGCTGCAGACGGCGCTACAACCGCAGATGCCGCAGATGCCGCGGCAGCCGTGGTGGCAGGAGCCGCAGGAACCGTTGCGTCCACTGTAGCAACTGCGTCGGCAGCATCGGCGGCGTCGGATGCGATTGCTGCTGGGACGAAAAAGATGATTGCACCGTCTGGATTCTTCCAATTCACGAAAACATTTTCCAACGGAATCGCCGGACTAATCAAAGCTCTGCAATATTTCGGAGAAACTCGCACGTTATCCAGCCCCAGGCTGACGGTTATGAACAACCAAAGTGCACTACTCAAGGTCGCAGAAAATCATGTGTATTTCAAATTGAACTACAGTAAACATTTGTACTCCAAAAGTGATAGAGAAGACATCAGCCTGGGGAGTGACATAAAAACAGTGCCCGTCGGCCTTGTCATGGCCGTACAGCCGGCCATAGATCAGGACAGCCAAAGCGTCATCTTGTTTTTGCGCCCAACGATCTCAAGCTTGGTGAAAAATGTGGCGGATCCGTCTGTTGCAATTGCAATGAAAAGCGCAGGCGGGACGAACCTGCCGACGTCGGAGATTCCAGTCATACAAGTTAAGGAAATCGATTCTGTGCTGCGCCTGAAAGACGGAGAAGTCGCAGTATTGGGCGGGCTTATGGAGATCTCGTCCACGCATGATCGGTTCAAACATCCTGTGTTTGGCGATATTCCTATAATAAAGGAGGCGTTTTCTAATTTAAATAAATCAGATCGAGTCAAAGAAATCGTTATATTGATACGAGTGCGGATACTTGATGTGCCTTTTCCGGATAAAGCAGACGAAAGGTTGGTTCATTTGTACACGACGGATCCGCGTCCTATTTGCTAACGGATCCGCGCCTTATTTGCTAGAAGTATACTTGCCCATGGTAAACAATTTGAAGAGTTATCCTAGTGTAAGCTTTGTAATACAACGAATTTCAAATCGTTTTTGCTGGGGATCCGGCGTATCAACTCATCATTTTTTCAGCAGATTGCTTTGTTTCTAAAAACGTGTCACTAATACATTAGATGTATATATTTTATTTTTAGGGATTAAAATGATACGTATTTTGTTATGCACATTTGTTTTAGCAGCATTGGTGCCGTCGATGCTTTTATTCGCCAATACACGAAAAGAAACACGTTCTCGTTTCTCTCCGGAAGAAGATAATTCGTTGATCGAGATTGTTCAATCACTTGAAGACAATAATGCGAGTAGTATTAATTGGGAATATGTTGCCACGCGTATGCCCGGAAGACGCGCCCGTCAATGCCGAGAACGTTACAAACATTATCTATCCAGTAGTAATCATACTCCCATAACTCAAGCAGAAGGCAACGTATTGTGGGATCTGTACGGGAGGATTGGGCCACGATGGACAAAACTTGCGACTTTTGTTGTGGGACGAACTGACCTCGACGTGAAAAGATACATACGGCTCAGGTCTGAACAGAACAGACTGTTCAGGTCTACGCAGGACCTACAGCGCAGGCTTAGACAAAACATACTGCACAGTTTTAGACAGAACAACAATTATTCTTTACCTGCTGTTACTCTGCAACATTCTTCTGATGCGGATGCTATACTTCAACCATTTGCCGCGACTTCAATGAACGGTTCGCAAAGTGTGGTTCCTCAGGATTTTACTGAGCAGCCGGCTCCACGGGTTATACCAGCTCTTGTACCAGCTCGATGGGTTACCGTCCCGGATGCTCCAGTTGTTGCTCCAATGCCCCTGAGTGATGATTCCATATTTCAATATCCGATGTCTCCGATTTTTGTTCCTTCAATGGATGAGACAGATGTACTTTTTCCTGCTGATGATCAGACCAGTGTATGGCCACCTATAAAGGCTGATCGCTATCCTCTTTTATAATAATACATTTGTGTTATTACGATTCATTTAAATCTATGGGGGCTTAGTCTCTATCAAATAAACGTCCCGCCATTGCGCCTAAAAACGAATCCCCGCACCGAACCCAAACGTCACTTGCCGCGGGGTAACGTTAAACTCCTCCAGAGTCCTTTCATCTGGCGTACTTTGTAGGACGTCCTGTTTAATTGCGATGTTTTTCCCTTTGGAATACGAACACTCGATCCTCAAAAAGATCTGATTATTTATAGTTGCCTCAACACCAATTCCCGCAACAATCGCAGCTTTATGTCCATTAAAAATCGTGTCGGAATCATGCTTCGGGTTCTTCTTAATATCATTGGACGCCTCTGGGTGATCCATAATTTTAATATTCGTGCACTCGACCCCAAATCTCGTAAACAACATTGTTCCGTGGGACAACAGAATCCCAACACGCGGCAAAAGAGAACACGCGTACGGATGGCTCATCGTCTGGCGCGTGTACGCAAGGTCAACCTCCATCCCGGTTTGTCCGTTAAACGTGATGGTCTTCAGAGGAGATTTATCCGACCGCTGCCCATACACGCCATTCGAAGTGATTTCACTGTCGCGCCATCCGACATTGCCTTGAATTTCCAAGCCTATACGAAATAGTCGTGACAATGGATGGTCGTAACCAGCAAATAATCCTAAGTTAAGCAAAAATGCACTTTGTTTATATGCGTAAGAGCCGTAGAAAATACTGGCAATATCATGATTGATTGCATTTACCTGGATTATGTTCTCAGGTGCGGCTGCAGAGGCTGTCGCGTCGTCCGATTTGATCGGGCTGTACCTTACGCTCCACAATTCTGCGTCGGAACATGGAGATACGACGGCGCCATTCGTTCCAACATATACGCCGACAAAACGCGGCGACGGGACGTTTTTCTTCAAGGATGTCGGACGCAAGGTGCCTGACTCTTTGTTTGGGCCGATTGCGGATGGTTGGCCTGTTCCCGCGTGTGATTGGCCTGTTGCAGAGGATGGTTGGCCTGTGGTAGCAAGTGATTGGCTTGTTGCGACATTCGCAGCTGGGGCCTGTGTTGCGGACATTCCATCATGCTGTTCGTTATGGGACACCTCTGTGACATGTGTCGCATTTATATCCAAACATTCTAATTTTGAAATTTCTGACGGAAGTTTTATGTCGCACGCTTCTGTTTCTGAAACGTTTGTTTCGGTTGCAGCTGGCGCTTTATCAGAAGGAGAAGTTGTCCCGTATATTCTTTTGGCGACTTTTTTGAGGAATTTTTCCTCTTTTTTCAGAGCAGCTTCCGACGTAGGATGTACGCTAAGCAGGCGTCCTTCTGCGTTCATACACAACAGGGGGACGCACCAGCAAAGCTTGCGCCATTGATGCGCTCGCGCGCTAGAACCTATGCACAGCAGCACGCCCATCCCCCAATCTATATACGTTCCCCAAATCAATGGTTGCAAAACTAGAGAGATAACACAAGCCATGCTCTGGAGGAAAGCAGGGCGTCCTCCGAAAAATTTTTAATAAGAACCCTTTGTTTCTAGTTCTTTGAGAATCGCACACTTTTTAACCGTAGTAAAAAATAGCCACTAAAATGGGTCCCCATAACAAACAAATTGAAATTCGTTATCATGCAAGACCTGGATTAGGAGAAAAATTGAAATTGTTTTTATGGGTAGGTATCGTGTACAATTAATAGTAGTAGTATAATAGCATTTTGGGATGTGCGATGTCTTCATTGTTAAGCCCGCAAATCGACTTTGTTTTCAAGAATATATTTGGTGTGGAAGGCAAAGAGCCACTATTAATTTCGTTTTTGAACTCTTTGTTCAAAGGGAATCCAGTCGTTAAAAGCCTTACTCTGGGCAACACGGACATTTGCAAAACAAGGCACGACGGCAAATCCAATCGCTTGGATGTGAGAGCCACCATCGACGACGGAACGCAGCTGGATATAGAGATTCAATGCCACAATACGGAGGAAATTCCTCAACGAGCGTTGAATTACCTAGCGAATCTCATGCCGGAAGTCATAAACGAAGGCGAGTCTTATGTAGTATCGAAGGCGATAGGCATCTGGATCTTGGGCGAGAACATTATCAAAAAACGCAAGGCCGCGATCACAGAGTGTTACATGGCAACGTTGCCACATGATCCGGAGCCTTATTATATCGATAATATGCGACTTAT
>JAISXM010000102.1 GCA_031270515.1 Holosporales bacterium | reverse complement strand
GAAAAACCATACCTCTGCAAAGATTGTGCCTTCGTTACAAGACTTCGTGACGTTTCTGTGTCTGGATTCTTTGCATTGCTGTGCGCAAACTGTATAAACATTGACATTGCGTCCTGCGCGTCAGCCGCACTAGCGAATGCAGTACAAGCATTCATAAAATCGTGAATAACCGCTGGAGGCAACGCATCAACCCGTCCTGCTGCTGGAGGCAACGCCCCACCCTGCTCTGCACTTTCTACCCCTGTCTCTACAGCTGGAGGCAACGTATCAACCCGTCCTGATTCTGCCCCTGTACCTACAGCTGGAGGCAACGCCTCACCCTGCTCTACATTTGCAGTAGCATTACCTTGACATGATGTTGCCGCAACAGTGCCAAACAGCGCGGAAAGACACAAAGCTCTATCGAAAAAACACTGGCTAAAACGCCATCCCTTCCACCCTTCCATGATTTACCTATAAAACGACGCTCTAGTGCGATCGTGCCATAACTCTGTTACGAAATCGTTAATATTGCGATGATTTTATGTTACTGATCAGTCCCCCCGGGCATTTTGCAAATTTAAGTATATGTTCAGAACTCATTTTGCATACAATTTCTGCAAAATCAGACTGTGCCAGTTGTACAAGCAGGTATTAGCGCAATGGATGCCCAAGTTGAGCCGATGGATGCCCAAGTTGAGCCGATTAAGCCGATAGAAACCCACATTGAACCGATAGAATATGCAACTCGTAGTGAAAATGTTGGCGATGACGCTTTCTATTAATTTTTGATCTTTGGTTGACAGGTGTGCCGTCTGCTCGCTATATTTACTGTGTTTCTGGCGGAGTAGCTCAGTTGGTTAGAGCAGCGGAATCATAATCCGCGTGTCGGGGGTTCAAGTCCCTCCTCCGCTACCATTCTGTATATAGACCGGGTCCCCATAACAAACGATTTGAAGTTTGTTGTGTTATAAGGCTTAAGTGAGGGTAAAAATTCAAATTGTTTTTATGGGCAGGTATAGATGGCGTGTTTTCCGTGTATCCCGGGCCCCATTTTCCGTGTGTCCCGGACCCAGAGTAAACGATTTGAATAGGCCCCATGGGAAACGATTTGTTTCGTCGGAAATGTAAAATCGAAGCAAAAAAAATTGTTTTGATAATTGTATAAATTGTTCCGCAAAAAAATATATATGTCGTACGTGAAAAAAATATGTTGTACATGACAGTTTAGCGAAGAGGACTTAAATGAAGATTGGTGTAAACGAAATGAGGATCGGCAATGTTGTCGAACACCAAGGGCGCCTGTGGGTCGTCGTAAAGATGGTGCATGTTCAACCTGGGAAAGGCGGAGCGTACATCCAAGCCGAGTTAAAGGGCGTTCTTGAAGGCACCAAGCTGAATGAGCGTTTTCGCTCCGCTGGGGAAATCGAGCGCATATACTTGGACGAAAAGCACTATCAGTACCTTTACGCAGAAGGGGATACGCTGGTGTTCATGGATCAGGATACGTTCGAGCAAGTGTACTTAGACAAGGATGTGCTGGGAAGTTCCGCCGTGTTCCTTCAGGATGGCATGATTGTGAAGCTGATGTCTCACGAAGGGAAAGTGCTGAGCGCGGAGTTGCCTGCAACCATCATCGCTACAATAGAGCAGGCTGACCCGGTGGTTAAGGGGCAGACGGCGAGCTCTTCGTATAAGCCCGCCGTGTTGGACAATGGGGTGCGGATTATGGTTCCGCAACACATTGACTCAGGGATGCGTGTCGTTGTGAACACATCAGACGGAAGTTATGTGGAGCGCGCAAAAGAATAGGCTGGTTTTATCATGTTAGGTATCTCTTCTCGCTCATCTGCTGCGGTGAACGTAATGGTTTTAACCGTGCAAAAGGCAGCGACCGGTCTAATTCGAGACTTTGGCGAACTGGAAAAGTTGCAAGTTTCCGCAAAGGACTTCGGCAACTTTGTGACGACGGCGGACCAGCGTTCTGAGCGGCTGCTGATCGATGAGTTGTCAAAGGCGCGCCCCGAATACGATATTTTGAGCGAAGAGCGCGGAGAGGTGCCCGCGCGCCAACCGCGCTCCAAGTTTGACCAAAATGGCGGCTATAAATGGATAATTGATCCGTTGGATGGCACCATGAATTTTTTGCATGGGATCCCGCACTTTGCTGTGTCTGTGGCGCTGAGTCATCATGATGAAGTGATCGCTGGGGTTGTGTTCAACCCAATCACGAATGAGCTGTACTGGGGCGAAAGAGGCGCAGGGGCGTTCCTCAACAATCGGCGCATTCGTGTGTCTGGGCGTCGCGCTATGGCGTCGGCGATCGTAGCAACGGGGTCGACGTTTGGGTTTCGTGGCAGGGATGATGGGCATGCGAGGCTGAACGCGATATCCAAACGCATTGGGGCGATTCGTCACTTTGGGGCGACCTCCTTAGACTTGGCGTTTGTCGCGTCCGGCAAGATGGATGCGTTCTTCGATGCGCGCACAAATGCGTGGGACACGGCCGCAGGGGAGATCCTTGTGAAGGAGGCTGGCGGGTCGGTGTCTCCTTATGGCGACGGCATTGTGGCCAGCAATCTTTCGATGCATGATGAGCTTAAAGGCATACTAGAGTAGACAAAACACAAAAACATTGTCGAATTATTAGGGGGCAGCGTAGCGTAAAACCTAATTTTTCGTAGACAAGGTTTTGGACCTTGGGGCCGACGCCCAGGATGTACTTTTTCACCTCGTTGCTAAGTTCCCCACAAAAACGCTATACTCGCGCGGGTGCTGGTCTACGACTTGTTATATGATGGCGGATAAGAACAAAATGGAAGAATCTACCGGCAATGGAGCCGATTCTCGTTCCGACGAAAAGATTGATTTTAGCGAGTCAAATGAGCTTGCTAATGGATCATCAGCTTCGTCCTCCAATGAGCTTGCTAGGGCGTGTGATGGATCATCTGATTTTTCTTCAAATGAACTTGCTAGGGCGTGTAAGTCACCTACTTCCTCCTCCAATTCAGCCGCGCCCCCAACTCATGACGCGCACATCACCGCCGAATCCCTAGCGAAAGTTTTGGTAGAGAACGACCTAAGCGAAATAGAGTACGAAGAAAATGGTCGTCGCATTTATTTATCTAGGCAAACCACCGCCCCTGTCGCAATGACGGTGCCGCAGCCTGTTGCGCCCGCCCCCACGCCCACACCACAGCCGCTCCCTGCGCCCCCGTCGCCTCCTGCCCCCGAGGAACCGAAAGAGACGAACTGGCGCCTGCACCCCGGGGTTGTGTTGTCTCCTATGGTTGGCGTGGCGTATATGTCACCAGAGCCAGGAGCGCCTCCTTTTGTGAAGGAAGGCAGCGTCGTTAACTCAGGGCAGATTTTGCTGATTATCGAGGCTATGAAGGTGCTTAATCCAATCAAAGCGACTAAATCAGGGAAAGTTATTGCTGTGTTGTTTCAAGATCAGAAGCCTGTGGAATATAATGAGCCACTTGTCGTTATTGCTGAGGAGACTGGGGGCGCGTAATAAACAAGTTAATTTTTTTATAAGCAAACTAAATGTAGTTGGTGAATATGAAACTCTTCTCTAAAATCCTAATCGCAAACCGCGGGGAAATTGCCTTGAGGATTTTGCGCGCATGCCAAGAGCTTGGCATAAAAACGGTAGTCGTGCACTCCACGGCGGATGACGATTCCATGCCGGTAAGGCTTGCAGATGAGAGCGTGTGCATAGGAGAGCCTGCGGGGAGGGACAGCTACTTGAACATGCGCGCCATAATGAGCGCAGCGGAAATTACGAACGCCGACGCGATACACCCTGGGGTCGGCTTTTTATCAGAGAACGCGAAATTCGCTCGGATGATTATGGAGCATGGACGTGTGTTTATTGGGCCAACGCCAGAGCATATTGAGCTGATGGGGGATAAAATTACGGCAAAGTCTACCATGCAGAAGCTGGGGATGCCCGTTATCCCCGGAAGCAATGGCGAGATCACCTCCGAAGCCGCCGCCGTTTGCCAAGCGGAGGAAATTGGGTTTCCTGTGCTGATAAAGGCTGCGTCTGGAGGGGGCGGAAAAGGCATGAAGGTCGCGTACTGCAAGGACGACGTTGCGCAAGCGTATAGGCTTGCTCGGACGGAAGCGAAGGCGAATTTCGGGAACGACGCCGTGTATATGGAGCGGTACCTTAAGGCGCCAAAGCACATAGAGTTTCAGATCCTGGCGGATAAGCAAGGACATGTTGTTACGTTGGGAGAGCGCGATTGCTCTTTGCAGCGCAACCATCAGAAGATTTGGGAAGAAGCGCCTGCTTTGGGGCTGCCGCAGCGTGGGCGTGCCAAGGTGGAGGAGCTCATAGTAAAGGCGATGAAAAAGCTGCGCTACATTGGAGTTGGGACAATTGAGATGTTGTACGAGGATGGCGAGTTCTTTTTTATGGAAATGAACACTCGCTTGCAGGTTGAGCACACGATTACGGAAATGGTGACGGGCGTGGATTTGGTCAAGTCGCAGATTTTGGCCGCAGCCGGGTTTCCGCTGGAAATCGCGCAGAGGGACGTTGTCGTGCGCGGGCATGCGATTGAGTGCCGGATCAATGCGGAGGACCCGTGCACATTTTTTCCGTCTCCTGGGAAGGTTACGATGTACCATCCGGCGGGGGGGCTGGGGGTGCGCGTGGATAGCCATACGTATAGCGGGTATGTGATTCCGCCTTATTACGATAGCCTGATTGGGAAGTTGATTGCGTTTGCGCCGACGCGTGAGGAGTGCTTGGCAAGGATGCGCAGGGCTCTGAATGAGTTTGTGGTGGATGGGGTCGCGACAATAATCCCTCTGCATCAACGGCTGATCGAGAATCCTGATGTTTTACGCGGGGAATTCAATATACATTGGCTCAAGGGATTTTTAGACGCGTCCGAAAAGGCAAGTTGAGCGCTGGTTGCTATACTTGCAATTGGAGGGCGTAGAACTGGATCGTTAATAAAAAACGATTTGAACTTTTATCCTAATAGACCTGTCGTGAAAGCCCTTTCGAGCCGTTGATTTCTGTCGTGTTGACGCAGCTCTCGCAACAAGTCGAATCTAATCTTTGTAACACAACAAAGCTCAAACCGTTTGTTATGGCCGTATACGGGGGCCCCCAGAACAAACAAGTTGAAATTCGTTGCAATACAAGGGTTAGACTGACGCAATATTTCAAATCGTTTGTTATGGAAGCATACGCTGAGTGACGTTGACTTCATCTTCTTACTGGAATTTGTCCAGTTGAATACCGCTGTTCTAATTCATCTCGCCACGCTTTTTGAATAGGATTGGCCCATTCGTTGCAGGGTTGCCCAGACATAACTCCATTATTGTCACGACATTTTCTATAAGATTCAGGATCTACGCTACCGTCCACAAATATAGGACGCTGCGCAATCATTTCTTTTAATTCGTCAGACGACATCGGCTTAGTACGTTCCACCCCTTTGAAAAATAGGCGATACTCGTTCTGCTGCCCAGGTGCGCAATATCCTGGGATCTCATGTGTTAAGTGTTCTTCTGTCACGTATACACCTTCAGATTTTCCCAGACTCGCAGCCTCAATAAGGTGAGGAAAATATGTTGGCTTAAGGTATCCATTCCATTCGGCTTCTAGCAATATATCGTCTGCTTTTTTTCCAAGAGATAAGATTTTTTTATAATTTGATAGCTCTATCGTAAGCCATTTTCCATATTCACAAATTGCATTTGGTATTCTAAAAAGTGATTTTAAGTACTGTTCGCGCATCGCCAAAAGTGTATAGTTGAGTCTGAATGATTCCGGGATAAAGCTTTTAAGCGTCATCA
>JAISXM010000101.1 GCA_031270515.1 Holosporales bacterium | reverse complement strand
ATACCGATCGCCTTTGACACGACATAAGACTCGCCTTCGTTGATGACTTCCGGCATGAGATTCGCCAGGTAATTCAACGCTCTCTGAGGAATTTCTTCCGTATTGTGGCATTGAATCTCGATATCCAGCTGCGTTCCGTCGTCGATTGTGGCTCTGACGTCCAAACGATTGGATTTGCCGTCGTGCCTTGTTTTGCAAATATCCGTGTTGCCCAGCGTAAGGCCTTTAACCACTGGATTCCCTTTGAACAAAGAGTTCAAAAACGAGATTAATAGCGGCTCTTTGCCTTCCACACCAAATATATTCTTAAAAACAAAGTCGATTTGCGGGCTTAACAACGAAGACATCGCACATCCCCAAAAGCTGTCATACCACTACTATTGATTATACACGATACCTGTCCATAAAAACAAGTCGCATTTTACACCTCATCCAGGTCTTGCATGATAACGAGTTTCAACTTGTTTGTTATGGGGCCCCGGTGTCGTGGCTATTTTTTACTACGGTTAAAAAGTGTGCGATTCTCAAAGAACTAGAAACAAAGGGTTCTTATTAAAAATTTTTCGTAAGGACGCCCTGGCACTTGGACCAGACAAAGGAAAAATATTGACGGAATTTGCTAAGAAAGGATTAAAAAGAAAATGACAGATGACGTTTTTTTTCAAGATTTTAAGTTTTGTTGCAACTCTTTAAAAAATCTTGTGACCTTAGATAGTAATAAAAAGGCTGGGCAAATTTATGTGTATGATCCAATGGTTAGAGAATTTTCAGTGACCGTTATTGGCCGTGAAGATTTAATCGGTGTAATAGATTTTTGTCCTTATTGTGGAACTAAGTTGCCTAAATCACTAGCAGATGAGCACTACGAAACTATACGCAAAGAACTTGGAGAACAATACCTACGTGGAGTAAATGATCCTTACGACGAGTTCGTGGGAAGACTTCCACAGGAATTCCAAACTGACGAATGGTGGAAGAAGCGTGGGTTGTAATAGTTCTCACAAAAAAGTCCAAATCACAACCAGCATGTCGCTCACTCCGTGCGTTTGCTGTATTGTGAGGATGTCGCGCTCGTTGTGCGTGGGGAGAGTCCATTTTCTGCCAGAGATAGAAATCATTGTGCGGAGTCGATAACAAGGGGCGTGTGCCATGGTACTACAATTTAGCGTGGCGACCCAATTACCCGAACACATAAGGCATTAGTAGCAGAAGTCTAGGAGCCTATTTACTAGAGATAAATACTTCGCTATCATCTACAATAGATATTAACTCACCGTATAAGCACAGAGGAATACTATATGAATACACGGTCACTACTCCCATTAATGATTGCCCTAGTTTGCAATAGCTACTCTGCAGGAACGAGCAATCAAAGAGGCATAGAAGCACCTAAAGCATTGGACGAATTAGAAGATATCGTCTTTCTTCGTCAATCTTCCTCACCCACAACATGTATGTGTAGGCGTAAAAAACAATGTGTCGTACATTCTGTGGTCAGATGTCCCTGAGCATTTGTGGTGGACTCAGCGTTCAACATTGCCTGCTGATGTTGCAATGTATTGTGATCGCCAACCTGGTATAAGATTGTTCCCGCTAGAAGACGTGCGTTATGTACTTGTATGCGACATGTTAACATCACAGGACCTAAAGTCTATTGCAGTACAATTGTCCACGATTTTTAAAAGAGTAGTAGATGATATGAGAATAGAAAATGCACGAGGGATTCCGCAAAAACATTTTGTTCCGGGTTTTGTAAACATTTTTGCTAGAATAAATCCCCAAAAAAACACATGTTTAGGAGTCGTAGTACCTCGATTCACAGCGATGAGGGACGCACCTAAACATGAAGCAACGTGGGCTCCTGAACTATACGGAGGAGGTCCGTGTACGGAGGCTTCGGTTGTCTATGCCTATGGTGTAATCGTTGCGTCAATTTGCTCGAAGAACGTACCAAAAATTGAATATGATCCATCAAAACAAGCGTCGTACACCATTAGTGGGAAACAAAAAACAGATTTGATGGGCGACATAGAAAACCTGTTAGGAACACAAATGAGATTCCTGATTGCGCAATGCTTAGAGAGTGATCCTGCAGATCGTCCAACGCTTCTCGATATTGAGAGGAGGGTCAAAAATATTCATCTTCTAGAATTTGAGAATGCTGCCAATAATAATGACTATTGCAATATGTGGAAAAATTACTATAAACAGATGGAAATAGAGTATAGGTCGCCCTGGGATATTCACAAGTAAAAACTGTTGCGATAACCATGTTCTGCTATGACTTAACTAACGCCTTCCAATTCAAGAAGAGAATGCATATTTGCGTATGATTAAAATCTGAATGCAGTGTCGTTATATGTTGACATGTTTACAGTGTTTCGTTATCCTTTAAGTATAAAGATCACATCTATTTGTGAATATAAGGAGATACATATGAACGCACGGCTATTACTACCATTAGTAATTACCATTACTTTTAGTGGCTACTCTGCAGAAACGAGCAACCCAGACCGCACAGACGCACCTACCATGTTTAGCGATATGGAAAATCCAAGAGCTATCTCACTACTCTCTTCTCTCAGATGTTTGTATCTATACGAAAAAAACAATGTGCCATGCATCACGTGGTCGAATAACCCGGATTCGCCTTCTTTAGCGAATCCCGAGCTCCTTTCTGATCTGACAACGATTTATGGCGAACCTGGGACAAAATTTCTCTCGATGGGATACTTGGATTTCGAGCATATATGCAAAATATTAACTAGAAAGGATGAGTGGTCTATCGCTGTACGCTTGGCTAGGATTTTTAAAGAAGCGGTAATTGATATTGAAAGGAAAAAGGCACAAGGATCCCCTCTTGAATACTTTTTCCCGGATTTGAACAACATTTTCGTCAAAGTTGATGCAAAAAGAACCGTCTTCCTTGACGTCGTAGTTCCTATATTAACAGAGACGAGAGCCACTCTTGGACATCGAGGACGCACGCTGGCGCCTGAGTTATATGGAGGTCGATTGCGTTCTGAAAAAAGTCTGTGTACTGAAGCTTCGGTTGTCTATGCCTATGGTGTAATTCTTGCATCTCTTTTATCTAAAGTCCTTCAGCCAATGCCGGATAGCGACCAAGAGAGATACGTCGTTAGCGGGGACCAAAGAAAGGACTTGCTGGAACGACTCTCACGTGTTGAGTTACAACCAATTTTTGGGGAACAACGAATAAAAACACTTATTTCGCTATGTTTAAGCTTTTATCCTACACGCCGTCCAACGTTTGACACTATTTTAGCGACATTACGTCCTGTGAATATTGACAATTTTTCGAGGGCAAGTACAATGATGGGTCCGGGTATGTTGATGATGCCGGGTATGTTGGAGGGGCCAGGTATGATGGCGTCGAATCTGGGTATGATGGGGATGCCGAGTCTGGGGATGCCGGGTCTGGGGATGCCGAGTCTGGGGATGCCGAGTCTGGGGTCGATGGGTCTGATGATGGGTCTGGGGTCGATGGGTCTGGGGTCGATGGATATAATGAATCCATATATGGGATCTGGGTGTGGTACACAGAGAGACTTTGCTGGCATTACATCTAGTGGAAGGATAGAATCGCTGGCTGAACCTGAAAGTCGGCCTGGAATGGCAGAGCTTGAAGTAGATCCGAAATAACAGAGCCTGAAGTAGATCTGGGATAGCAGGGCCTGGATGCCGCTAAGCCGCTCATAAATTGAGACGAAAAAGTTCAAATTCGTTTCAATACCGAAAAAAGTCCAGACTCGTTTCCGAAAAAGTCCAGACTCGTTTCCGTTTGTTTCTAGCTAGAGTTTCAGTTTGTTTCTGGTTCGAGTGCGGTGTATCATGATTCCAGCAGAGGATCAATAATGCAGCAATGCAACTAAGCACGCGCACCATATGCCAGGAAAGGATCACGCAAGTCAAGTTCCGCAAGATTACAAACCATCTCGGACGCGCTTGTTCCATAAACTAAAAGCGGTGCCTGCAAAAGCAGTAATGTTGTTTGCTATTAGTGTTGCATCGTTTTTATATTCCACATATAAACATAATTACTATTTTTCGACATTAATTCCTTTACAAACAAAATATATCAATGTGACGAATCAGCTATCCAATGTTTTGTCATACGTAAAAACGCTGTTTGGATATAAGCTCGACTTAATAAAAGAAAAGCACCAACTGTTAAACACAATATTAGAATACGAAAATCACCTATTCGATTATGAACGACTTCAAGAAGAGAATACATATTTGCGCTCGATGCTTCCCGTAATTCAAGAGCATTGCTTCGAAACGATCACCGTCGTGCCGCGACTCAATTTAGCCATGCCTTTTACTGCGCTGGTGTACTCTCCTGCGGACGTCTGCGACAAAATAAAAATTGGAGACGTCGTCATTTCTCAGCAAGGAGTAGTTGGACGCATTGTTGAAAAAAAACAAAAGGGCCAGCGCGAAGGAATTGTCGTTATGTTCTTGGCAACGCACATTCAATCAAGGTTTCCCGTAATTTCGTCCCAGTCCCATCAAAAGGCAATATTATGCGGGCAGAACTCCCCTTTCCTGAAAATCCAATATGCAAACTCCAGCGAACATTGCGAGACACCGTTTGTGGAGAACGAATCGAATGATTTTGTGCATGGAGAAGTTTTAATGTTGGACGGAACGCATATTCCTGTGGCAACGGTTATAAAAGAGGGAGATAAAACGTTGGCGAAATGGGTAATTGACACACATGCAAAGTATGTAACTGTTGTTATTGGAACAAACGTGTTAAAAAGTGATGAGGTTGCGCGCCGTTAGCCTCTCGTTTCCTGGGACCCGGAACAAATAATTTGCAAACCGTTATAATACAAGCTCAGGCAATGATAAAAACTCAAATTGTATGACAACGCATATCGAATCCCAATAACACTTAAGGAGAATGCAATGATAAACAAAGTATTAGTAAAGCTATCTGGCGAATCACTTAATACTGACCTGTCGACATTAGAAAACTACAGCGAACTTGCCTACATCGAACAGGAGCACGCATTATCCCAGATATCTGGCTTTGGTATCGCGAATAAAACAATGGTGTTGAAGTTGACCATGGACATCAAAAGAGCGCGCGACAAAGGCACATCCATCGCCATCGTCATCGGAGGCGGCAACCTCTGCCGCGGCACAAGGGACAGCGCCAACCGCTCCCTGCGCACAAGTGCGGACCAAATCGGCATGCTGGCCACGGTAATCAACGGGCTGGTGCTGCACGCAGGGTTAGGCGCGCTGGGCGTGCCGTCCGTCGTGCTGTCGACGCGCTCCATGCCAGCCATATGCGAGCTCTACACAGCCGAGTACGCCAGGAGCTGCATGACGGCCGGCAAGGTCGCTATATGCGTAGGCGGCACGGGGCAGCCGTTTTTTTCGACGGATACGGCCGCAGTCATTCGGGCATGCGAGTTGGGGTGCGATGTATTGCTGAAGGCGACAAAAGTTGCAGGGATATATGAGTCGGACCCCGTGGCCAATCCGCACGCTTTGTTTTTGGATGCGCTTTCGTATGACGAGTTTTTGTCACGGCAAATTCGAATCATGGATACGACGGCAATATCTATCGCCCAGCAGGAGCGACTTGTAATTTATGTGTCAAATACATACGCAGATAATGCAATTGTGCGGACGTTAAATGGCGAGCTGAAAAAGTCCGTAATTACAGGACAGAAGAGATAAATAAACAGGACCGCATATCACTATAAAAACAACAATTGTTACAAGCAGTTATTTCGTCTATTGCAAACAACAACTCCATTTATTACACAAGTTTATTGTACCACTTTAAACTCTTATAGCGCCGGTACAACAGAACCTGAGACGCCACAAGCGACGTTGTTGCCAGCACATACAGCACAGCAACCGTGGCATATCCCCAAACGCAATACAAAACAAGCATTGGAACGCAAGTGATCGCCCAAAAGCACGCCTGGTCTACGATTGTTGCGTACCTCGAATCCCCTCCCGCAATTAAAATGCCCCACGTCGAGTACAACAGCGTCTCGCACGTCACATCGACGGCCAGCAGCGCTAACGCGACTTTGATTTTTGGGTATAGCATTGATATGTCGTCCGGGACCATACTAATAAGCTGAATTAGCCACTCGGGACAGATAGCAAGCGGAACCGCAAATATTGCCCCGAATAATAATGATATTTTGACGAACGTTTTTCGAACTTTTTCAATTGAGTCTAAATCGCGGCGGCCAATCATATTTGAACTGATTGCGGCCGTGCCCTTGTTGACGCCCCGAGCGACAAATATGAAAAACACATACAAAGCAGAGCAGATGCTATACACGGTCGCCTCGTCTCTTGATACGTGCCCAATGATGATCGCCATCAAATACCATGCAAACACCATGACGAAATCGCTGAGCGAAACCGGCAGTCCAATGCGTATGCATTCTTTTAGTAAATTTTTGTTGAACGTACGATTTTGAAGCGTTTTGTAATGTTGCCGGTTGGATTTCGAAAAGAATATTGCAGCCAGTATAAATACCTGAATAAATTCAGATATGACCGTTGCAATTGCGGCGCCACGGCATCCCATCGCGGGGATAACATTTCCGACTCCGTATATTAGGAGATAGTCCAACACAATGTTTGATATCGCCCCGCTTCCTACTGAAACTGTGATGATTTTCGTTTTCCCTTGGCCAACAAAAAACGATGCAAACGCCAGCTTTATTGACGGCAATGCTCCGACGTACAACAATATTTTTTGATATGCTACGCCGTCCTTTGCGTAATACGAAGGGTACAAATTCAAATAATCGGAAAAATACGCGACCAACGCACATGGAATGCACGCAAACGCAGACATATAAATCATCTGCCAAGTGGGCCCTGCGAGCCTTTCGTATTGCCTGGATCCGTTATATTGCCCAACGAGGACCTCTGCGGAGCTGGCGATCCCCGAAAACAAACAGGTAAATGTAAAAACGAAATTCATGGCAATTACAACAGCAGTCATCGAATCGAGCGAGTATCCGGCTAACATGAACCTGTCGATTAAGCTCATCAAATTGGACGATAGCACCGCTAACATCATAGGCAGCGTCACGCTTAGAATGCTTTTAAGGGATGAGTCTATTTTGGGGGCGGCCATTTTTATGTAGAGGTCGTTTTGGTTAGGAACGCCTCATTGTGCCACATTGCGGCGTTTTTTAGAAGTCGCAACATAAATGTGTTGACGCAGCTTTCGCCACAGGTCTATTTACTTTGGGTGGATAGCTTTACTAGCGCCGATCTGACCAATGCCTCTGTGGATAAACTGGGTTCGAGACCGCCTGCCCCCGAACCTGCCCCTGCACCTGCCCCCAAAGCGTCGCTAATCGCCCTCTGCGCAACACCATATTCGTATCCCAACGCCACCAGCGCGCCCACCGCATCCGCCACCACGCTGGGCTCGTCGACAAGCACATCAAATGTTTTGATGACTTTCGAATTCTTTAGTTCCACCGTAAGGCGCTCTGCCATTTTGGCGCCCACCCCGTCTGCGGCCGTAAACGCTCGCTTGTCCTGCGTCAATATCGCGCCAACAACATCCTTCGGAGCCAACACCGACAATATGGCCAGCCCAGCCTTGACTCCAACACCTTGTACGCTGGTGATTTCCCGAAACACAAGCTGCTCATCCCGCGACATAAAGCCGCACAACGTCTGCGATTCCGCGCGAATGATGTGCTCGATCCACATCGTTACGCTGGCGTTTTTTTGCAAGCCCGCGATTGTGCGCTTGGAGCACAGCACGCCGTAGCACACGCCATGCACATCGACATAAACCTGGTCGATGAATACTTCATCTATTGTGCCAGTAATTTTTGCAATCATATTGTGCCAGTAATTTTCGCAATCATGCCGTTCTTTCTTTAATCATGCTATTTTGTTTATTATTTATTCATGCGGCTTTTTCTTGATTATCCTTCTCCAATTTGGGCTTCGACACATCTAAAGACTTCGCTCTAACGTTCCACGAAAACAGAAAGCAGCACGCCCCCACGACAGACGCAATCAAGAATAACATAAAGACGCCATTCCACTTATATACGCCACTTGCCACATATGCGATGCCCGCCCCTGCAAGCGTTGTGCCGCCGATGTACCCGCACGACCCAGTCAGCCCCGACGCCGCGCCGGCCGCGCGCTTGGACGCCATATCAACGGCGGCGACTCCGACCATTGCCTGGGGCCCTGCGACAAAAAAGCCGACCAAAAACATTACGCATGCGGGCATCTGTCGGGATAGCCACGATCCCCCCCCAAAAGGCAAGTACAACATGCCCAGCATGGACAGCGACAACCCCGCCATATAGCAGAACCCCGCGCGTCCGCGATATCCTTTGAAATATGTGTCAGACAGTCGCCCCGCCGCGATTGCCCCTAATGCTCCGGCCGCATTAAAAATCGCCATCAAGTTCCCCCCCGACGTCAAAGAGCATCCCTTCGCCTCTTTGAGGAACGTGGGGCCCCAGCTCAAAAATCCCATGCGAACGAAATACACAAAGAAGTTGGCCAAACACATTGCCCATACAATTTTATTCCGCAACACTTTTGTGACTAGCACCTGAAATGGGGTAAGGTGCGCGCACTCGTCGTCCTCGGCGGTCGACAAGCCCTTCATCTTTTCTACGCTGGGGAGTCCAACCGACTGTGGTTCGTCCCGCAAGCCCCAATATACAAATGCAGCGATTGCAATACAAAAAACGCCTGGGCCCCAAAAGGCGAAACGCCATCCGTACCAAGCGATGAGGGTCGGTAACACAAGGCTGATGATGATTAACCCAAGTTGCTGTGATGAGCTCCAGATTGCCCAGCGCGTTCCAATCTCTTTGGGACTGAACCAGTGGGCGAGCATTTTGGCGCAAGACGGCGCGCCTGTCGATTGGAAGCATGAGTTGAATGCCCAAATCACGATCAACAAATACAAGTTGGAGGCGCGGGCCATGAGTATGTTTGCGACGGCGGCTAACAGCAAGCCCACGGACATAAATGTGCGTGTTTTACTTCGGTCCCCAAGTATGCCGCTAATGAATTTGCCTAAACCGTATATAACACCGAACACCGATACTATTCTGCCAAGTTGTCCCTTCGAATACCCTAAGTCAGACTCCATACCCAACATTGCAAACGACAAATTTAGCCGTACAAAGTACGATGCGGCGTAACCAACCATCATGATAAGCATTATGCGAAATCGCCAATACTTATAGAGTGTGTCCTGCGTGTTGTTGCGTTGAGGAAAAATGCTAAAGCCAAAAAGTGACATAGCTGCCTATTAGTTTTGGATCACGATATCCGAGGGTACACGATTTGTGCTGCGCCGTAAAATACCTAAAATAAGGAGCACCATTGATGCTGCATTCGCGCACGCAAGTGCAACATCGCGCGCAGGTGTTCTGATACGCAGGGGGTCCTTTTGTTGTTGGCTATATCCAGCGCCTCCATTACTTTATCCAGCGTCACATCACCTTAATCGGCCATTACTCGCGCGTTCCGTGTTTTCGATTATAACGTTGCACGATGATCCTCTGCTTGTTTTCTTTGTAAAATCAAATATAGGTAAAATTAAGCTGTATTTATTGTCGTATATTTGAGAGAGCGCGACCTTCTCAGCCAAACTGTTGCTATCATACTTGTTGCCATCATCATATCCCTGGAGTGCGTTTAGTTTTATATTCTTCATTGCATACAAGCATATGTTTGCAACCTGAGATAAATCGATTACTTTTTTACCTGCAGCATAGATTTGCTGATTTTCACTTTGCGAACCAACTAAAGGAGGAGAAACCTTTAGCCAATATTTTAAGGGCTCCTGGTTGGCCTGTTTTTTTGCGCTATATTCGTTCTGGTCCACGAACGTCTGCAATTGGGCTGTGGTCTCAACTACTAACTGGTCCACGAGCTCCAGAAATGGGGCTATGGTCTCAACTTCTTCTAACGGGTCCATTGGGCGCTTCTGAAGTTGTATGGTCTCAACTTCTTCTAACTGGTCCATTATGCGCTTCTGAAATTGGGCTATGGTCTCAACTTCTTCTAACTGGCCCATTGTGCGCCTCTGAATTTGGGCTGCGTATTTCTCATTATAGCGGTCCATTGTGGACTGCGAAATTTGGTCTACGCGCAGGAAATGGCGACATTTTGCGTACTGGTCCATTGTGGACTGTGAAATTCGGTCTATGCACCGGAAAAGGCGACCTTTTTCGTACTGGTCCACTGTTGACTGCGAAATTTGGTCTACGAACAGGAAAAGGTGACCTTCTGCGTCCTGGTCCATTACTTTTTTGCTCTGGTCCATTATGCGCTTCGAAAAGCGGGACGTTAGACTTTCTACTAAAGCCGTCTCTACCTGTTGGCGCTTCCAAAGTTGGGCGATGGTCTCAACTTTTAATTGGTCCATTGTGGACTGTGAACTTTGGTCTACGAACAGGAAAAGGTGACCTTTTGCGTACTGGTCCATTACTTTTTCGCTCTGGTCCATTATGTGCTTCGAAAAGCAGGACATTAGACCTTTTACTAAAGCCGTCTCTACCTGTTGATTACAGCCGAGTTGACGCCACTTTAGCAACTGGTCCATTGTAAACTGAATTGTGGGTGTTTGGGGCTGGTATACGTGCGCCAGGCATACTGCGCACTCCAGATCCCTGGCTCTTTCATCCTCGCTGCTCGCAAAGCCAGCGCATTGGATCAACCCAAAAAACAATCCTATATAAAACTTTGTAAACATATTGTGCTCCCAACCAAATTGATTCATGTTCCTAAGTATACAGATGTGTGCAGTTTAAAGCAAGCGGAGATATACAAACCTGCGCGTAAATGTAGCCTAAATACACAAAACACAAAAAGCATGAGCAGCTGAGAACCTGTTTGCAAGGCATTTTTGACGATCGTTTGTTATGGGACCACGGTATTGCAACGAACTTCAACTTTCAACGTGATCCCCCTCCAATTTTTATAGTGATTCCCATTCAAAGAGCGGGCTGCTTGAAACCACGCCACGTGCGCATGTGCATGCATCTTCTGTAAAGGTGATTGTGCCCGATTTGGAACATTTCAGCAGTGTTTTGGCGCAGAAAAAGTCGTTGGCTTGCGTTCCCATCATTAGCAGCGTTGTGCGCTCTTCTTCCTCAAGCGCTCCGTACGCCAACAATGCGCGTATTGGCCTGACGTCCCCGCTGTTCATAACGTATCTTAACACCGCCTTCGTTGCGGCAAGCGTGTCGTTCTGCCCAAGTAAGCGGGCAAAGGGCGGCAATGCAGCAAGCTGGCGCGCGGCCTCTGCATATTCTTGGGCGGCACTTTTATCGTAATACTGGGCGGCCACTATAAAGTCTGTTTCCACTCCTATCCCGTACATAAGGCAGCGCCCATAAGCGAATTGCGCAACCACATCCCCTGCGTCTGCGCTTGCTTTATAGTACGCGGCGGCCAATTCTAGATTTTTTTTGACAGCGACTCCATTCTCTAAACAAAGTCCATATCTGAACATTCCAGGAGCATATTGTTGCTCAGCACTTTTTTTATAGTAATCAACAGCCAACGTTGTATTCACGTCAACGCCCTCGCCAAACTCTAAGCAAAAGCCATATTTACATTGGGCGGGCGCAAATCCTTTATTGGCGCTCTCTCTATAACATATGGCGGCTAATGTTGTGTTTATGCTGATGCCGATCCCATCGTACAAACGCGTACCACACTCATATTGAGTGAAAGCATTCCCTTGATATGCAACCAATTCAAATAACGACATAGCCTTCGTCGCGTCCTGATGGACGCCAAGCCCTAAGCTAAAGCATACTCCGGCCGCGTAAGTCGCGCTCGGCTCGAAAAACGCCAATCCGTTTGCGACGGTATTTAAATTAATATGTGTGCCATCATTTACTAAGTGTTTCTTCAGGCAATGTTTCTCGTGAAACAATAAATTTTCATCAATTTTTATGCAGCTATGTTCGCTTGCTGCGGCTTGCAACTCAGCGGAAAGCGTATGCACATCAACGGCGGGGGGCTGCTCAGCGGCGAGGAGCTGCTCAACGGCGGAGGGCTGATCAATAAATGTCGACGACGACGCATGCGGAATACTCGTTAATATAATCCCGATACCTGAAATTGCCATGCAATAAAAAATACACAATCTATCCATAATACCCCGACTATATCTGCTATTCTATAGATTTATTATATCGCATTGAAAATTGATTAGCAACATTCGATAAAAGAAATATACATAATTATAACTAACAAGTTGTGAGCCAGAAATAATGTAGCTATACCGTCACAAGTCAAAAAGTATTGCCGAAGTAAACTGGCAAAAGTGGTTGCATTGTTAACTATTGCGGTGACATAATTAAGATTGGGCAGGCACCTCCCTACTGCACGCCCCCTGGGTGGGTGGGGGCTAGGGATGGTTATTATATCATGAAAAGATTAAAAAAACGTTAAACACGCTTTATTATACTTAAAACTAAAAGTACCCCAAATTATATCCACAACATGCACAGTAAAGGCAGCTATTCATGCAAAATTTCGACTCCACAATAAACAATATTCGCCGCGAGTTTTTATCGTATTTCGCTAAAAATGGCCACACCATCGTGCCATCCAGCCCCCTGGTCCCCGAAAACGACCCAACACTACTCTTCGCCAACGCAGGCATGAACCAGTTCAAGGATTACTTCACAGGCAAAAAAGCCCCGCCCTTCAAAGCAGCCACCACCGCGCAAAAGTGCGTGCGAGCCGGTGGCAAGCACAACGACCTTGATAACGTGGGCTACACCGCGCGGCATCATACTTTTTTCGAAATGCTAGGCAATTTTTCGTTTGGGGATTATTTCAAAGAACAAGCCATATATTACGCATGGACGCTGGTGACCAAAGAGTTTGGCCTATCGCCCGAGCGCCTGTGCGTCACCATATACACAGAGGACGACGACGCGTACACCATATGGAAAAAGCTGACGGGCTTTCCGGACGCCAAAATCATTCGCATTGCCACAAGCGACAACTTTTGGTCCATGGGCAGCACCGGGCCTTGTGGGCCATGCACGGAAATATTTTTCGACCACGGGGAGTCCGTGCATGGGGGCCCGCCCGGATCCGCAGATGCAGATGCAGATGGCGACCGTTTTACGGAAATCTGGAATATTGTGTTTATGCAATATAACCAGCAGGATGACGGCATCCGCAGCGCCCTACCTTGCCCTTGCATAGACACCGGCATGGGCCTGGAGCGCATAGCTGCGATATTGCAGGGGAAGCACAGCAACTTTGAAATTGATATGTTTGCGGAGCTTATTAAGGAGGTGCGCGCGCTGACGGGGCAACACTCGGCGCACGACTCTGCGCAAAGCTCTGCACAACACTCTGCGCACGACCACTCCTGCAATGTGGTTGCGGACCACATCCGCGCGATCAGCTTCTTGATCGCGGACGGCGTCCTCCCGCTGAACGAAGGGCGCGGGTATGTGCTGCGGCGCATCATTCGCCGGGCTTTTCGTCATGCGCGCATACTGGGGGCAACGGAGCCCGTGTTGCATAAGCTGGTGGGCAAGCTGGTGCAGCTGATGGGCGAGCACTATGGCGAGCTGCAGACCGCCCAAAACCGGATAGTTAGCGTTATCAAAGAGGAGGAAACTCGCTTTGGGCACACGTTAGACCGTGGCTTGCAAATGCTGGACGACGCGCTGGGGGATGTGCGGCAGGGGAGCGTTTTGTCCGGGGATGTGGCGTTTAAACTGTATGATACGTATGGCTTTCCTATTGATTTGACCGTGGATATATTAAGGGACAAAGGGATTTCCGTTGATTTGGATGCATTTGAGCGCGCTATGGATGGACAGCGCAAAAGTTCCAGGAGTGCCGGAACGCTCGGGATCAAAACGTCAGACACAAGTCTGGCGCTGGACGGCATTCCGGATACAAGCACGGATTGGTACGACGGCAATGTGACGTGTGAAGCGAATGTGCTGGCGGTGGTGGAGCTTGAGGAGCACAGGTGGGGCGTGATCCTGGATCAAACGCCATTTTTTCCGGAATCCTGTGGGCAAGCAGGAGATAAAGGTGTCCTGAAGGGGGTCAACGCAGATTTTGCCGTGCATCAGGTGCGTAAGGTCAAAGGGTGGATCGTGCACGAAGGGAGCGCTGTGGATGGCGCGCCACCAAAGGCGGGCGATTGCGTGACGGCGCTGATTGATGATGGGCATAGGGCGCGCATTCGTGCGCATCACTCGGGGACCCACATGTTGCAGGCGGCGCTGCAACGGCTGTTTAACTCGCAAAATGTACATCAACATGGCTCATCCGTGGATGCTACCCGGTTGCGTTTTGACTTTACGTTTGACAGAGCATTAACGAATGACGAAATCCGCGAGCTTGAGCACAACGTCAACGCAAGGGTCATGCAGGCATTGGCTTGCAAAACAAATGTTTGCACAAAGGATGACCCACTTGTCAAAACGGCGTTGGCGTATTTTAACGAAAAGTACACAAATACTGTGCGCGTAGTGCGGCTAGGGGAGCTGGCGGCGGAGGAGTATTTTTCGACGGAATTATGCGGAGGTCTCCATGTGGCGAATACTGGGGAGATCGGCATGTTTAAGATTCTCAGCGAATGTGGCATTTCGGCTGGGGTTAGGCGAATCGAGGCGGTGTGCGGCTTGGCGCTGTTGGATTGGTATGACACAGCGCTTGGTACGGCACAGAATGAAATAGAGCAACTAACGCAGGAGAACAAGCGGCTAAACAAACAGCTGCGTCAGGCTCAAAGTTTGCAACAAAAGATTGAAGCTTCTGAAGAACAAGTGGGCAATGTTACGCTTGCGATTTATAGGACAAATGCGGGCACACCTCAGCAAGTTAGGGACAGCGCCGAGGAGATACAGCGCAAGATGGAACATGGAGTCGCCGTAGTGATTGGCAATTGTGACGGACAAGTTGTGTTAATTGTGGGCGTAGCGAGCGCGGACCAACGCAACATCAACGCAAAAGAATTAATCCGCAAAATATGCGACAATGCCGGAGGGCGAGGTGGTGGCAACGCGACAATTGCGCAAGCGGGCGGAATACAAAACGAGGAGCGCGCGCTTGAGGTGGTGCGGAGCGCGCTACAGAGCGCTTAAGGTAATACTGTGCGTGCTAAAAAGTACGTGAGAAAATACGCAGCGCGCAACAGAATACGTAAGTAAACATAACAAAATACGTGAGGAAACATGATATATAGAATTGCATGGATTGGACTTGGAGTCGCAGTGGTCGCCGGAGTTATGTACCTTGGGGCCGTTGGCATTACTGTAGCCAAACGCCCAGTACAGGTAGAGGTGCCGATTCAGTACTTCATGAGATCCAATCAAATGTAGACTATATATTATGTCTATATAGTAATCTATCTTTTTGTGCGTGGGTCTACATACCTAAACAATACCGCGCTCAACTAGTACATCTGCTATTTGTATGGCATTCAACGCAGCCCCCTTCCGCACATTATCCGCCACGACCCACATCTGATACCACCGCGGCCCATCTTTACGCAACCGCCCCACAAACACCTCATCGCGCCCGCACACATCCAACGGCGTACAAAGCCCATCCTGGCAATACACCACACCAGCACACGACTCAAAACCCTTAGCCAGGTCCCCCACGGGCACATCATCCTCCAATTCAAACGCAATCGCCTCGCTATGCCCCCGCACCACCGGCACACGCACACACGTAGCCAGCACCCGAATCCCCGGCTTGAGGATCTTGTGCGTCTCCACCACCATCTTCCATTCTTCCTTGGTTTGCCCTCCATCCATAAACACATCGATCTGCGGGATGACATTACGCGCAATTGGGCGCGCAAAACGCACAGCCACGGCGCTCCCCATCTCCTGGTCCTGCAACTCCTGCACCGCAGACCGCCCTGCCCCAGAAACAGCTTGATACGTGGATACCACTATAGTACGCAGCGGCGAAATTTTATCAATTGGTTGCACCGCCATCAGCATCTGTATAGTGGAGCAATTTGGGTTTGCAATTATGCGCCGCTTTGCTTGCACCACGGCATGCGCGTTAATTTCCGGCACAATAAGGGGCACATCCTCATCCATACGAAAGAATGATGTGTTGTCGATAACCCAACAACCTTGCTGAGCCGCTTTAGGTGCAAACACCGACGAGACGCTTGCTCCTGGCGAAAAAAGCGCAATCTGACACAGGGAAAAATCGAACGAATCAAGGTGCTGTATAATTAATTGCGTATCACCATATTGAATTACTTTGCCACATGAGTCTTTTGAAGCAATTGCAAAAACATTGTGTGCTGGTACATTTCTACTATTAAGTATAGCTAAACATTCTTGTCCGACTATTCCGGTTGCACCCACTATGGCGTATTTCAATTGAGAAAAGTGCGACATGCCGTACACCTCCATAACATATCATTATATATATAATAAGGTTGTTGTTATTGTTGGGGCTGTGAATTACGTGTATAACTTTTTTATTCACAGCCTTTTGCACACGTCATATTAACAAAATTTGTTGCGTTTGCTGAATTGTGCGTTTGTTTTCCACAGTATGTTAATAACATGTTTTGCTGTGAAATACGCATAAATAAGATTATCAAAAGTACAAAGTTATCCACGGCTTGGTTGGGGAGGCGTTTTTTGAACAAGTTATGTTATGCGTTATACCACGGTTATTCACGGAGTTATTCACAGCTATGAAAGTGGCAAACGAATATGTGTAACGCTTTATAGTTGGATACATATTGTTTTGATGAAAGCTACCCAACATACTTTGTTCTTTCGTTCCGTTGGTGCGTTTGTTACGATGAGTCATCTGCTGAAAAAGACGTTGTAAATGTGTTAGAAAGTTTGATCGATTTCCTGCGGCAATCGCCCGGCATTGCCTACTTGATCGTCTTTTTTGGGGCGCTCATTGAAGGCGAAACAATAATCCTTAGTGCTAGCGCGCTTGCGGCGGCTGGGTATCTTTCCATATCCAAGGTTTTTGCCATCGCGTTTTTTAGCACTTTGTTTATTGACCAAGTGCTGTTTTATGTCGGGCATTACCTGCACCAACATCCTGGTCGCCCTTTGTCGGAGCGCTTCCCAAGGCTATACGAAAAGTTCAAGCGTGCCGTCGTGCTTTTAAAAAAGTACGACACATGGTTTATTCTTTCGTTTCGCTTCATCTACGGCATTCGCGCAGTTAGCCCCATTGTTATTGGCCTGTGCGGTAGTGCTCCCAGGCGCTTTGTCATTTTAAACTTCGTCTCGGCTTTGGTTTGGGCATTGCTCAGCTGCGGGCTTGGGTATTGTCTCGGGGATTACCTGTTTGATCCCCAAACGGGGCGCCTTTTGGAGCGCAGCGTGGGGCAAATGCAAATCGTTGGAGGGTGCATCCTTGCGGGCTTTGTGCTGGCGTTTTTGCTGCTGAAATGGCGCCACCGCGCGCGGTCACGTTGAGGATAAGTCCAGTCCATCAGTTCTCTGTGCCAAAGAAGTTATTTACCAACGTAATTAGCTCATTAAATGTTTCCTTAGTATTAACTGTTGCGCGGAATGCAGCTGCACCAGGGTATCCTTTGCTGTACCAATCCAAATGTTTGCGCGCGAGGAGGGCACCTTTGTTGTCCCCGTATGTGCCCCTTATTAACTCTAAGTGCTTGTGTATGGTGGCTACAAGTATCGCTCTATTTATTACAGGTCCTTTTTGTAAATAATTTGTCGTTGCTTGATTCCCCTCAGCCGTCGCATAGTTTTCTGTTGTCGCGTAGCCCCCAGTAGTCTTTTGTAACTCATCATCTGGCGCTTGTCGTAAACCCTCAGTCGTCGCGCCCCCAGCCGCCGCTCCGCCCACTTCAGCCGCCGCTCCGCCCAGCTCCGTCCCGATCTGCCCCAGCAACCACGGCCGCCCGCACGCTCCGCGCCCAATCATTACCGCATCGCACATTTTCATCAATTGCTCTGCATCTTGTGCTGTTTTCACATCGCCATTGCCAATCACCGGAATCGCCACAGCATCCTTGACCGCCCCAATCGCGTTCCAGTCTGCGCTCCCCTCATAAAACTGCGCCCGCGTCCGACCGTGCACCGTGACTGCGCTCGCCCCCTCGGCTTCCGCGATGCGCGCAATGTTCACGCTGTTCAGGTGCTGCGTGTCCCACCCTAGGCGCATTTTGACCGTAACTGGAATACGGACCGCGCGCACGATCGCTCGCACAATGTTGCCCGCCAACACCTCATTTTTCATAAGTGCTGCGCCGCAATCGATATTAACGACCTTTTTGACTGGGCATCCCATATTTATGTCGATGATGCTGGCCCCGAGCTGTTCGTTAAATTTTGCAGCTTCCGCCATTATTGCGGGGTCACTTCCAACAATTTGGATCGATACGGGCGCCTCTTCCTTGGACGAGTCAAAGAAACGCAAGCGCTCCCGAACGGCTTGCTTTTTGAGCGCTTCGATAATGGCCCGGCTTGCAACCATTTCCGAGCACACCAAGCCAGACCCAAAATCTTTCACGATTTTGCGAAATGGATAGTCTGTGACGCCGGCCATTGGTGCTAATATTACGGGGATAGTTAGTTGTACGTTGCCTATGTTCATTTGTATTTAGTGTTGTGTAAATAATTCTCGTATAAATACTTCGCGTTGTGCTATTATCCAAATAGGGAAAGTTATCTACTATCCATGGGCACGTTCCCCCCTCGAACGTTCG
>JAISXM010000079.1 GCA_031270515.1 Holosporales bacterium | reverse complement strand
CCCACCGAGAACAACACCAGAGTGAACACTCTTTCCCTACACGACGCTCTTCCGATCTATCCCTTTTAAATACTCGCCCCGCGTTAGGTGAAGTAGTCGGCACATATATTAGTTCACGAAAGCACACATTATCATAAGTAAAATGAAATACTGGATCATAATTAATGCACTTGTACTATGTTTCACCACTTGCATCGCACGCCATATCCTGCACCCTAAATTTGGCTGCGACCCCAAAGGAAAGCGCCTCGAGCGAATCCAGAAATCTAGCAACTACAAGGACGGGCACTTTCACAACATCCTGCCGCTCAAAGCATATGTGCCTCACGCTGCGTCCAAGGTGTTGCGCAAGCTTGCCAAGCGACAGGGCAGGAGCAAGGTTGTCATTCCATCAAAAAAAACGGACCTGCACGCCCTCCGTGGGGACGCGCTGGTGTGGTTTGGGCATTCGTCGTATTTTACACAAATGTCGGGCAATCGCATCGCAGTTGACCCAGTGCTAAGCGAGGTTTCGTCGCCGATCCCTTGCTTTCCGCGGGCGTTTCGCGGCAGCAATGTGTACAAGCCAGAAGAGATACCCGAACTGGATTATGTGTTCATTACGCATGATCATTGGGACCATTTGGACTATAACACCATAACTAAGTTGCGCTTTCGCTACGTCATATGCCCTCTGGGCGTTGGCGAGCATCTCGAAAGGTTTGGCATTGATCCAGCGCGAATAATTGAGATGGATTGGAACGATAACATTGAAATAGATGGATTCAATATTTACTGTTTGACCGCCCGGCATTGGTCCCGCCGAGGAAGGCACCAAAATAAGACGTTATGGGCGTCGTTTTTGCTAGAGACGCCGTCGGGGTTTAAGGTGTACATCGGCGGAGATGGCGGATATGGGCCGCACTTCGCGGAAATTGGGAATAGATTTGGGGAGATTGACTTGGCAATATTGGAGAATGGCCAATATAACAAGAATTGGAGCCAAATTCATATGCATCCGCAAGAAGTAGTACAAGCTGCGGAAGACCTCAAGGCGAAGACTCTGCTGCCTGTGCATTATGCAAAATTTTCGTTATCGACGCACAATTGGAATGAACCAATTGCTCGCATCCTAAAGTTGGCTGCGGGGAAACATTTCCGCTTGATTACGCCGATGATAGGCGAATCAGTGGAGCTGACAAACCCGAAGCAAACTTTTACTCAATGGTGGATATAGATAATTGCCCCTTTGTGGATTTGCCCCTAATTTCCCATACTACTGCAGCAGCCCATATCGAATCCGAAATGCGTTAAACTCGCTGACTTTATCTCTTCGCGCGATTACATTGTTGACGGCGTCCACATGCTTTGGACACAACGCATTCGGATGAGCAATTGGCACGTTAGGTATTCTAGACGGAGCCAGAGTGCTAAACACAACAAGTATGTCGTCTGCATTTAACGTATAATACGGCATGCCGTGGAACGTAACGTTTCCGTGTAACCACGGTTCGTCATTGCTTGGCACATATCTGTTCTGGCTCGCCCCATTTCGAATAAACACTCCTCCAGACGTTCCGTACTGCGCATCCCCAACCAGAGGAACAAAGTCTGTGGCTGGATTGACTTCCCCCGAACGTATTGCCGCGAGCAATGAACTGTTTATTGAGTCAGCCAGCACATTACATTGCACATCATTATGAGGATACATGGTAATCCATTTGCCAAATTGGCTAACCTCAAAGCTATACATTGAAAACAAATACAGTGAACGCATCGCAGGAAGGCTATAGTTCACCTTGAACCCCACCCCATGTTGACAAGATTCGAGAAGAATATGATGCAGCGATTCGAACACGGTTCTTGCTGCGCTGGGGTACACGCTAACGTGCGCCTTCCAAGTCTGCGGGACTGCAAAATTGCCGCGCGCCGCGCCACGCGCCCCCCGAGCGGGCAATAAGGAGGAGCTCGAGTGCAAAGTGCTCGGGGCCGTGTACTTGCGAGGGATTAGTTTCCACGGCGCAAACACCCAAAACGCCCCTGGCCCGTCCAATACGCGCCCGCAAAGATCCAAGCGCAACGGAAATATTATAACCCCAGATTGCTCCCCAGAGGATGACTCTATAAACACAGTACTCCCATCGCGTAAAAGCATTGCCTGATCGAAAAAGTCTCGCGTTGATGTCAACAACTCCCCGCTGTTTATCCAGTCTATTGAAGTGCATCCATACTTTATGTTGAATGCTTCCCAAAATCTGTAAACAGATGAAGTGTAACTTAAGTCGATCAAGTCGTTATACAAAGTTATTAGTTCTTTGTTATCAATTGCTTCACGCTCATCTAGTATTTCAATCGCCCCAATATCAGCCCAACGCGGCGCATCCAGTATCTTTTGCACAAATGGGTTCGGCGCCATCCCAAGCGTTGGATCCACAAAAACCCCCGCGCACATTTTTATGAACTCGAGCGCGGAATACTCTGACATTTCGAAATTATCGAATTCAGCTTGTAACGCTAGATAGGCATGCGTATAGCTAATCAGGCCCTGCGGCTGCCGATTGGCATTAATCACCGAAAAATCAGGAAGAATAGACCGAACGGCACGGTGTGCGCACACACAGAGGCTTTGCTCCGAAGGTTGGCGATCCGCGTATATCATTAGGAAAAAATTACGAAGGTTCTGATTCGGAGCTACCCTTGGGCTAAGCATTATGCGCATTGCGACTTCGCGACACTTCGCAAGCAAATTCCCCCTTTCATGGCAATATAACGCAAGCCACGACAGCGCCGTATGCGAATTGCGCGTTTTCTCCATGAGCGCGTAAAGTGGGTGCTGTGTCGTCGACGAAAGAGCGTCTTGAACATACTGTTTTTTGTACGGTGGATACGCCATTTTGCAAGTGTCCAAAAATTTATAGCCATGGTGTGAAATGAGCGCGCTTACGTCAACAAAAGGAAACTCTCTTTTTATGGAACGGCCCTCATGGGTTGCGCAATCATCTGGTCGCCCCTCTGGCCGCCCTTCTGGGGGCGGCAAAATGCTCCCGAAACAGCTGGTCGCTTGAAAAACTGAAACAAACATTATAATCAAGTTGTAAAACACATGCAATTTGTATATCACGACATTCTCCATATACATCCGCTCCATATTTAGTATAAACGCACTTGCTATACTTATATTATACTACACGCCTCGCTAGTTTTTCAACCCACCTAATAATATTACCTACTGATTTTCTTAAAGGTTATGATACTCTTAGAGAACTCGGCTAGTAATTAATAGAGTTCTTTCGTAACTCTTCAGAATCAATTTTTCGGTTTGTCGGTTCGGTGCTCGAATGCTCATGTACGTTTGAGTACACTCCGCTTCTGCGCTCCGCGCCTCCTGCCGAAAAACTCGATTCTGAAGGTTTCGAAGGAACTCTAATGAAAGAAGGACTTCGTTATGGAATCTCTATGGGCCTTAGGAATCGCAGGAGATATGGACGGCGCGCAGGTATCGTTGATCTTTACGAACGGATGCAAAATCGTAGATTTCGGCATGTCACTGTACCTTCCATATTCAGGATCCCTTCGGAAAAAATTATTCGCATTACAAAGATCAGAACACCTACAAGCGACGGCGCCACTAAACATACGTGAATTGAGCGAGGAACTTTCGTGCTGGTTCGCGCAAGCAAGCCAAATGGTCATCGACAAAGTGAAAGAAGTCCCCTCAATCATCGGCTTGTATGGCCAACCGATCCAAGTCCGAGGACGAGCCGTGCGATATGTTGGCGCGGCGGAAATCCTAGCGAACAAACTAAAAATCCCAACGGTGTACGACTTCCATGCTACAGATATCAGCGCTGGAGGGAATGGCGCGTTTATAGGGGCGCCGTATTACCAGGGCGTGTTTCTGGCCGCCTTGGAAAAGAAGCTCCTGCGCAATTGCGCAAAAATTGCGGTAATCGATGCGTCAAATGCGGCACAAGTCACTATCGTTTCGGACGAGGAATTAATCGCGTTTGAAGCTGGTCCAGGGATGAGCCTCATTAACGAGTTTACGCAGCACGTATTTCAAGCCGACGACACGGATGGGCGCATGGGGGGGCGCGGGGAAATCAACTGCAGTGTTTTGAACCAATGGTGTCGCGCCAATAAAACCAAGCCGGTGCCTGCGGCGCTGTGCGACGTCGACAAGTTTATTCCATATACAAAGGACTGCTATTATATGACGCCTTTGGATGGAGTCGCGACGCTCACAGCGTTTGTGTCGCAGCTGATGGAGAACGCGATTGGCGAATATTCGGGAGCCAAGACGGCGATTTTGATAGGCACCAGCGCGCAGAACTCGTTCTTAAAGTCGCTGTTGAGTCGCTCCCTTGTGGTGCTGGGCCCGAAGGATATTTCGTGGAATTACCAGTTTGAACAATCCGAACAGGCGGCGTATAACGCGGTGCGCTTTTTAAATGCGCAGCCGATTTCGTTCGAGGCGACGACGGGCGTGAGTCTTGTGTGCGGAAGGTTGGTTATGCCGTTTGGGAGCGCCGCAGCGTGAGGAGGCGGCGGTAGTGTTTGCGCGACGGAGGCGGCTTTGTTGTGCGACGGAGAGGGTCGGCGGCTTTGATGTTTGCGCGACGGAGGGAGAGGCGGTTTTGTTTACGCCATTTGCAACGAAATCAAAGATTAAAAAACTGTTCCAATCGTTAACCATTTGTTAACAATCAATATGCTAATTATGAATGAGTGTTCCTGTATATTGAGACGAAAAAATGAAATATTTAACTCATATTGCAACATTTAGTTGCGCAACGCTAATGCTTCAATCCTCTGGAGCAGCCGCAGATGCAGCAGATACCCCAGATGTCGCAGTCGCCATTGTCGATCCAGATGCAACAGTTGCCGCAGTCGCCGCAGTCGCCGCAGATGCCCTTGTCGCTCTCGACGCTCCTATCGTTCCTGCAGCTCCTGTCGTTCCTGCAGTTCCTGTCGCCCCTGTAGCCGCCGCCGACGCTGTTGTCGCCGCCGACACCGCGGACCTCTATTTCACCACGATTGATTTGGAACCAAATCTCTCTATTTGGAATAAACTAATCGATGCCGAGGCTTCTTCGTCAACAATATTGAAGCAACTATGTAACATTAGGCTCGACTTAACGGAAGCATTTACCTCTGTCCGCCAGCACAACCCACCGGAGCTACTTCTAGACGACCAAGGTTCCATAGTTCAGGCGACTCTTCTTTTAAATAAAAGAATCCGCAGTTGGATTGCTATGCGAGGGGACTTACAGAAACTCACTGACTTAGTCATTGATTTAAATGTAGGCAATATTATCGGCGTTTTTGAGCAAACACGCCCAAGTGAATTAGGCCCGATCCATCCCCTTCTTGCCGCGATTAAAACATGGTCGCTTCCGATAGAATTGGATCAGAAAATTGCAGAAATAAAAGCAAGTTTAAATGAGACCAATCATGATATTAGCAATGTAGAAGGCCAGTTGATATCAGCGATTATGGACTTAGCTCATTAATCACCGTTATAAAACAAAATTAGTTCCGGGGCGCGAGTGGGGGGCCTAAACTCGTTGAATGAGCACGTGGGGCGCCCCATTTAACTCGTTGAATGGGAACCCCATGAGCACCGAAAGGACGAATTGAGAATCTTTTTGTTATTTAGGATAGATGTGCGCAACTTTAGAATAATTTGGCTTTTATCTTCGCTATTAACGATTTTTTAATCTTTTTGTGATAGGATGCCATCCCTAACCCCCACCCACCCAGGGGGTGTGCGGAGAAGTGCCATTGCCAATTATAATTATATCATCGCAAAGGTTAACAATGCAACCACTTTTGCCAAATTATAGCCTCAACTTCTTTTGCACTGTGATTATATAGCATCAAGAGGTTACCTTTTTAGCGTCATAATTCCAACCTGGGCCTATGGCGAGAGCATGTGATTCTGTGCATCTGTCCCCCAGGCTCGCCAGCCCTGTAATCCGGCTGTGCAACATGGTGGTCCCTGCACATCCGCGTTTGCGTCTCTTCGTCGTATATACTCCTCCCTCTGTCCTTCCTCAACTACAGGAGTAAAGTGATACCCTTCGTACGCTATCCGTATGGGATGCTCGCGTACGGTGGTATTTGTGCCACGGGTGGCAATCTGCGTCGTAAGCGTCATCAGACCTTCTACCGTTTCTTCAGGCCTGCGTATGGCTGCGAAATCCGTTCCATTTAGCAGATCTTCTATACTACCTGCATGTTCGTGTACGGCTACGAGATCCGCTACACCATCCCGTGTAACATTAAAGATTTCTACGCGATTTCCAAAGCGTGTCGCTATAGCTCTCCAAAACAAGTTGTCCCTGCGGCGTCGCAATTCTAGTCCTTCGTCAGTTTCTGGAACTGGGCTCCCCATTCCTACAAACGCTATTCTTGTCCATAGCAAGAAGAGCGGCCTTAATTCTCTATCCTCTTCCTTCGTCAGTCCTAGTGCATTCATAGCACAGGCATTGTCATTCGCACCTACCGGAACCCGCACCGCTTCTATTGGCCTTCCTCCTAAATGTGTGAGGGTTATCTGAGTGGGGAAAATTTTGAGAGGTTGTCTCCGTATTGGTGCATTTTTCTCCTCCGTTCGGCCCTGACGTGAAACGAGTGGCGTGATTAGAACTGGCTTCATCGAGCGTTTCTTGCTCAACTGCTCTGCCGAAGGGACAGCGGTTGGGGCAGGCACTGTTATAACTGCTTCGCTCATCGCGGCTGTGTACCATGACTGGATCTGTGCGTCTCCATACTTGGTCGCAAACGTCTCCATTCTTCGCCCGATATTGGACGGTATCCGCCCCAAGTATTCAAATAGTGCATGCCCGGCCCTATTTCCTACAATTACATCCGCAGATGGCGCATTGGTTTGTTTTACTGTGTCCTCGGGTCCTATGCGCTCAACTTCAGGGTGGAAGTCAGAAGCTTGTACACATCTAGTGCGGTACTCATGTACACAGGGCTCATCCTGCGAGCCGCAAATAACTTGCGTTCTGTCTGGCAATGCATTGCACGAGGTACACCTGTTGAAACGGACTGTACTGTATGTTTGTTCTGAGTTAATACAGAACGTGTATTCTACGGTGTTGGTGTAACTTGTGTGGAATACATCGCAGATTGCTAATGGACGAACTGATGAACCTTCCACAACAACGTACGAACATGTTATAGCTAAGGCTGTCATATCTTTTTCGGGGTCAGCCCTCCATATTCTGAGCCCTATACGGGATATCCCTATGTAATGCCCGTCATCTTGAGGGCGGTATGGTACTAACAGTACATATGGTTTTCCTATGTCAGGAACTCTTGTTAAGTACGGCATCAGCTCTGTTAGCGCGGGCAGGTCTTGGACTACTTGGGGAATGGGGCTTCTATACTCCGTACCCGCTTGCGTAATTATGCTTATGAATCTGTCGTCAAATGTTATTTCGCCGGATGATATTCCATTCAGATACCCAATTAATGTGGTCATTAAGACTGTAAACACCCTAGCCTGCCCTGCAGGGGTGCGTTCAGCGGCGCCCAATGCTTGAACAATTGCATCACAGATCAGTTGCACGATCCTCGCAGACTGCAGCTGTTGCGTACCGCTGCTAGTGGCAGAGCTCGCCTCTAACACACACAGCCCCCCAACAACAGCCAGTATTCTCATTGATTTCCGCACAAATGCTTCTCCCCCCCTTCCTCTGCATTCGCAACTCAAGGTCCCGTCACTATCGTTGCGCACCATCTTACTATCTTGTGAGTTGATTGTTCAATATTCCTCAGCACTGTTTCGACATCATACACAATTATCTCTTTGCTCAATTCACTGATATGTGTTCTCATGATATCGAAAAAATCATCGATCCTGCGCGGCTCTCTACAGCAGAGACGTGCGAAATCCGCGATTGCCGGGTCCAACGCAAGCAGCTCTACAAACAGATTCTGCGCCTGAGGACCAGACCTGTTCCCGAGATAAGCACCAAGATAAGCCGTTGCCATCACAACGTTTTCTAAAATCACACTTTCAGTTGGAAGCTCATGACCCGCACTCTGCGGGAACATAGACGAATCAGGATGGAGTGCGTCAGGATTCAGTATCTCTTGTGCGAGTGCATCCTCACCTGCTTTATCTACTGAAAATTTCGATGACAACTGAGGTCGTACAGGCAACCGATATTCCTGATTTTTAAATCTTGTCGACACAGGGTGGTTACTGCCTCTATAGAGATACGGTGTTTTCCCGGAGTGCCTCCCCTTTGTATAATAGACCCCACGTTCAGTCGCGTTTTCACGTGAATACGATGCTAGAGCAACGTCCGGCGTTGTCCCATCTACATTGAACCACGGTTGTACGGTGATCTGGTTTCCATGAATCGGTTGCTCTACAGCAACAGCCAAAGCTAAGCCAACGAACGTGGCTCTCACCACCAAACCTTTCATCTCTGCTCCTCCAAAGAAAACCTTCCACTAACTTGTACAGTATATCACAACAACGGAGGATTGCAAACCCTATCCGTGACAGTGTTCCAGGACGTCCTCACGAAAAAATTTTCATAAGACCCCTTTGTTTCTAATGACTTAAGTGCTGCACATTTTGGGAGCATGGCCCAAAGCTGCTCCTCCAAATTTGTATTTTATACCTGTCCATAAAAACAAGTTGCATTTTTCTCCTCATCCAGGTCTGGCATGATAACGAGTTTCAACTTGTTTGTTATGTGGCCCCATTTTAGTGGCTATTTTTTACTATGGTTAAAAAGTGTGCGATCCTCAAAGAACCAGAAACAAAGGGTTCTTATTAAAAATTTTTCGTGAGGACGCCCTGTGACAGTGTTTTGCCAAATTACGTCTACAGTTTCTTTTGCACTGTGGTTATATAGCATAAATTGTCTACCCAACTATAAGTTGTGTCTTAACTCTTCAATCCCCTGCTTACTCTTCGCGCTAGTTACAAAAACTTGGCAATTCCCCCCAAACTGCGCCGCTATCTGCGATTGCAGAGCCGTTTGCTCCGTTTTATTAAGTTTATCTATTTTTGTTATTACAAACGCAAACTCAACTTCGTGCCTTTGTAAAATCCAAATCAAATCCAGGTCATTCTCCCTAATAAAGCGCCGGCTATCCAACAATATATACGCCTTCAGGTTCGCGCGCCTCGACGCCAAGTACCCCAGCAGCAACGCCTGCCAGTGCTGCCTCGCCGCAGGAGGAAGCTCCGCGAAGCCGTACCCCGGGGCATCCACAATGATGACGTCGGGCGGGAACGTGAAAAAATTCAGCAGCTGTGTGCGCCCCGGGGTCTTGGACGTTTTGGCCAGGCTTTTCTGGTTACACAGAGAGTTTATCAAGCTAGATTTGCCTACGTTCGATGCTCCAAAAAACACAACCTCGCGGTAGTCATGCGCAGGGAGGTTCTGCGCATCTGCTACGCTGGTTAGGAATTGGGGCTGACCCTTTAGTGGAACCATAGGTGATTCAATCTATTTTGCATACTTGCCATAAAAACAATTTGAGCCTTTGTTTCGAGTCTACGTGCTGCGCATCTACCCATAAAAACAATTTGAATTTTTATCTTCGCCTAAGCTTTGTATTACAACGATATTCAAATCGTTTGTTATGGGGACCCGGTGTGTATCAATGCAACTTATTTACTGCTGCGCTCCCCTCCTCATCGTCGAACTCAACCTACTCTCCGAAAAGCTCATTTACATCAAAATGATTCGGGTCAAAGCCCTTTCCAAACATATCTCGCGCTGTGGCGTAATCTTCATGTTTTTTGTCTTTGTACGCCTCCAAAAAGTAGTAATACCCGTCAATTCCTCCGCAATCCTCTGGCGGACTAGCTTGCTCGCCTTGTATACATCTCGGATAGTCTACTCCTTTTTCCGGGGGGAATGTTGCTTGTAGCTCTATTTTGAGCTCCCAATTGTCGCCAAAGTCATACGTGTATACAATTTTTCCCTTCTCAAATACGTCAGCATACTTTGACAACTTCTCAACAAACCCATCTAACTCATCAGGGTCATTATCGAGTTCATCGTCTGATTTCACGCCAATCAGTGTCACTTTTCCATTTTTTCGCGAGCTGCTCAACGCAAAATTGTGCAAATGGTAATCGTCCCATCTCATCGCATGTTGGATTACCATATGCAATTTGTAAAAACTATCGCTATCGAAAACCTCTATTACGCGCCAGATTGGTGGTTTTGAGTCCAACAACGTTACCTTCAATTGAAAAACTTTGTTCATATTTACATTCCTTATGCGCCAATAGCCGTACCACGACGCGCTAACGACGATATTGTTAAAACGCGACTACACCCCGGCAATGTAGCCAAATGAAGGGGGCTATGCAACGTTTTTTTGTTAAGCGATTTATACCGACCCTATGAATAAACGATTTGAATTTTTATTCTAGGCTAAGAATTGTAATACAACGAACTTCAAATTGTTTGCGAGAATACCCCGGGATAAATGTTTTTCTTGAAGATCAAAAAAAAGATTGCAATATGGCGATCTATGCTGGATGATCAGGCTACATCATTTTTAACAGATGGATATCCTATGAAGTCCCATTTTCTTTGCACAATATTGTCGTGTTTTCCTTTATTCCTTAGTGATTTGATAATTGCCTCCACGCGAAACTCGGCGTATATAAACTCGGCGTATAACCGCCCTTTACAGCCCTCACCTCTAGTGCCGCTCGAATACTTGCAGCCTGAATATTTGCGGCTCAAGTGTTTGCAACCTGAATACTTGCGGTCTGAAAATTTGCAACCTGAATACTTGCGGTCTGAAAATGTTGACGAAAACGCGCCGCGTTCATATGAACGAGGTGCAGATCTGAAAGCGTATCCCTCTGGCGTTGTCGCCAGTCGTCAAGCTGAGCAGTTCGCCCCGGATCAGTCGTCTGCGAGTTATAATAAGCGTGGGGCTAGTACACCTGTGACGAAAGTACTACCACCAATATCATTTGGGGCGTCCGATAAATCGTCTGCGAGCTGTAAGCGTGTAGCTGATGAACATGCCCGGGGAGTTGCTCTACAACCAACCTTGCCCTCCAAAGAGACTTACGCATTATACCAATCACGAAAGCGGCCTCGACACAGCAGGAATCAACGACCCGCAATGGATTTCGCAACTGACGCATTAAACCTGTCGCGAGAGCTGCCTCAACACAGCATGAATCAACAACTCGAAAGGGATTTCGCAACTGACGAATTCGCCCCGTCGCTAAAGCGGCGTCAACACTGCAGGAATCAACGGCCCGCAATGGCTTTCGCAACAGGCCTAATAATTAATTTGCTTCAGCGTATTTATGGCAACTCATCTGCAGTGGATCCGTCTATTTTGAAAGACGTTAGGCAAGCAATATCAGAGGGCCTATATTCATCATTCAAACTTATTCGACATTTACAAACTCAACGACAAGCTCTCCTTGAGGCGCCCCAGAAATCACCGACTCCCCCGTCTTCATATTTTTACTTATGTAAAGAGTTTGATGTCAGCGCGCCGTTGTCCGCAAAAACAGTATCCAGGAGGTTTGCCCCATTTGATCCAACCCTCAAGGTTGCATTATATTTTGTGATAGCAGAAAATATGAATGACCCGTACGCCCAATTGCTCTGTGGACGCGCGTTGGAATTTGGCGACTGCGTAGATCAAAACCTCGCACGAGCGGCGCAATTCTATCGTCTTAGCGCAATCAATGGCTGTGCTGCGGGTGCATCCAATTTCGCGCGCTGTTTGGCCTTAGGGGAAGGCATTGCCCGTAACTTAGAAGCATCTGAACTATTTTATATGCAAGCGACACTGCAATGCGATACGCTCGCTTTTATGGAATATGCACTTGGTATTTTTTATGGATGGTGGGGAGATAACGACTTGCGTCTTGCTGCTAGTTACCTTCTTATAAGTGCTGAGCAAGGATGCGCAGACGCTCAGTATTATTATGGACGCTGTTTAAGGGATGGATATGGAGTTGATGTCGATAAAAAGTCAGCAGCTAAATTTTTCGAATTGAGTGCTCAGCAAGGGTGCGTAGACGCTCTACCCTACTATGATGAATGCTTGCAAAATATATCCAATAACGAAAACATTGTGGACTATTAGGGCTGCAGTGTCGCGGAAAGCCTAGTGTCTCACCGACAAAGTTTTTTGCCTTGGGTATATACCGCGGGTCCCCATAACAAACGATTTGAAGCTCTTTGTATTATAAGGCTTAGGTGAGGATAAAAATTCCAATTGTTTGTTATAGGGACCCGATGTTGATGATGCTATCCCATCACAGCGCGAAAAAAACTACCGAAGTAAATTGGCAAAAGTGGTTGCATTGTTAACTTTTGCAATGACAGAATTAAAGTTGGGTAAAGCGCTCCCACCGCACGCCCCCTGGGTGGGTGGGGGTTAGGGATGGCTACTATAGCACAAAAAGATTAAAAAAACGTTAATAGCGAGAATTAGGTTCAAAGTGTTCTAAAACTGCACTCACATCCCCATAGGAACGCTGCTCCGCATATACCGGGTCCCCATAACAAACGATTTGAAACTCGTTGTATTATAAGGCTTCGGTGAGGGTGAAAATTCAACTTGTTTTTATGGGCAGGTATACCTACCTAATAAAAACAATTTGAATTCCTCACCTATCCGAAGCATTGTAATACAACGAAGATCGAATCGTTTGCTATACCCCCCGCGACAATCGGTTGCGATTTTATCATTTTTTGCAATTTTGCTGTACTTGATGTACAATTAATAATTAGATAACGAGTTAGATAAAAAACGTATTATGACTTCCATTCGCAATGTTGCCATTGTTGCTCACGTCGATCACGGCAAAACCACATTAATAGACGCAATGTTATCCCAAAGTGGGACCTTTCGCTCCAACCAAAGCGTTGCAGAGCGAGTGATGGACTCCAACGACCTAGAGCGCGAGCGAGGCATCACCATCCTCGCAAAGTGCACGTCGCTGCTATGGCACGACACGCGCATCAACGTCGTAGACACCCCCGGGCACGCGGACTTCGGTGGCGAAGTGGAGCGCATATTAAACATGGTCGACAGCGCAATACTGCTCATAGACGCCGCGGAGGGCCCGCTTCCTCAGACTAAGTTCGTCCTCATGAAAGCGCTGCACTTGGGGTTGCGCCCAATCGTGGTGATAAATAAAATAGATCGCTCAGATGAACGCCACCAAGAAGTGCTGAACGAAGTATTCGATTTATTCGTCACGCTGGACGCGTCCGAATCGCAGCTGGATTTTCCAATATTGTACGCGTCCGGGCGCAATGGGTGGGCAGTTAGCGACCTCAAAGACGAGCGGACGGATTTGACCCCGCTGTTTAACACAATATTGCAGTATGCCCCAGAGGCGTATTCCGAAAGTAAAGCAAGTCAGCCGTTTTCCATGTTAATTACGACACGCGAGTACGACTCATACCTCGGGCGCATTTTGACAGGGCGCATAGACTCAGGAACAATATGCCCGAATACTTTCGTACAAATACTTAACCAGCAAGGCGAAGTCGTTGAAAAAGGACGCATCGCAAAGTTGCTGGCGTTCCGTGGCATCGAGCGCGTCCCCGAAGAAAGCGCATCCGCCGGGGACATCGTTGCGATTGCAGGGCTGGAAAAGGCGACCGTAGCAGACACAATAATGGACCCTGCTATTTCCGTTGTGATCCCTGCAGAGCCGGTGGATCCGCCGAAACTTGCGATCACGATTTCTGCGAACGACTCCCCGTTGGCTGGACGCGAAGGGTCCAAAGTCACGTTCCGCATGATATATGACAGGCTGATGCGCGAAGCCGAGGGGAACATCGCCATATCAGTCACCATGTCTGACCGCAAAGATAGTCTTGTCGTTGCCGGAAGGGGCGAGCTTCAGCTTGGCGTGCTAATCGAAACAATGCGTCGCGAAGGCTTTGAGCTGTCCATTAGCCGGCCCAAAGTTTTGTTCCAGATTGATCCCCAAAACGGAGCGAAGTTGGAACCGTACGAAGAAATATACGTAGATGTTGACGATGACTATGCCGGCACAGTTGTCGAATCGCTAAGCAACAGGCGCGCGGAAATGACGGATATGCGACCGTGCGGCACTGGACGCACGCGAATCACCTTCATTGGGCCTTCGCGCGGTTTGGTGGGGTACAATTGCCAGTTTTTAACGGAAACACGTGGGACAGGGGTGCTGAACCATCTGTTTTGCGATTATCGCCCATATACAGGGCCATTCGAAAGCAGAAGGAATGGTGTGCTGATTTCGACCGAGGCCGGAGAAGGCGTCGCATATGGATTGTTCAACTTGGAACCACGCGGCGACTTGTTTATCGTCCCAGGGGACAAAGTGTATGAGGGCATGATCATTGGAGAGCACACGCGTCCGAATGACTTGTGCGTTAATCCAGTAAAGTGCAAACAGCTCAGCAACATGCGAGCCTCTGGGAAGGATGAAGCTGTGCGGCTGCGTCCTCCGCGCTTGATGACGCTGGAGCAGGCTCTAACGTATATTGAGGATGACGAGCGCGTAGAAGTTACGCCGAAAACGATCCGACTGCGGAAGGCGGTTTTGGATCCGAATGAGCGCAAGAAGGCGGCTCGGCGCGAAGAATAGGGTAGACTCAAACACAAGAAGATTATCCGTTAATTGAATGGGGGCTCGGCCTGCGATACGACACTCCTGCGGCTAACTATTATTGTGATTGGGTAGAACCATCACGAATCTAGTCCGAATCCGTAGCCAGCAGCCTCGCTTGATTTTCCGTAATTAGCGCCTCAATGAGCTCGTCCAAAGATTCCCCTTCCAAAATTTGGGCCAGCTTATATAAAGTCAAGTTGATGCGGTGGTCAGTAACCCTGCCTTGTGGAAAGTTGTACGTGCGAATGCGCTCCGAACGGTCCCCCCTTCCGACTTGGCTCTTGCGCTCCGCGGCTCGTTCCGCATGCTGCCTGTCGTTCTCTTGCTCGTACAACTTGGCTCGCAATATTTTCATCGCCTTTGCCTTGTTTTTATGCTGAGACCTGTCATCTTGCTGAGACACGACAAGCCCCGTCGGAATATGCGTTATGCGGATCGCGCTCTCGGTCTTGTTTACGTGCTGGCCTCCCGCGCCAGATGCGCGAAACACGTCGATTTGCAAATCCTTCTCATCGATAACAATGTCGACGTCCTCCGCCTCCGGAAGCACAGCAACCGTAGCCGCGGAAGTGTGAATGCGCCCGCTCGCCTCAGTTTCCGGGACTCGCTGGACCCTGTGCACTCCAGACTCAAACTTCAAGTGAGCGAACACGTCTATCCCGGAAATAGACACGACGGCCTCGCGCAGCGACCCCGCGCCCGTATCGTTGCTGCTGAGCAGCTCAACGCTCCACCCCTTGTTCGCTGCATATCGCTGGTACATGCGCAACAAATCCGCCGCAAATAGCCCCGCCTCGTCACCACCCGTTCCTGCGCGAATTTCCATTATGACGTTGCGTTCGTCGTTTCCATCCTTGGGGAGCAACATAACGCGGATATTGTAGTTTTGTTCGTTTACGTAATTATTTAGGCGCTCAATCTCATCGTAAATCATACCCTTAAAATCTGCGTCATCCATAGGCTCACCAAGCATGTCATTTAGAGACGCAAACTCCGCCTCAGCCTTGCGCAGGGCCGTAATTTCTTCAGTGAGTTTAGATAAATGCGACAATTCCTTGGACAACCGAGCGACTTCGGATTGCGGAAGCTCCAGAGCATTTTCCAGCGCCGCACTTATTTCCCCGTGACGGGACAAAACTTGATCCAAGCGCTTTTGAAAAGACATTGCCTGCTTGCCAAAGGAATACGACCTATGCAAATAGTATAACAAAAATGCGACGAAGTAACTATGAGAAACGAAACAACGAACTGATTATCTTATTGTGGTTGGGTTGAAATATTTTGCAAACTATTTCATCATAAGAATAGAGGAGTCATATACACCGGGTCCCCATAACAAACAATTTGAATATCGTTGTAATACAAAACTTCGACAAAGATTAAAATTCAAATTGTTTTTATGGGTGGGTATACAGATATAAAAAATGCCGCTCAATATTGAGAAACTGTCAATGCCGTTAGAGAACTACGCAGGAATGAACTTGCGTTATGAGCCGGTGTATGACCAAATCAAGAGCGCGCGTTTCGAAGAAGATGCTTCTCTATCAAGGGGTGTGTGGAAAAGGGACCTAAAAAAAGCCGATTGGAACGAGGTGTACAAGCTGTGTGTACGAGCGCTGGAGAATGACACAAAAGACCTACAGCTCGTCGGGTGGTTGTGTGAGGCTACTTGCCGCCTTGAGCAGTGGGATGGCTTGCGGCAGTCCATCGACCTCGCACACAGCTTTTGCGAAAATTGCTGGGATTTTTGCTACCCAGAGCCCGGTGAAGACTTGGAATACCGCGTGCGCATATTGGATTGGTTCGTCGAAAAGATGGCTGAATGCTCTCTTTTCATGCCAATTGCGCCCGCGAATGGATTGGTGCCGCATTCGCTAGACTTGTCAACGTGGTTGGCGGCTCAAAATTTTGATTTGGTGGCTCGGCGGTCAGGCATAAGCGAAAGCAGGGCCCAAGACGCCGAAAATGCCGGACAAATAACCTTAAAAAGGTTTCGCTTGCTGATGCGTCAAGCGAACACAAGCAACGTATCATATGTGTTGAGTTTAGTAGAAGAAATACGCGACAAATCGCTCCGATTCTCCGAATTATTGCATCACAAATGCAATGGGATCAGCCCCAGCTTCAAACGGTTTCACGAACAACTTGAAAGCGTGTCGCAACTATGCAAGTCGTCCTTAGAGGGCCGCGTACCACAAGCCACGCAGCAAGTTACGCCAAATCAGCACGACATTATTCCCGTGGAATTTGGCGCAAATGCTGGCACCTACGAAGAATCAAGCGCGCCGACTGCGGATGTGGTGGACGGAGAGATTTTGTACGAAAGCGTAGACGCGGCGCAAAATCAAGCGCAGATCCAGGCGCAGGCACAGGCGGCGCAAGCCCAACCCCAGGAATCCGGCGAAGAGATCACTATAAACGGACGCCAAGACGCATATAAAGCAATTGAAGAATTAGCGGATTATTTGATTGAAGTCGATCCACAAAGTCCTGGCCCATATTTGATAAAAATGGTATCATCCTGGGCGGGGAAACCACTACCAGTAGTGCTGGATGATGTCATTACAGGAGGAACAGAGGGGCATAAAATACTAAAAATGCTGTCCGAAGTCATGCGACGCGGAGCGGCTTAACTTGTCGTGGAGGAGGTGTACTATGCGAATTCTTATGAAAAAAAATTTACTGCATGCGTTGCTTGGAACTTGCGCATTGGTGGGCGGAGAGTCGTTTTGCGCGGGCAAAGTCGATTCGAATGGGGTCCAGATTGCAAAACTAATGAAAACTTTAAAGGCGCACTCAAATAATCCCAAAAATATGAAGAACCGCAATCAAAAGAGCAATAATAGAAATAGTAATGATAAAAAAGATAATGATGGGAAGTATGAAAATGATGTAGAACGCAAGAACATAAAAAAAATGCAAATAACGCTTGTGCGCGCTCACCCCGCCGGAAAAAATGCCACTCGGGTAACATCGGCTTTAGTGTCCCCGGACGAAGCCCGTTTACACAAGCTGCTTAATTGCATATTTTGTATATTGAGCTCTGGGAACAAAAAGCAATCTTATACTCGCACAGTGACATCACAAAATTACTGTAAAGGGCGCAATTTTAGTTTAGGAGAATACCGTTCTTTTGTGTTTGGAGATGATATTGGTGTTTTTAAAAAGCCCTTACCTGACCACGCAGTTGGGGCAAGACCTGCGTCCGTTTTCATTTTGTTAGATGAGCCCCCTAGTGAAGATGAATTAAAAAAACGAAAGGATGAATCAAAAGACGAATTAATGCCGTGCGCCAATGCGATGAGGGGGCGACCTGAGGAGGATGAGCCTCTGCCCATACCTGTGGTAGATACGGTCCAGACATGCCCGTCCGCCGCAGTTGGTGATTGTGGCTACGAACGTAAATTTATAGATCCGTGGGATCGGAGGTGAGTGATCTGTGACGCTATTTCTTGTTATCGTAATAATAGTATTGTTGATTGCAGCGGGATATTTTTCCGCATACGAAACGGCGATCAGCGTCGCATCCAAGGCCAAACTGCACCAGCTCGCCAAAAATGGCAGCCGGCGTACAGTTTTGGCCGAAAAGCTAAAAGACCAAATCGGCTATATGCTGAACACTCTGCTGGCGTGCAACACGGCGTTTAACGCCGGAGCCACAGCATTAGCGACCCACATATTTGAGGATATATTCGGCAGCGAAGGCGTCTTTTACGCAACCAGCTTGATGACCTGTTTGATTCTCGTGTACGCCGAAGTGCTGCCCAAACTATTGGCAATAAAAGACTCCGAAAAAATCGTGTTAAAAGCCGCGTACATAATGAACTTCACGCTAACCGTGTGCAAGCCGCTGGCTCGAGTCACCGTGTGGATTTCCCGCGGCATGCTGCGGGTCCTGGGGATCAGCGTGAGCGATTCAGACTCGGATAATGTGTCCGTGGATGAGCTGCGCGGAGTGATCGACCTGCATAAGGGCCCGGATCAGGATTCGCACCAAGAGACGTCCATGTTGAAGAGCATTTTGGACCTGCGCTCCGTTCAGGTATCCGAAATAATGGTACACCGCAAAAATGTGACGATGCTGAACGCGGACGACCCGATCGAAGCCATTGTCGACCAAATGCTGGACTCCCCATTTTCGCGCCTACCGCTGTGGCAAGGGACGCTGGACAACATTATTGGGATTGTTAACGTAAAAATGTTGGTGAGGGAAGTGCGCTCTCCGAGCAAGCTGAGGAACGTCAATATACAGGAAATCGCGAATAAGCCGTGGTTCATTCCCGATAGCACCGACCTCCTCGAGCAGCTGCAGATGTTTCGCTCGAGGAGAGAGCATTTTGCCCTCGTCGTGGATGAGTACGGCGCATGGCTGGGGATTGTGACACTTGAGGACATTTTAGAGGAGATTGTGGGCGAGATTGATGATGAGCACGATATATCTGTGCGGGGGATGCGCCTCCAGCCGGATAATTCGGTCATCACGGACGGCACAGTAACGATACGAGATTTGAACAGGGAGTTTGATTGGGACCTGCCCGACTACGCGGCGGCGACAATTGCGGGGTTGCTGATCAACACCGTGCGCATGATCCCGGACGTGGGGCAAGTGTTTATGTTGTACGGGTTTCGTTTTACGGTGTTAAAGCGCCAACGCAATCAGATTACATTAATAAAAATCGCGAAGTGTGAAGGATTTAAAGAGGACGAATAGGTTGTCTCTGCTTCACTTGCAGAGCGAAGTTCTCATGAATCTACAACCCACGCTTCTTCCACCATTCGTCAGTTTGGAATTCCTGTTAAAATACGCTCGCACACCAGCGCTGGTTGCGTGGTAGGCTTCGCTCGCTCCAAAAGTTACCGCGGCGCGGCCAATGACGGGCGCGAGCCTTACGCAGCAAGCCGCAAGCGCCAGAGCGGTCGCGCTGGCGCGGCTGCCCCACCAGAGAACACGTCACCGGCCATAATTGTTGCAATCATGGCTACTGGGATAACAACTTTTTTTATAAGCTTACAAACCACGCTTCTTCCACCATTCGTCAGTTTGGAATTCTTGAGGAAGGGATTTTTTTGAAGGAGTAGTTTCAAAAATTGTGTCTCCAAATGACGTTAAATAATCTGGTCCAAATTCGCTAAGTAACACCCTTTCAAATTCGTCACAAAGATCATGGGGGAATTTAAAACCACAAAAAGGACAGTAATTCATCTGTAGATCGAGCTTTTTTTCTTGGTCACATACTACAGCATAATAACGCCTCTGAGCGTCATACTTAAGAAACTTTTTATTTCCTGTCAGCGTACTCCCATTCTCGATCTCATCGGCTAATCTACTACAACAATGCGTCATATATCCCCCTTTTAGTTTACATCCAAATGTTTAGTCGCATCTGCTGGTTTATACACCGTACCCCCTTTAGGCTCAATCGCTCCCTGGTGTTTTCCACTCGAGCGCCACCATTCAGCTTCAAAGTGCCTATTGTCTTTTGTAAGGATATCCCCTTTTTTAAACGGACCACCTTTCTTTATAAATTCATATGTTTTTCTCCCATCTCTAATTGGGCCTGGCTTACATATGCCACTATTGATCTTGTCTTGAATAAATTTGTCCAAATCCTGCGCGGTATTTTGAATACGCGGGGCTCTGGCTTTTTTGGAGCCGGGCCGTTCCCTCCACTCTTACCTGTGCCACTACTGCGCCCGTCTGCTTTGTTAAAATACGCTCGCACGCCTTGATACGTTGCTTGGTAGGCCTCGCTAGCTCCCAGGGCCACGGCGGCCCGGCCAAGAACTGGTGCGAGTCTTCCGCAGCAAGCCGCCAGCGCCGGAGCAGTCACGGGCGCCGCAAGTCCGCCAGAAAAGGTATCCCCCGCCAGAATCGCCACCACCATGGCTACTGGGACAACAACTTTACCTAAAAACCTACAACCCACGCTTTTTCCACCATTCGTCGGTTTGGAATTCTTCTGGAAGTTCTTTTATAAATTGATCTGTATCCTCACTTTTCATGTAATCAAGGCCTAACTCCTTTAGGATGACGTTTACCCATTCTTCATTTAATTCTTTAGGCAATTTTTTACCGCAATATGGGCAGTAATCTATGACACATATTGCCTTTTGGTCTTTTAGCACAGCTATGGAAAACCTTCTGACGCTGGGATCATACATAACGACTTGCCTTTTGCTCTTATTTGTCTCAAGCGTTATATTGCACTTAAGTCGATTACAGCAAAAATCGAAATTTTCGAAAAATTCACAATCTTTCATTTTTGTATAAATCCCTTTGCAAATTCAGTTAAGATCTTCCCTTTATCTGGTCCAACTGCCCTCATAATTCCACAATGTTCCCAACCTTTTCCAATTTTTTTGTAAACTTCATACTCCCACTTCTCAAAAGTCTGAACAAACCTATGCAAGCCGTCCTTGCTTTGGAAACTACCTCTCCAACCACCAGCTTTACAGGGCTCCCACAGGCCAGAAGCTTTTTGTTCATTGGTAAAAGTTATCTGATCGTTTTGCGTAGGAACGACTCGCTCTGTCTTCGGTGGCTCAGTCTTCTTTGGAGCTGGGCCGCGTCCTCCACTATTACTTGTCCCACCACTGCCGCTGCCGGCGACCTTATTGAAATACGCACGCACGCCAGCGCTGGTCACGTTATAGGCTTCGCTCGCTCCAAAAGTTACCGCGGCACGGCCGATGACGGGTGCGAGTCTTACGCAGCAGGCTGCAAGAGCAGGGGCGGTCGCGGGCGCCGCGAGTCCACCAGAGAATACGTCACCGGCCATAATCGTTGCGATTGTAGCTACGGGAACAACAACTTCATTCATAAATCTCATCGCTGGGTGATTTAATACCTTAGTTATAGGTGAGATTGATTCGCGAATGTGTTGGCTGTGTGCATACCAGTAGTCAATCTGCGGGTAGTCGCGCTGGAGCTGTGTAAGCTCATCGCTGGTTATTTTTCTGTTGCCGAGCACCTTCATCAAAGGATCATTTCTCAGCCTAAAAATATCGCGACGCGCGCCGCCATCCCTAAGCAAAGCCCCCATCAAGTCACGGTTATATTCCTTTGTCTGCTCTGCGATGTCCTTTTGCAAGCTGGCAAGCTGGGCTGCCAACGATTCGATCGAGTTATGCAGGCTCTGCAGCCCTGCGTCTTGGGCTTGAAGCCCCCGCATGACCTCAGCAGATAACTCCTCCCTAGATTCATCAACTTTTGTTTCGCGTCTTTGAAAAATATATCCAGTTTCTGTTCGGTGTGAATACCGACGCGATATTTCACGCCCGAATTGATCTTTAATTACTTCGTAGTGATCCGTTATGGTGTTCAGATA
>JAISXM010000037.1 GCA_031270515.1 Holosporales bacterium | reverse complement strand
AGAGAATTCGTACAGTCGGCGAATTCTTTAATACATTACAAGAGGCAATTATTAAATGTTTTAGATATACTGCAGATGAAATAAAAGATTTGCACGGTTTTTAAAGTGCTTTGCTATATCAAGCAGCGCATTCGCCATATAAATGATCGGCCAAAATGCAGTATACTGGGCATCGTTTTGTATTTCAATTTCCCCTATATCGCTCAATGAAGAGGCCATTTGTACTTGATCATTTAAGTCACATACCAGTGGTATAATATCTGAAGAAGCATATTTAATTAATCTAGAACTAAATAATTTAATAATGTACACGGCCATGTATTCGGCGACTTCGTCATCGAATGGATTTTGCTCAAAATAATTCGCCACTTTTTTTACAGAATATGACGAAATAGTCTCATTACGGTCGGGGGATTTAGGAGCGGGGACAACTGGTAGTATATCATCAATAAGCAATCGTATCTTCGTTTTATCAAGTGCCTCAACTATTCTGTTTGCGTCACCTCTTGCCGCGGATTGAAAGAGGTCTTTTAACGCTGTAGACTGCGCTGACGTTGTAGGCTGCGGTTCTATCAATATTTCATCCACAACTCCCGGAAGGGTAATATACGAGCTTGCAGCATCGACGCTTACAGTGCGAGAGCGAAGCATTATATCGAGAGAAATGGCACGAGCGTGCCTAAGTTGCTCAGATACACTTGGCAAGCTCTTTAACTCACGCACAACCATACAAAGTGCGACCAATGCGGCATAGTGGCTTTTGTACGTGGCAATTAGTTGATTCGCCGCATGTCGGGGTATCTTACTTTCGCAAGTTGATTTGTACTTGTTGAGGAATTCTGTTTTATTCTGCGAATATTCACTTTCAACTAGACGTGACTTCTCTGTAAAAAAAGCATCAAACCCAAACGCGTGTAAACCAAACATTAAAATTATCAGCGTCAACCGACGTACAAAAGACACAGCAATCATAATATATCCTATAAATGGCAATTCCAATCGAAGTATCTGCTGATCAGGTACTACGGCCTATACACCATGATTGCATAGCAAAATATAATAATCAGTTAAATCTAGACCTGCCAATAAAAACAATTTGAATTTTTATCCTCGTTTAAGCCTTATAATACAACTATCTTCAAATTGTTTGTTATGGGCAGGTATAAGCCTGCAGCTTGGCCAACTCCCACTCCTTCTGCTTTTTGAGCTCAACATCCGCATCCCAGTTTTCTGGTTTAGCTTGCTTATACTGTTCATTCCCTATTTTTAACGTCAAGCGCTGTATATCCCCCTGTAGAGCTTGCACTTTTTTCTCAAAAACCTCAGCAGATATTGTGTCGCCATATTTCAAACAGAACTCCTGACCTTGCACCACAAAGCGAATGCCTTCAGCCGGCAAGTTGTGCATTATTTCAACCGAGCTCAAGCGCGCCAGCACCTTCAACCAGTGTGCGTTATTGAGCAGGAACTCGTCATTGGCGTTTGATTTAGCAAACAGCGCCAATTTATCTTTCACGCCAATAATCCCCCGGATGGAGCGAATCTCTTCCGCCACGGACACATAGTACTCCACCAAAGTTGATTCTTGTGTCGCCTCCACATCCGGAACGTCCGCCCACGACTGCAGAAGCAACATAGACGACGACGCGCCCCCACCAAGTTCATTCCACAAAAACTCCGTGATAAACGGCATGATCGGATGAGCGACCTTCAAAAATTCTGCAAATACGGCAGCCATCGTCTTTTTAGACTCTTCGTCATCACACGTTTTTACGGATTCAATATATACATCACAAAAAGTATCCTTCAGGAATTTGTAAATACTTTGCGCGAACAAATCGATCCTATATTCATCTAAATATGATTTCGATTGCTTTTTGAAATCAAACAATTTCTGAATAATCCATTGATTTAACGGGAGCGTGACAATATCGCTAACCTTGCCTCCCTGCTCATTTGACGCACCTAACGCGCTTGACGCGCTTATGTCGATGCACTCCCCAAAAGTCCCCCCCTTCAACTCGAGGAACTTTGCGGCATTCCACACCTTCGTAATAAAATTGCGCCCAGACTCCACCAAAGACTCCCCCAGTCGAATATCTCGCCCTGGAATCGCAAGCGTAGCCAACGTAAACCTCAGCGCATCGGTTCCGTACTTGTTCATCAAATGCAGAGGGTCAATGACGTTCCCTTTGGACTTCGACATTTTTTGTCCTTTCTCGTCACGCACTAACGGGTTTATGTATACGACTTTAAATGGCACTTTTTTTGTAAAGTACAATCCAAACATAATCATGCGCGATACCCAGAAGAAGATTATATCAAAGCCCGTTACTAATACATCCGTTGGGTAATATTTATTAAGCTCATCGGTACTATTCGGCCATCCTAACGTGACAAAAGGCCACAAAGCGGACGAAAACCACGTATCCAAAACATCAGGGTCGCGCGTCAGCTTTGGGACTTGCGTTACGTCAACATCAAAATATTTGGCAGCTTGGCGGATTGCTTCCTCTTCGGTTCGCGCACAGAACATTTTCCCATTATCCGCGTACCAAACGGGAATCTGATGCCCCCACCAGATCTGCCGAGATAAGCACCAAGGCTGAATGTTGCGCAGCCACTCAAAGTATGTGTTCATCCAATGTTCTGGGACAAATTTAATGTGCCCATCTTCGACCGCTTTAATCGCCATGTCCGCGAGCTTTTTGGTCTCTAAGAACCACTGATTCGTAACCATAGGCTCAATGACCGCGCCAGATCTGTCGTTGTGCGGAACGGAGTGGACGATGTCCTCCGTTTTTTCCAGCAATCCCTTTTCGTTCAATGCATTAACGACCCTGTCTCGCGCAACCGACACCGGCAAATGGCGGAACTCTGCGGGGACTTCGTCATTCAGGCAGCCGCATTCGTCCATAATCACCATGAGAGGCAGATTGTGACGCGTGCCGACATCAAAGTCGGTGAAGTCATGAGCCGGTGTGACCTTAAAAATTCCGGACCCTTTTTGAGGGTCAGAGCACTCGTCTGCAATGATTGGGATGACTCTGTCCGTCAGAGGTATTCGCACATTGGTGCCAATCAAATGCTTGTAGCGTTCGTCGTCTGGGTGGACAGCGAGCGCTTGGTCGCCAAACAAAGTCTCGGGGCGCGTCGTTGCAATTGTGATAAAGTCGTTTTGCCCCATTGGGTAGCGAATGTACCACATCTTTCCGTTTTCTGTTTTATTCGACACCTCCAAATCGGAAACCGCAGTTTTTAGTATAGGGTCCCAATTGACGATACGCTTGGCACGGTAAATCAGCCCATCCTTGTACAGTTGCGTGAATGCGTAGAGGACAGCGTCCGATGCCTCGTCATCCATGGTAAAACGCACGCGATCTAGGTCTATGCTCATGCCGAGTCGGACCAATTGGTACAGAATTGTCCCTCCGGACTGTTCCTTCCATGCCCAGACTTGCTCTATAAAATTGCTGCGTCCTATGCGCTGCCAGTTGATGCCGCGGTCGCGCAGTTGGTTGGCGACGATAATTTGTGTCGCGATCCCTGCGTGGTCTATGCCGGGTTGGCCTAGGGTCGCGTATCCGTGCTGGCGTTTGAAGCGCAGCAAAATGTCCTGGATCACCGATGTAAATGCATGCCCAAGGTGAAGCGACCCTGTGATATTCGGCGGAGGCAGGGTTATTGTAAAGGTGTCGCTTTTCACATTGCTTTTAACTGTTTGAGCAACGGGACTCTTCGATTTTTCGACTATCCGCGGTTCTATTTGTGCATGATCAAATAATTTGTCTAACATTTGCGCTCCATTTGGTTGCTGTACAATCACACGAAGCGTACCACTGTTACAATGGGGACTCAAGTGACGCGCGTTGCATGTCAACGCAATTTAGAAATGTGTTAGCGCAATTTAATAATGTCCTCTTTCTGCAATTTAGAAATGCCTGGGGACTGAGCAGTAACAAAAATTTGCGCACCAGATTTCTTAATACGAGTTTCGCCTTTCCAGACCGTAATTTATCGTTTCTTTTTTTGAGACTTCAAGCACGTCGCCATTTGTTGCGCAAGCATATCCGGAAACGACCTAATGTATGCAACGCACGCATTCATGATGATATCCAACTCACGCGGGGGGAATTTCTCCAGCACATAAGCGCGCACGTGCTCCTGGTCATCCAACGCCGGGCGCCCTACGCCAATAAGCAAGCGAGTCATGTCTTTATTCTTCAATTTCGCGTGTATGTCCAGCACGCCCTTGTGCCCCCCCGCCGAACCGCCAAACTTAAAGCGAAGCTTCCCTACAGGGGTATTCATGTCGTCGTGCACTATAATCACATTACTTGAGGTTAATTTTAGAGAACGAACGCACTCCAGCACCGGCGAACCCGAGCCATTCATGGGAATTTGCGGCTTGAATAAAAGCACCCTAGGCACGACATCAGGCGTCGCATCAGCGCCCCCCTCAGGCTCGACCACACTGGGCTCACTTTTTTTCTGCCCACTGCTCTCATTTCCGCTCCCGCTCCAGCCTTTTTTCCCTGGCCCACTGGGCCCACCTTGCCCACTTTCCTTTTCTGCAAAAAGACGTCTAGCTGCGTCCTCAGGGACCTCGGCTAACATGCCAAACTTCTGCGGAGTCCATTTTGCCCCCGTGTGCTCAGCACACAGGTCGACAAATATCGCGCCCGCATTATGGCGCGTGCAACAGTATGCAACCCCAGGATTGCCCAGCCCGACTAACAGAACGACGTTAGAACTACGAAGCACAGACAGGCTCCACAGCACAATGCCGCCAAAAACGGCGAAGGCACTCACCCAACAGATTTTTCGGAAAAATAAACATGGAGTTTTTATACCTGCCCACGAAAACAATTTGAATTTTTATCCTCACCGAAGCCTTATAATACAACGAGCTTCAACTTGTTTGTTATGGGTATCCGGTATATATACGAAGACGCTACTTAATCTTTGCTTCTTTGAATAACACATGCTTTCGAGCGACTGGATCATACTTCTTGAGCTCCAATTTCTCTGGTCTTTTGCGTGGATTTTTGGACCTAACAATAAAGTACCCAGTACCAGCACTACTGATTAAACGAATCAACACACTTGCGGTTTTAGCCATAAAGAACTCCCAACTTCCGAACTCTCATAATATTGCTGAGCATCCCTCTTGCATGGACGACGCCCCCCGCGCACCTCCGCGCACCAGCGCACACCCTGGAGCGGGCGAAGGGATTTGAACCCTCGACCCCAACCTTGGCAAGGTTGTGCTCTACCCCTGAGCTACACCCGCTCTACTGTCATTAATAGTACCGACTATACGCGTACTGCGCAAGCCCCTATTTGAGTTATTTTTATAAGGAAGTTATTGAATTTTCTTTATCAGGAGTTTTTACCAGAGGATTGTGATATATAACGGGCCCCCATAACAAACAATTTTCAATTCGTTGTCATGCAAGACTTGGATGAGGGGAAAAATTAAACTTGTTTTTATGGGGAGGTGTAGAAATGCTCAATCAAGTTCGCGAAAAAAAGACAGGAAACAAACAACGGCACAATTTTCTATATAGACCCACACCGTCCAGCCCAGTCATTTAAGCGTTTCATTTGGGTGCGGGGGCTGGATTTGAACCAACGACCTTCAGGTTATGAGCCTGACGAGCTACCAAGCTGCTCTACCCCGCGACACGACGCCATTGTACAACAATAAAATCACGAATGTCTATAGCCGGACACAAAAAAAGATTGTGAGTTCGAAGTTCGTGTACAACACGAGGAGGTTTGAGGATAACAGGATGTTTAAGGATGAAGGTAGATCTTCTGTGATATGGATGACTCTGGTTTAGTTAGTAAAGATACGGAGTAGCTCGTAGTAAATATTGAATCGCGCCGTGATGAGAAATTTGATTTTAAGAAAAAGGAGCGTTTTCTATTAAGATAGATACCACGTTCTATTAAGATAGATACCACGTAATAATTAGACCTGCTGCGAAAGTCCTTTAATTTCAAATTGTTTGTTGTAAGAATTCGGTACTCATTGCGTGCGCGCCTATAATTTGGTAAAAAGAACATAAGGTCATATAGCTCAGAGGTAGAGCACTACGTTGACATCGTAGGGGTCACAGGTTCGATCCCTGTTGTGACCACCACCGAATTTCAGTAAAACCGAATTTCAGTGAAAAGGTATCCGCTTGCGGAAGGCAAAAAAACTGCGGCCCAAGCCTTATATTTTCTGCGGCTTGCGGAATTTAAAAATTTCTGAAAATTGCATAAAAAACTCTCCATGCACTCGATGAGGCGATTTTGCCCCAAACGGATTTCTGTTTTTTTTATTTGGGTAAAAACTTTTGCGATAAACATGTTCTGCAGTGACTTAGCTAAATATTCCTGACCAGTTTTTGTTCTGAGGTATTGCCACGTTTTAATGGTGTTTCTGCTGATATGTAACAATTTTTTCCCTCAGCAAACGGAGACTACCCGCCCAGAAAAAATCTGGTGCGTCAAGAATTGGCAACTTTCAAAAAAATAACCTACGCGAAATGGAAGAGAACGGGGGATTTTGTGCAAGCAGCAATGCGTGAAGTACGTACACGCAATCGCATCAATCGGGCGGCAAACCTTCGGCCCGACTCAACCTCATCAAGAATTCATGCTCAGTGATTGAGCAATGACAAATCGGAACGCCACCTTCTTCATCAGACGATGGTTCGGGTGATGGACCAAATAGCGTACGATAGCATTCGTCTTCCGCTAATTCATCAGCAAAGTCATTTGCATAATCGTGCCCAATAATATCGGACATATAACTGATGATGATGTACTCCTTTTCGCGAGGGTGGGTCATGTTAGCCAACGCGTCTGCTACTTTATCGAAATTTGTCACAAATG
>JAISXM010000085.1 GCA_031270515.1 Holosporales bacterium | reverse complement strand
ACATCATCATTAGTCTATGACGCTATCAAAGTTAATTGAACTTTTGAAGTCCGACCTTCTGCGAGTGGGCTCATTTTTTATGGTTCTAGTTGTCTCATATGTTATGAACCTGCACACATGAGGAATGCAGCATTGACAAGGGTCAATATATCGCTGATAATTATCGAAAAGATCAACGCGTTTCCAGAAAGCCTACTGAAAGACGCTAGGTTTGACTGCCTGATGGTTTTTGGTGATTACATTAATGCTGTAGGTGATGATTGTTTCTTTGCGTGCAAATCACACGATGTAACAAGATTTATTAATGAATCTCCAATAACCCATGTGGGACGTAGCGCATTTAGGCATGCAAAAGTTCAGAACTTTACCGGAAACCCAGGGTTGTTGCAAATTGGTTCTCTGGCATTTTTTGCCACAGAAATAACAGAGGTTGACCTCAGCCGATCCTTGAATGTGACCATTGGATCGGGCGCATTTACGTTCTGTAAAAAACTTTCACATATCGTTCTACCACCCAATCTTGTCTCCATACCTGAAGATTTGTTTTTTGACTGTAACTCGTTGAAGTCAATATTTATTCCTGATTCAGTCATATCCTTTCAGATTAGATGCTTCATGAAGAGTGGATTACTTGATATAATTCTGCCCCTCAACCTTTTATCAATTCACGATCATGCGCTAGCGCAGACTCACATACAAGCATTGATCATACCGCCAAACATCGTTATAGAACCGTACACATTTTTAAAGTGTCGACGACTTTCGTATATCGTTTTGCCGTCCAATATGGTAACCATACCCGAAGGTTTATTTGCTTATTGTGAGTCATTAACGTCAATATCTATTCCTGATTCAGTCACATCCTTTCAAAAAAGATGCTTCAGTGAAAGTGGATTGCGTTATATAAGTTTGCCCCCCAGACTTGTCTCAATTCACGAAGGAGCGCTAGCGGGAACTGAAATACAAGCATTGACAATACCTTCAAGCGTCTTGTCGATAAAAGCTGAAGTATTTTATGCATGCAGACAACTTTCATCTATCGTTTTCCCGCCCAATATGGTGCTTATTCCTGAATGTTTATTTGTTTCCTGTGAATCATTGACGTCGATATCTATTCCGAATTCAGTAATATCCTTGCAACGTGGATGCTTCTGTAATAGTGGACTACGTTATATAAGTTTGCCCCCCAAACTTTTATCAATTCACAATGACGCGCTAGCGTTGACTGACATACAAGTATTGAACATCCCGCAAAGCGTCTTATCTATAGGGCCTTACGCTATGCATGGAATCTCGTTTGTAACTTTTAAACGTTCGGCTAAAACTCGGTACTTTCATAATATGTTTACTAGGGATGAGTCTTGTCCATATAAACTCCCTTGTGTTCGCGAAGTTCATAACGCGTTTTTTGTGACTGAAGTCCCCGTCTGCGAGTTGGTGACAGAGGAACAATTTTCTGAGTTTTCAAACGAAAATAACTTGGACTCGACCAGGAATTTTAACTCTTCGGCATTATTTTGTTGGTACTTGAATAATTTCAAATTCTACCCCGTCATAAACAAGAAAGCAGGATGCTTACAACTGCGACCCGAGGAAATAACGGAAGTATATGTATGCGTCCCTGGCGAAAACGATCAGGATCTATTCGGACACTTAAAACACGGACTGATATACATTAGGCCTGAAGGGGCAAAGCCTGTGTCGCAAATCATAGAGGAGCAAAATCAAGACGCTCAATCGCGGCTTGGAGACGCTCTACGACGGAGATCAATTGCTATAGAGACTGAATCTAGAGAAGAATAAAAGTTCCAATTGTTTCTAGGAGAATAGACCTGTTGCGAAAGCCCTTTTGAGCCGTTGATTCCTGCCGTGTTGACGCAGCTGTCGCAACAGGTCTAATGTGCACGCTGCGCGCCTGCGTTTCGAGTCTCCTGGAAAAAATACTGACGTAAAAAGATACAAATGTTCAAATTATTTATTATGAGGGAATTGCATAATTTACGTATCAATTACGAGGATGGACACTCCCTTAATAATCGCCTCGCTTTATCTACAACGAGAACTTCAAGTTTTGTGCACTCCTTGGCTGGCAACGGGTATTCGATCCAAGCATTTCGCTCAAATTTTTGCCGATGTACATGCACGGTGACCGCATCCGCGCGCAGGACTTGCCCCCGAATTTGCACCGTCATCCTGATGCGCATTTGCGGCGTTTCGGGGGCGGTGTACCAGTCTGTGCGGATGCATCCCGTTTGAGGAGATGCGTTGCGAATTGGCATGAAGCCGAACATATCCAGCGCGCCTCTCCATAAAAAGCGGTTGACGAGGCATTTGTCGGTGCTTTCTTTGGTGCGCTTCGGTTTGGCGCCGAGGTGGAACGTTAGGGAGTCCCCAAACATGGAGCCAAAGTCGCGGCGCTTTGTGTCCGATCTGTCGATTACCGTTGCTGGAGAGCGCACTGAGCTGGGGACGGAGCAGGATGACAATATTATAGGAGCGAATAAAACAAAAGTGACACACGTATTCATTGCGTTCGGTTTATTATATGACGTTGAATATATGGGATATTAGCACAATAGAAAAAACACCGCGTGCCCTACAGCACAAACTTATGCTGCCAGCTTCGCGTCAACAAACTCCCTCGTGATGTTCACAGCACAAACTTATGCAAGTCATTTTTCCTCGTCATGCTAGCCAGCTTCGTATCAACAAACTCCTTCGTTATGTTCACAACCTCGCCCGCTTTTTTCGGCGCGTCAAAGTTAACGTCCTCCAGCAAATACTCCAGCACCGTATACAGCCTGCGCGCCCCTATGTTTTCGACGGCGTTGTTCATTTCAACCGCCACATCTGCCAATTGCTCTATCGCATCCGCGTCGAATGTCAGCGTGACGCCCTCCGTTTCCAGCAACGCAACCGATTGGCGAATCAGGTTGGACTCTGGCTCCGTCAAAATTTTCACAAAGTCATCCTTGGTCAGCGACTGCAGGTTGACCCGCACAGGCAAACGCCCCTGGAGCTCCTGTAGCAGGTCCGACGGCGAAACCGCCTGGAACGCTCCCGCTGCAATAAACAGGATATGATCCGTCTGCACGGGGCCATATTTTGTCGTGACGCTTGTGCCTTCGATGATGGGCAAAAGGTCCCGCTGCACGCCGTCTTGGCTAACGCTTGACGTCCGCGCGTTGTCCCTCATCGCGCAAATTTTGTCGATCTCATCTATAAACACAATGCCGTTTTGCTCGACAGCTTCGATGGCGTCGGCAACGATTGTGCTTTGGTCAATCAGTTTTTCAGATTCCTCCTGCATAATGATGCGTCGAGCATCGTTGATGGACATTTTTTTTGTGGTTAGTTTGTCCTTGCCAAGCACTTGCGAAAACACATCCGCAAAATTAATGGAGCCGCCAGCGTTCCCGGGAATGCCGGGAATGTCGGTCGTGTGAACGGGAGTGTCTACGACTTTTATGTCAATTACGCTATTGTCGAGCTCCCCACTCTGCAGCTTTTGCTTAAATCGCAAACGAGTCTCTAAGTTGGCGCCGACTCCTGTTAGCGCGTCCAAAATGCGCGATTCGGTCTGCTCCATGGCGGCGAGCACTACGTTTTCCTTCGCTTGCTGAGTCATCATTTTGATGGCTACGTCCAGGAGGTCGCGTATGATTTGCTCGACGTCGCGTCCTACGTAGCCGATCTCTGTAAATTTGGTGGCTTCGACTTTGATGAACGGCGCCTTTACTAAGCGCGCCAACCGTCGAGCAATTTCGGTTTTGCCTACGCCGGTTGTGCCGACCATGAGGATGTTTTTGGGGAGTACTTCTTCGCGCAACGGGCTACTCAGGCGCATCCGTCGCCAGCGGTTACGTAACGCGATGGCAACTGCTTTTTTTGCGTCACGTTGTCCGACGATGTGCCGGTCCAGCTCTGCGATTATTTGTTCCGGAGTTAGGTCAAATGGGCATTGCATAGGGCAAGGAATCCTCCGGTATTGTGGTGCGGTCGAGAAGATTTGAACTTCCACGGATCTCTCCACAGCGACCTCAACGCTGCGCGTCTACCTATTCCGCCACGACCGCGTACGTTTCAGTGTAGCGGGAAGGGGGATAAAAGGCAATCCTCCGCCGCAAAAAATACAGGGAGTCCTCATGAAAAATTTTTAAGAAGAACCCTTTATCTCTAATGACTTCAGTGTTGCACATTTTTTGCGCATGGCAAAAATCTGCTCCTCAAAATTGTATTTTATCCCTGCCCATAAAAACAATTTGAATTTTTCTCCTCATCCAGGTATTGCATAACAACGAGTTTCAACTTGTTTGTTCTGGGGACCCGTGATCGTTGCTATTTTTTACTATGGTTAATAAAGTGTGCGATCCTCAAAGAACCAGAAACAGAGGGGGCTTATTAGAAATTTTTCGGAGGACGCCGGTGTCATCTTTCAGCGTTCAACTTGCTATTTTTCTGAATAGTATTAATTTCATGGACTGACATCCCTGTGCATTCACTAACAATATCCAAAGACAATCCTTTCTTTAGCATAGAAATGGCAATTTTT
>JAISXM010000059.1 GCA_031270515.1 Holosporales bacterium | reverse complement strand
ATAAAATATTGAAAATAATCGCCGCCATGCTTTTGTGTAATGCATTCCAACAAAATTTTGTATGCCCTGTCTTTGCGAGCAAAGCTCCTCCTAGATTTGGGGTAAACGCTAGCCGCACTCCTACAGGGCAAGATTACGCTCAGTCTCCGCAATGGGTAGACTGCACTCATCCAGGGCAATATTACGCTCATCCTTCGCAGAAAGATTCGCGAGCAGGACAGTATAATATTGTAGTAAACGCTTACAACACTCCTACAGAGCGAGATGCTAGGTGGATAGAGCAGGACAATTCTGCGATATTTACTCGCATAGACGACACATTTGGGACGCAATTACTCAGTATAGAAGATCGCAATCGGAAACTTGTAGGGGAGTACGGTGGCCTGCAGGATCCATGCTCGACGATATTGGGCGATAGTACTGTAAAGATGGCAAACTCGTCATTGAAGGATCTGGTTGCAAAAGTGTCAAAGACTCATCCTTGCTGTAAGGAAGCTCCTCTGTACGCAACGTTGCTGATGTTGAAGCAAATGTCGTATTACTTAAAACTAGTCGGCCAATTGGATGTGGACTCTTGTGTCAATGAACAAATCTGCCAACTTTTTAATGCGGCCACATTTGTGCCAGTTAGCGACTACTATCGACGTGAGGCTATCAAAACATACGGAGAAGTATTTATTTTGGTGCAACAATCAAGCTTATCCAGTCGCAATATAATGGACCATCCGGAAGACTTTGGAATTAAAAGCCGCTTCAATGACGCAGCCCGACATCAATTTGCGGAAATAAGTGAGTTTGCGATAGAGTTTAATCGACGATGTGATCGTTGTTTAACTGCTCATGTAGGAACAAGCACAAATTTCACAGGCTTACCGGCTTGCGTCGGGTTATCATGGTTGGAGCAGCCAGGCACGCGATCTGAGGTCCGGTCGATTCTGATCGATACTTATCGGCAGAAATTGAAGCAATTGTATGACGCCATAATATTTCGCTTAAAAGATTGTAAATTTAGCGATATTATCAATTCTGCCTCGCACGATGATATGGGGGCAAGCGATGGGACCTATTTCAATTCGTGTTTTTTATTGGCGTGTAGCTTGCAGTCCTGGAGGAATGCTCCTGTTAGTTATAGACAATTGGTTTGGGCTGCGTCTGACAATTCGGAGATATCGGATTTAACTTGTACAGAACAAGGACGACCAGTCCCGTTTTTGTCAAGTTGCATGGGATGTGCTCCTCAGGTTAGTCCTGAAGCAGGTTGGGTGGCACGCAATAATGTTATAGGGATACTTGCTGATATGCAACGTACTCCGTACAACCGAAACGACGATGTTCTAACACCAGGAAAAGGACGCCCTGGGGGTATGTCTGGTCTGAATACTACTGATATATTTAGTCCGTATTTGCCAACTGTTTGCTACATAAGATTAAATTGGGCACACTATGTATCCTATCGGATGGCGAAGGAAAGGTTTACTCATCCATGTTGTAAAGAGTGGATGAGGCGGCAATATACGCATTTGGTGCAAAACAAGCATGGGATTAGGTACCAACAGAGAGTTCGCTAATCTGATTCCGCGAATCTGGTTAGTGAATCTGATTCAGCTAAGCTGATTTAGCTAAGCTGATTTAGCGGGTGTGGTTCACGAATCTGAGTCAGCTAATTTGGTTCGTGAAGATTAATCAGCTCAGCTGATTCAAATAACCAGACATGCTGCGGGCTTTTTGGTATTGATCCAGCAACAGTTGCATTCCGTTAGGAGTGCACACGGGGGCTCGCATCCAAATAGCAGGCCCCGACTCGCATAGCAGAGCCCTGTTTCCCGCTAAGCAAAGGCCTGGGCGCTGGGGGGGCGTTGTCCTATAAAACAGCGCGCTCCTCTCCATGAAAATCGGCTCAAGCAGTTTGATCACCTTTTTGTCGCGCGCCTCCGGAGAGCGCCGCCCCATCACGACGCAAATCAAGTGCAGCGCATTGCGTCCAGAGTCGTACCGCTTCACAGACGCGCTCACGTTGTACCCAGACATATCCACGTACCCAGTTTTTAACCCGTCTGTGCCGTGGAATGTGTGCAACAACCTGTTGTGCGTGTAGTGCACGCTCCCTTTATACTTAAACGCCCTCAAGGCAAACACGTGGGCAAACTCGGGAAACGTGCGCACCAACGCTCTCGCCAACAACGCCATATCCCTTGCCGTCGTCACCTGCTTGACATTTGGCACCCCAGACGCATTTTCGAAGTGGGTGTCATACATCTTCAGCGCGATAGCTGCGTCATTCATGCGACGCACAAAATTTTCCACGCTGCCGGCAACCCCTTCTGCGGCAACAACGGCGGCGTCATTGGCGGACTTGACGACGAGCGCCTCGATGATTGTTTTGACCGAAATCGTTTCCCCCGCAACGAGCTCCAGCTTCGCGCGCATCTGCTGGCTTGCCCGCTCGGATACCCGAAATTTTGTGTTAAAGTTAATGTGCCCCCGCTTTATTTCCGAAAACAAAATGAATAGGGTCATCTGCTTTGTTAAGGACGCGGGATGACATTTTGTGTCCGACCTTTTCTTTTTTAGGATTCGCCCTGTATTTGCGTCGACCACAATGTAGGATTTTACGGGGCTCGAAATATTGGATTTCGTTTTCGCAGAATTATTCTGGACAGACTTTCCATTCGCAGACTTAGCCGACCTTTCACCGGCCGAAGGTGACTTAGTCGCGCTTACCTTTTTTGAATGAATGTTAGACGCAGCGCTTACTTCTTCCTGCCGACACAACGCCAACAGCAATCCCACTAACAAATAGCGCATCATTTTACTGGCCGTGTTCCGTCTTCTTTAGTATCCACACCCGCCGCGTTGCGATCTGAAGCATTGCGTCCGTCCGCATCCACACCCGCTGCATTGCGATCTGAAGCATCGTGCCCTTTCGCATCCACCCCCGTCTCCGAAGTATTTCGTCCGTCCATATCCTTGCTAATCGCATCAAGCACTCCGTTAACGAATGCCTGTTCATCTTCGTTAAAAAAATCCTTGGATATTTCTATGTATTCGTTGATAACCACAGGATGAGGAGTGCTCTCAAACAGAAGCTCGTAAATAGCCAGCCTCAAAATGCAGTGCAGCACCAAAGGCACGCGATCAAGGCTCGTTTCCACATACGCCTGCAGCTTCGTATCGATCGCGTCCATGTTCGCCCACGCGCCCGTCGTCAACGTCCGCACGAACTCCATATGGACGTACGCCCGCTTCGCAGCAGCAGCGTTGCCCGACGGCTGCCCGTCCTCCGCCTGGTGGTCCGCCCCCCCCTTCGCGGACAGGTCAACCCACTCCTTGAATTGCACAAGCGCGCCTTCCACGCTCTCGCCAGACTGATGCACCTGATACATGATTTGCACAGACACAAGCCGAGACGCATGCCTCGGAGTGCCTTTGACGGTGTATGGGCTGTCCATTACGCTTTCCATATGTAATCAGCCCCGTCCTGCCCCCCAGAGGACCGAGCCAAAATAACTGAACATGACACGCTGCTTAGCGTCGCAATCCAAGAGCCTCAAGCAGCGCCCGATACCTTGTTTCGCTTACGCGCTTCAGGTAATCCAACAAGCGCCGGCGCTGGCCAACCAACATGAGGAACCCACGCCTTGAGTGGAAATCCTTGCCATGGGATTTCATGTGCCCCGTCAAATTATTGATTCGTTCCGTCAAGATCGCTACCTGGATTTCTGTTGACCCAGTGTCCCCAGGGAACGCCGCAAACTTACCGATTAATTCCGTTTTCTTTTCTTTAGTTATCGACATCAAAGCTCCTTTTTTGTTCCGGAGATGTTTTATTCCGGATGTAATACTCGTCGCGGAAAGCAAACCCCGTCTGTAACATGTCCCATCGCAATTAGCGTGCCGTTGTACAACACCTGAACTATTCCTTGTACAGCCTCGTTCGGCTCCCCCTTGTTTGGGACAGCCTCGCTCGGCTCCCCCTTGTTTGGGACAGCCTCGCCCGGCGTAGCCTCGTTCGATGCCGCCTTGTTCGCACTTGCTATGGGAAATGTCCGCCCACACAGGACGTCCTTCCACTCTTGCTCCGAAACGGAAACTGCCGGGATGTCGCCCAGAACAGCCCCTATCGGGACAATACACTCACCTATATATCCTTTATGCGCCAAATTTAATACTTTTTCCAGTGTAATCGCCTGAGTTATGTTAAATTGCCCATCCCTGGTGCGACGCAACTGCACCACATGCCCCAGAGAATGCGCCTTTATCGCAAGATCGTGCGCAATGGAGCGAATGTACGTCCCGCCAGACACAACCGCCCGAAAGCATGCGCGATCTACGACGCCCTCGGACTCATCCGGCAACAGCGTGGGCTCCAGTTCATACACGTGAATTTGGCGAATGGGCGCGAGAGTGGTTTGCCCCTTGCGCGCGAGATCGCACAAGCGGCGGCCATTGTGCTTGATCGCGGAGTAACAGGGCGGGCGCTGATCTTGCGGGCCAAGCATGCTTTTGCAGACGTGGATAAGCTGGAGCGACGTGGGCAGGTGTTGTGTCGTGTCTGTGACGGAGCCGTCCGCGTCGTACGAATCCGTGGCTTGCCCAAATTTCACGCAGAATGTGTACTCTTTTTGCAAGCATGTGCCTTCGTCCGGCGACGTAGGTGCATGGAACGATTGCAAGCATGTGCCTTCATCCGGCGACGTAGGTGAAGGGACAGATTTTGTTACATACGGAATCAGCTTCGTCGCCTCACCTATCGCAACAACCAGAACCCCAGTCGCCATTGGATCCAGCGTGCCAATGTGCCCAAGCTTGCACTTCCCAAGCGCGCGCTTAATGGAGGTTCCCACCCGCGTGGATGTCATCCCTTCTGGCTTATCTATTATCAACCAACCTGATAGCATTGTCTCAGCGATGTCGCTCCTCTCTAATCGTCGTGAAACAAACTAACCTTTGCCCCTGGAAACTCTTTCTTTACTTCGCGAATAAATGGCCCTTGCAATATTTCCTGCTCTTTTTTCGCGCGCGCAGCGTCACGCTGTTCAAGGATACTCGATGCAGGGAGGTTCGATTGGTCAATATTGATCATCCATTTTTTTCCTGTGAGCTGATTCAGGAAACGTTTTAGCGTAGGAAAAATCTTCTCTGCTTGCGCATTTTTCAACTGCACAGTAATGTTTCCTGGTTCAAACGAAACAAAAGCCATATCGCTCTTTATATAGCTCAACAACAGGACTTCTCTTGCTTCCTCGAGGGCGCGCAGTAAGTCTGGCAACGATTCGCATGCTGCGGGCGATGGCGGGGATGCAGGTGAAGTTTCGGGTGTTAATGGGGCCGGTTCCATTGCGGGTGAAGTTTCGGAGGTTAATGGGGCCGGTTCCGATGCGGGTGACGTTTCGGATGTTAACGAAGTCGAGGATAACGGTTCTGATGCAGGCAACAGCGCGTCGGGTATCGATGGGTACGGCTCAGCCATCATATGGGCGCCCAGGTCATCTGGCGCAAGCGGCGGCTCACATATTGGAGGCTGCGCACTAGAATAGGCAGGAGGCTCATCGGTTCGTACCCCATCGAAACCTTGTACTCCAGTAGCTTGGCGCACATTGTCGCCTATCACCTTATCTTGATTGCCCTGCGGATTAATCAGTGGCTCAACGCCCTGCGCCCTTCCCGTCTCCACCTGCTTCATAAACGCCTCCAACGACGGCACCGTCGCCGCAAAGCAAAGCCGCAGCACCACCATTTCAAGCGCTTGTTCCGAATACGGAGCCTTCTTTACGTCTTCAAAACCCTTCAGCATTTTTTTCCACAAGCTCAGCACATGCGTATCCTCAACCCCCGTAGCTGCTGCGCTTGCAAGCTTCCGCTCAAACTCCGGAATCGTAATATCCGTTGCCAACCTGGGAATCACTTTGAAGCAAGCAACCCTATACACGCACTCCATCAAATCCTGCATAACCGCAATCGGGTCCGCGCCGTCGTTGACAAGCCCGCGCACGCTCTGTACAGCCTCCTCCGGGCGCTTCCCCAAGATGTGCGCTAGGACATTGTACGTGCGCTCACGGTCAACTGCCCCCACCATAGCCTGCACCGTCTCTTTGGATATGGACGTGGCCCCCGCGGCGTCCGTGAGGTTCATTGCCTGGTCCAACATCGTCAGCCCATCCCTCACAGAGCCGTCCGCGGTGCGCGCAATCATGGCAAGTGCATCCGAATCTATTGTGTACCCCTCGACTTCTGCAATATGCTGGAAGTGGCTTATGAGCTGCGACGCATCCACGCGCTTAAGGTCAAAGCGAGCGCAGCGTGAAAGTATTGTTTCGGGGATCTTGTGGATTTCCGTTGTCGCAAACACAAATAACACGTGACTTGGGGGCTCCTCTAATGTTTTTAGCAGAGCATTAAACGCACTCTTCGACAACATGTGCACTTCGTCGATTATAAATACTTTATACCGCCCTGTTATTGCTTTGTATTGAGACGCATCAATTATTTCCCGAATATCATCTACGCCTGTGTGGCTGGCTGCGTCCATCTCCAATATATCCGGGTGGCGGTCTTCGTCGAACGCCTTGCATGAGCGACATTGTCCGCATGCCATTGGGGTGGCGGAGTCTTTGGTCATGCTCGAGCAATTGACCGTCCTGGCTAGGATGCGAGCGGTCGACGTTTTGCCTGTTCCGCGAATGCCGTGCAGCAAAATTGCCTGAGGGATGCGCGACTCCAGCAGCCCCTTGGTCAGAGCGCGCACGAGAACGTCTTGGCCGATGATGTCCTTTAGTGCGGTTGGCCTGTATTTGCGCGCCAGGACTCGCCTTTTGTGCGAGCGGACGGGGGAAGTTGTTGTTGCGGGGGATGCAGGTGGTGTCTCGTTGAGGAGATTATTGACAGGTAACGAATTTTTTGGCATTGACGGACTGTCTCCGCAATACACGGTTTCTTGGCAAACTGCGTCAAGAGTTGCGATAAACGCAGCATTGCTATCGTTTTTTTCCGTAACTCCTGTAGTCCCTGTAGTCCCTGTAGTCCCTGTAGTTTCCGTGCTAACCACCGCTATAATTTCCCATAGAGCAATTTGAATTTTGATTCCAGTCTAAGCGTTGCAACGAAAGTCAAATTATTTGTTATGGGTATATATGGGGCCCAGTAGGCTCAAGTATTGACAATGCGTTCCTAACATTCAGAACATGATCCCCGGCGACGCCAATTCCGACGTGGGCTGCTTCCTTCCGGACCTGACCCCTTGCGCCTCGCATAACTCGCCGAGGACCACTGGTGAACGTAGCAAAATGGTGAACCAATTTCAAGCGGTATGGCGAATCAAATTTCAAGGGGCGTGGCGAATCGATTTCAAGCGGCGTGTTTCTGTCCTAGCTTCAACACCATGTGCCCTACCTTATTCACGAACGTCACAATATTGTCTACACCTGCCCATAAAAACAATTTGAATTTTTATCCTCACCTAAGCCTTGTAATACAACGAGTTTCAAATTGTTTGTTATGGGGGACTCGGACTACGCTCCAGCTAGCTCTTCCTCTAGCGTCCCCATCTCCTTCTAGGTTGTCTAGCTCGGCGCTGCCAATGGAGCAGGTGCGGCAGCAGCGGCAGGTGCGGCAGCAGCGGCAGCAGCAGCGGCAGGTTGGTAATTCGGTCGATTCTCGGGAGGAATCCACCCATGAATAGGGCGAAATTCGCCTAAAGGATCTGTACCTGTCGTTAAATCTATTGTTGGGCCTGTTGCATCTTGTACGATGTCCCACGTTCCACCTACTGACCTCAATATCCCCCTGTAGACTTTACGATTGCGAGTAACCTCAAATGGATCTGCTACAGTACCAGTGGTTTGCCCTGCGTTTAGTTCACACTTGCTCCAATTTTCTAACTGCATATCAACCCCGCCATGATTCGTATTCGTCTTAGGATTTTCCGTGTAACGTCTGAATAGCATCACCAATTCAATAGCTTTTTCCGTGCTTCGACCAATACCAACTGCAGGCTCTCGCAAATGGGATTCCCCTCTTATTGGCAAAAGCCCGTGAATTTTACGCAGATAGTATTCGATGTCGCACAAATGGCTCGGCATTTCGTCAAATTCTATATCTTGTCCGATCTTCTCAATTTCACAAAGACAATCGTTGGCATACTTGAATGCGTGCTTGTAGTCATCACTATTGATCTTTTTTGCATATGTATTAAGCTGTAATAGTCCCCAATGATGCAGATTTACAATTCCGGCAATCGTATACAGCCGCGTTCTATGTTGAAGTTCTTGACTTATTTTTGCTCCTCGAGGAAGAACGCTAAGTCTTAAATCGTTGCCACAAAACGCTCGCATCAAAAGGGCTCTCAATATGTCTCTACATTGCACACACGTATTGTATACCTCCAAGGGCATCCCCAATCTGTGGGCGTTGGCTTGCGCAGCTATCACTTGTGCCCATAGAGCATTTAAGTCGGCCTGATTTTGACGTCGCAGCTGCTGAAGTACAGCAATCTCATTATCTTTTTGATTACAAAGATCTGTAAGTCTAGCACACTCTCTCTGGACACGATTCAACTCCATAGATGCATTA
>JAISXM010000027.1 GCA_031270515.1 Holosporales bacterium | reverse complement strand
GAGGATTTAAATGAGCTGGGAGTCGTAATGGATTGCTATACATCAGAGAAGGCTCTAACTGATGCAGGCAAGATAGAGCAAGCATTGGAGGAGCTAAACAAAAGTGACGATATTTATGTTGGCGTGATTGCACCTCCGAAGGGAAAGGTCGTGGATGATTGGGAGGAGCGCCCTCAGACGCTGTTTCGGGCAACGAAATATGGTGACGAGATCGACCGGCCCCTGCGCAAGTCTGATGGTTCGTGGACATATTTCGCAGGCGATATCGCGTATCACTTGGATAAGTACAAGCGCGGTTTTTCGAATATGATTAATGTGCTGGGGGCGGACCACTGCGGATATGTGAGCAGGTTGACGGCCGCAGTGACTGCGGTAAGCAACGGACGCGCCAAGCTTAGCGTGAAACTATTTCAAATTGTGAATTTCTTTGAAAATGGCGTTCCTGTGAAAATGTCCAAGCGAGCGGGAACGTTCATTACATCAAAGGACATAGTGAGCCGCGTAGGAAAAGATGCGACGCGCTTCATGATGGTATCCAGGCATCATGGGACAATTGTGGATTTTGATTTTCAAAAAGTGCTGGAGTTGTCGCAGGAAAATCCCGTTTTTTATGTGCAATATGCGCACGCTCGCATTTGCTCTGTCTTTCGCCATGCGGAGGCCATTTTTGGGGATTTAACGGAAGAATTTGTGAGGGCGTCAGTTGACGTGGATATTGCGATCCCTGCGCAGGCGCTGTCACTTGTTCGATGCTTAGCTAGCTGGCCACAAGTTGTGACGCAGGCGGCGGCGAGCCAGGAGCCGCATCGCATCACGAGCTATCTTGGCGTGCTGGCGGGGGAGTTTCATAGCCTGTGGAATCAAGGGAAGGAATTTACTCAATTGCGGTTTATTGACGCAAATAACAGACAAAGTACTCACCAAAAATTGTTTTTATTGAGTGGAATTGCTACAGTGCTTAGAGACGGACTGGAGTTATTGGGGATTACCCCTATGGCGGAAATGCGGTGACATATGGTGGTTTTGTGTACCATGACCACGTAATAAGCAATATGGGAATGTCTCGGATCGTATAAGGAGATCGCATGGGTTTATTTTCCAAAAAAGGGAAATCTTCCGGTTACTTTTTTGATAACGAAGATGATATTGATCCGTGGGAGTCCCCGACTGTCAACTTTTTTAAAGATAAAAGTATCAAAAACAGTAAGTTTCAAAACACGCCATCATTAAATCGCGAAAATCTGAGAGAGCTGTCCTTTTCCGATTTGAATGCATCATACAGCAAAATTACTAGAAAGCTGCGGGATGAGGGCGACGACGATGTGGCAAGCGAACGTAAGGCTCAGCCACTTAGACCGATGCCGCACCGTATGCATGATGGACTGGGGCTGTCGGCGGGACCGAACCAAGTAGCAGCAACAGCGCCGCATGCGAGGGAGACATACCCTGCGCGACACGGAAACGTTGCGCCCCAGTATCAGGCTCATGACCTGAACGCTATACGTGAAGACGCAAATATAAAGATAAACCCTGAACAACGCCTTTTTGATGTATATACAACACCACCGGTTGATTCTTATGCTGGCGCACAACGTCCGCGGGGGTTTGATTCACCGAGGACTGAACCACCAGTTGACTCATATGTTGGTGCGCAACGTCCGCGGGCGTTTGATTCACCGGGGGCTGATTACGACGCGCAATTCGGACGCGCCAGTCCGCGGCCCCCTGCGCCTGGGGTCCCTCGCTTTATTCACATTCCAGAGCCATCGTTTGGGCAAATGGATCAGGCTGAGCGCACTACGACAAGGCCTATAACAAGGTATCCAGAGTCAGAGGATCAGGCAGGGCGTGCGGATCGGCCTATTGCAAGATATCCAGAGTCAGATCCGTCACGCACTGACACAAGGCCTATATCAATGTATCCAGAGTCAGCTGAGTATGATCAGCTGCGCAATATGTCGGCTCGACCTATGGCAGAACATCCCGAAATGGAGTTGTACGACAGGTTTGTTGGGAATATGCCCGCAGCAGGAGCGCCAGCTGGAAGGATGTCAGCAAAAGAAATGTCAGGCGGAGCGTCAACTCGCGATATGTATGCAGACGCGCCTCTTGGAGGGATGTCACCTAACGCGAGCGAACATGCTGCCCGCCCATCCACACGAACGCCGTCGCCTCAGAAAAAGAGTGACACCGCCCGTGCACGTGCCGATGCGCCGCCTGCCCCAACAACTGCGCGCCAGCAAACGTCGACTTCGCAAAATGCGGACGACTTTGCCAGGATGCGAGATTCCCGCTTTTTTATAAAAATTGCAGCAACGGGGGGCGTATTTATTGGTTGCGGGTTGATGTTGTGGTGGATCGGGCAACAGGACAAGCCGTCGCTGAGGGACAACATTGTGGTGATCCCTTCGCCCAGGGATATAAAGGTTCGCGGCAACCCTGATGCGCACCTGGTTCCGTATCAGGACGAGCTCATATACGGGAAGATCGACAACTCCGAGGACGCACAGGGCGAGCATTTGCTCGCGCCGGGGGAGTTTGCGCCGGAGATTAAGGTGGACGACGCGGATGCCGGGGGGGCGGCGGATGAGTACCTTGACGATCCAGCGGCGTTTGCGGGGAGGGATATGGAGGAGCATGGCGGTGTGCCGCAGGTGGGGCACGTTCAGCAGGTGGGGCATAGTAACGTTGCGTATAACAACCCCTATCCGAAGGCTGGCGTGAGCGCGGCTGTTGCGTCGACGCATGCTCCTTCGCAGATTGGATCACATGCCCCGTCGCAGATTGGACAACATACTCCTTCTCATATTGCAGCACATACTCCTTCTCAAATTGGATCGCATGCGTCGTCACAAGTTGCAGTACATGCTCCTTTGCAAGTCGCTCCTCGTACTCCGTCGCAGGTTGGATCGCGTACTCCTTCACAAGTAGCTCCTCAGACTCCGGCACCTAAAAAAGCAGGAGTTTCCATTCTTCCCAAAAAGGCAAGCGTCCCTCCACCGCCTGCGGCACCTATATATGTACAAATCGCAACGCTGCCCTCCATTGAGATGGCAACGAAGGAGGTCGCTCGTCTGGCGGGCAGGTACACAATATTGGCCAAACACCAAATTACCGTGCGTCCGTATAGCTCTTCGAATGGAACAGTGTACCGCTTGTTAATTGGGCCTCTGTCATCTGAGCAGGAGGCAAATGCAATAACGAAGACGCTCCATCTTCGGTAATTGGCTCTCTCTGTAAGGTTTAGTGAAAGCCATCTGTAACATTAGTTACTCGACTTGGTATTATAGCTAAACACCATGAAAATCCAGCACCGCATTTGCTTCATTCACAATGTTTCTAAAGCAAGGCGCTGCTGGTTTTTTATGGTGTTCCGCTATAGGACCCCATTCAACGAGTTGAACGGGATCCCTCGCCCATTTTTGATCGAATGTGTTGCGGCTCTCTATCACCCCACAAATGGATTACTGGAATCGGTCTATCTCCGTGTGCCGTCCGGGGTCAAATTATACCAAATTCGCGCGAGCTCTTCCACTACTTGTTCTATAGTTGGGCGATCCTCTGGATTTCTTTGAACGCACCGCCGTATCAACTCAGCTGTACTCTTAGAATGCGGGCTGTCGTTGTGTAGCACGATATCAGGGGGTTGTCCCTGTCTTTTTGCTTTGACGATCTTAAAATGGGACTGTTCCGTCCAAAGAGGTTTTCCTTCAAAAACGTAATAAGCAATGCAACCAAAGGAATAAACGTCAGCAGCAGCGGTAGCAGTTAGTTCTTCTCCGTCTAAAACTTCTGGTGCTCGATATCTATAGATGTTAATCTGTTGGTCAGGCCGTTCCCGTAATCCATTATTCTTGATGAATCCACTTCGTCCGAGATATATGCTCGCCCAATCAACTCTAGCAGCGTGTTTCTCATCAATGTATACGTTATCTGGTATTAAATTCATCAGTGTAATGTCATGCTTCTTTAGGTTCCTTATCCCATTAGCTATTCCCAACACGATTGTCTGTTTCATTGAAAGATCAAGCTGGCTTTTTTCAAGATCACTCAATTTTGCTTGAAAATCAAGCACGTCTTGAATATTACGCATTTCTTGCAAATTACGCATTTCTTGAGTATTACTCAGCTTTGCTTGAGGACCACTCAGCTTTGTTTGAAGATCAATATAACTTTCTTTACTCAGATTTTCTTGAAGGTTATTCCGCGTATCTTGGAGATCACTTATTTTTTGAGGATCAAGCCTTTTTTGATGATAAAGTATCCTTTGATACTCAAGCCTACTTTTATTATCAAGCTCTATTATCGATGATAATCTTGTTCCTGGCAATGCTGCAAATAGTGGCCCGAGTAACCCCATGTATTTTATGTGATCAGAGTTTCCGATTATGAATGCATACGGTTCAACGTTATATTCGTTAATGAGTGAATACTTGCTCATCAGTTTTTCCATCAAGTTTTCGCCTTCTGGTGTTGCTGTCTGATAAAATGGAAAGATAGTGATATTTAGGCCTATTGCTCCCTGCTGCGTTGGAAAAGCCTGAGTGAAATCGAGACAACTATCCGGGTCATATCCTAAAAATCGCGACGCCATCTCACACGCCACAGAGACGGGGAGATGTCGTATCTTAGTCGGGAGCGTTCTGCGATCATTCCACCAAGGAGCAACAAACGCTGTTCTCTCCGAGGGATGCATAGGGGGCGTATCCCTCAAGTCAGACTCAGGGTGACCAAATGGATTCGTTTTTGTACCTGTCCTCCCAGGATAGCACGATGCCGTAAAGTCGGAGGCTGGGGGAGTACTTGAGGGCTGTCTAGATGTTACAGTAGGCGGCGGTCTCTTACCTATTGGGGGATTATTATTCGCAATGGTTTGATTTTGCGCGATTATGGCGCTCAATCCCAGCAGCCATCCGTTTCTGATAAAATTCATTCGCATGTGGATTCTCCTTGTGAAAAACAAGACTTAACGTCGAACTTAAGAGGTTGGGTGTAGTATTTACACTTTGAACTCTATAATAAAACTATGCGCCAATAAATAATTATGTGTCAATAATAATTATATGACTGTAATAAACGCAAGGAGAATAATAATATTAGCTCCTCGCTACAAACGGCATGCTTTCATGTTTTGCGATAAATCTATTGTTGTGAATATATCCAGCCACTAGTTGGCGTCTGGTTTGTTATTTTGGGTCTAGGTGTCGTGATAAGAAGTCATCTGATTATTTATTCATTTCTAAATTGCGTTGACCCGGTATCTACACATTTGTCAAAGATTGTAGTATTTGCTACAAAAGGGAAAAGTTCCTATTTAAGGAAACTTCTCTATGATGCGCACCGTTTGTCTTCTTATGTCCCTGTTCGTTTTTGGAGTGCGTCCTGGTAGAGCATCCATGCTGGATGCGAATATCCGTGCGTTAACAGTACGTAGGGCAGAAATCCAAGTAGAAATCTGTACCGCTAGTCAACATGCAGATCCGTATATTGCAACATTACAAGAAGAATTGGACTTATGTAATCAACGTATTTTTGACGCAAGTCAAGCAGCAATAAGCCGACGTATATTTGATGCGAGTCAAACAATAATAAGTCAACAAGCTATTTACGCAAGTCAAACAGCAATGAATCAACAAAATTCTGGAACAATACCAGGTCCACGTACTCGACATCCATTTTCTTTATACGAGGATGCTTTATTGCAATCACTTGTATCTATACATGGTAGTTATCAGTGGAATAGAATTGCCGATATTATGAATAGAACACCACGTCAATGCAGAGAACGTTGGAAGAATTATCTATCTCCGCCAGTTGTGTACCAACCGTGGACGCCTGAAGAGGAACAGGATTTGCTTTCTGCGATGAGAGAAATTGGTCCACGTTGGCAACAAATTGGGGTGCGACTTAATCGCGCAGAAGTCGACGTAAAAAATCATTATCACTTTCATGTAAAACCAGCGCTAGAAGGGCGTGTTGTCCCCAAAAGGAAGCGACGACCACTTATTTCAGCACCGGTCATACTTGTTCCAGCCCCGGTCATACCTGTTCCAGCATCGGTCATCCCCATAGGCGTTCATCGCATGCTGCAAGTCGCTGATACTTTAGCGTTCGCGCGTCAACAGGTGAAGTCTGCAACCGTAGATCCAGACGCAAATCCTGGGAACAACATTGCTCTTGAGTTCGATCTTTTTGATACCACTCGTTCTGAAGAAGAAACGTCAAGTTTAGATGGCGATTTTCCAGTACATTGGTTCTGATCAACGTGAATGATATCGGGCCCCAATAACAAACAATTGAAACTTCGTTGTATGACAAGGCTTAGGCTAAGGGAATACTCAATTCGTTTGTTTGGGGACACGGTTTATTTTTCGAAATTGCAGAACCGGACATTTCGAAATTGCAGAACCGGACATTTCTAAATTGCGCTAACAGTCATGCGCGAGTATTGACATTTACAGTGCATGTTTCTATCATCGTCAACAGTAGTGCGATTAACGCAAAAAGCGTGCGTTGCATTAGACTGCCGCCGAGGTCGTAGGTTCATGACGGCTTTGCATTGTCTGTGGCGCGAGTTTATGACGTGCTTTGCTTTAGACTGCCGCCGATGTCGTGGAGTCATGACGTGCTTTGCATTGTCTGTATCGCGAGTTTATGATGCTGTGGAATGCAATACATAGGATTTGTACTTATGTGCGGTGTCTTTGCTTTTGTGTAGGTTTTGATCGTTCTGTGCCGTCGCAGTGCGGGTGTAGCTCAATGGTAGAGCCCCAGCCTTCCAAGCTGGTCACGTGGGTCCGATTCCCATCACCCGCTCCACTTTAAATAGAAAGAAGTTTTTATGGGATTTAATTGTGGAATAGTCGGCCTTCCTAACGTAGGCAAATCGACGTTGTTTAACGCTCTCACGCAAACCGCCGCCGCAGAAGCCGCGAATTACCCATTTTGCACGATAGAACCGAACGTAGGCTGCGTGGGCGTGCCTGATGCTCGCTTGGAAAAGCTTGCGTCGATCGCGAAATCCAAAAAGATCATTCCCACGCAAGTTGAGTTCGTGGATATAGCGGGATTGGTCCGAGGCGCAAGCAAGGGCGAAGGGCTTGGGAACCAGTTTTTAGGGCACATACGCTCGACAGATGCCGTGATCCATATATTGCGATGCTTTGAAGACGAGGATATCACTCACGTGGATGGGAAAGTTGATCCTCTAAAAGACCTTGAGACAGTCGAGACCGAGTTAATGCTGGCAGACATAGATAGCCTGGAAAAAAGGCTTGCAAAGCTTAATAAAAAGCCTCATATGTCCTCTGGCGAGTCAAAGGACATCCAGGACCTGATGCAAGCGGCGCTGGCCCTTCTATCGAACGGAGAATCCCTCGTCCCCAAAAAAGGAGAGGGCAGCCGTTTTCGTGAGCTTGAGCTGATTAGCGATAAGCCCGTGCTGTACGTATGTAATGTATCCGAAAGCGGGGCGAATAAGCATTCTGACGCGGTGATGAAATACGCGAAGGCACACGGCTTCGAATCAACGATTGTGTCGTGTTCAATCGAGGCGGAGTTGGCGTCTTTGCCTCCAAACGAGCAAGTCGAATTTTTGCAGAGCATGGGAATGAGTGAGACTGGCTTAGCCAAAGTGATTCGCGCAGGGTATAAGTTGCTTAATTTGTCCACATTTTTTACTGCCGGCCCGGAAGAGACGCGCGCGTGGTCGATTAAGACGGACTCGTTGGCTCCGGACGCAGCCGCGGAAATTCACACGGATTTCAAGCGCGGCTTTATTTGCGCGGCAGTCATCAGCTATGAGGATTATGTTGCGTACAACGGAGAGGCCGGAGCCAAGGCCGCGGGGAAGATGCGGCTGGAGGGGAAGGAGTACGTGGTGCAGGATGGAGATGTGGTGCACTTTAGGTTTAATGTGTAATATAGCTTCTAATAAAAACAATTTGAATTTTTGTATTCGTTTCGCCTTGTATGACAATGAGTTTCAAATTGTTTGTTGCGGGGAAGGGTAGGGGATACGCGGTGCTTTATAATCACAGTATAAAAGAAATTGTATAAGTAATTTGGCGAAAGTGGTTGCATTATTAACTTTTGCAATGACAGAATTAAAGTTGGGTAGGCACCTCGCCACTGCACGCCCCCTGGGTGGGTGGGGGTTAGGGATGGCATTCTAGCACAAAAAGATTAAAAAAACGTTAATGTGCGCAATTAGATTCAAGTTGTCCTAACGTTGTGCTCATCCAGACATAAAAAGAATTAGCAACAATAGTATTAGGAGAATAAGCGCCGGGTTGTCTTGTTACCACAAAAAAACAAATCGTTTGGTTTTTATGGGGAGATAGACCTTCCCCAAAAAAAATTTGAATTTTTATCATAGTCTAAACCTTGTAATACAACGAAGATCAATTTGTTTGTTATGGGGGACCCGGTGTCTATTCACTGTTTTTTAATACTTACGGACACGCAAAATGCATCCAATAAAAAAATGTTTCATAACCTCAAGTCCTCAGCTTGCGGTTATTATTGCGTTCCCAATTGCCATCGGCGTGTTGGTCGGGAAAGATTTAAAATTTTGTCAGTGCATATTGTGTATCATCTCTGCTATACTAATGTCAGGAGTCGGGACGGTTATCTTCACTCGACGGGCGATGCGAAACGCGCGTCAGGACGAAAAATCGTAGAGTATAGCAAAACGAATGTATAATCCATTACATCAATTTGAAATAGTAAAAATAGTTGATTGTTCTATCGGGCGTATAGATATTTCGTTTACGCAATCGTCGCTTTTTATGGTAGTCGTAACAGGGCTCATATGCTTGTTGTTGCACATTGGGACGCGCGAAAAGAAGCTAATTCCGTCCAAAAAGCAATCTATTTGCGAAATGCTATTCAGGTTTGTCGAAAACATCGTCTCAGCTCAGATTGGCAAAGAAGGGCTAAAATACACCCCCTACATGTTTACGCTATTCGTGTTCATTTTCGCAGCGAACGCCATTGGATTGTTTCCATACGCATTCACAGTAACGAGCCATATTGTCGTCACGTTCACGTTAGCAATGTTTGTTTTTATAGGAATGAATGTTGTTGGAATAACGAAGCATGGCATGAAATTCTTTCGGATATTTTGCCACCACGGAATACCGGCGTTCGTGAAGCCAATCCTCATCCCTGTGGAAGTCCTTTCGTTTTTGATAAAACCAATAAGTTTATCCGTTCGATTGTGCGCGAATATGATTGCAGGACATGTTGTACTAAAGATGATTGCCGGTGCCGCTGTGTTTTTCGTTAATCACCGCTATCTAGGGATTGCGAGCATTTTTCCGGTGGCGATTAATGCTGTATTACTTGGATTCGAATTCTTAGTCGCAGCGCTGCAGGCATATATATTTACTGTACTAAGCTGTATCTACTTTAATAGCGTAATCCACATAGAGTGATAATCTTCTGTTTTTTGGGGATACGGATGCTTTGCATTTGAATTTATTTCTTGTTACTCTCCTGCCTAGGTAGGGTTCTGCAGATTAGGGCATGACAGTGAATATTGTAAAAACGCAACAGACTGACAATTTGATATACCTTGACTACCCTGCGACTACCCCGTGCGACTCTCGGGTGTTCGAAAAAATGGCTCCGTACTTTTGTAACTTGTTCGGAAACCCGCACTCAAATAATCACGCGTTGGGTTGGGCCGCACACGACGCCGTGGAGGCTGCGTATGCGCAAATCGCCGGTTTTTTGCGCGTAGCTCCCAAAGAAATCATTTTCACAAGCGGAGCCAGCGAGGCAAATTTAATTGCTTTGCGTGGTGTGATGACGAAATTGCCAAGAACCGACAAAAACCACTTAATTACGACGGAAACAGAGCACAAATCCATTTTAACTTGCTGTAAGCAGCTTGAAAGCGAAGGCTTCCAAGTCACATATTTGCCCGTCGACGAGCATGGCTTGATTGATGTGGCAGCACTTGCTAGCGCAATCACAGAGCGCACGCTTTTGGTGTCGATCGGAACGGTCAACAACGAAACAGGCGTCATTCAGCCCATGGAGCAAATCGGACGCCTCTGCCACGAGCGCGGCGTCACCTTCCACACGGACGCAACACAAGCTGCAGGAAAAATGCAAATCGACCTCGCCAAGTGGAACGTCGCCTTAGCAAGCTTTTCGGCCCACAAAATATACGGCCCGAAAGGGATCGGAGCGCTCTATCTTCGCAGCGCCCCCGCGACAAAATTGCGCCCTGTGCAAGTCGGTGGTGGCCAACAGCGCGGCATCCGAGGAGGCACAATCCCCGTCCCCCTCTGCGTCGGGTTTGCGGAAGCATGCCGTATTTTGCAGGACGACTTTGCATCCGAGCTCGTGCGAATTGCGGAACTGAGCGCGCGCCTATTTGACGGGCTATGTAAGAGCGACCCATTAGTTAAGATGAATGGCGCGCCACACAGCAAGGTTCCGCACATCGTAAACGTGGGATTCCCGTTCGTCGAGGGCGAAAGCATTGCGATGGGCCTGGGCAACTTGTGCGTATCCACGGGGTCCGCGTGCTCGTCGGACCAACTGGAGTCGTCTCATGTGCTGAGGGCAATGCACGTGGATGATTACTATGTGCAGTCGTCAATTCGCTTTGGATTGGGGCGCTTTACGACGAAAGAGGACGTCGACTATACCATAGCGAAGACAAGCGAGGTGGTCGCACGGTTGCGCGAGATGAGCCCGCTGTGGGAGATGCATCAGAGCGGAGTGGATTTGGGGCGTGTGCAGTGGAAGTAGGCGGCATTGCAATTCAGCTGAACGTTTCAGGTAATGCTTAATCAATTCACGAGTATTGCGTTTATATTCCTTCGCAAAAAGTATTGAAACAGCGTACTCTTCATGTATACCGCTAGAGATCTGCCTATAGACATTTGACATCCACAACTTTACAACTGGCGAAACGCCTACTGAGCACACACTCGCAGGCGCACATTACTCGAGCCATCAACTCCGAGCCACGTATTAAATCCTAAATTGTGACTATGTCCTAATATTGTCAGTTTCTTTGCATCTGCATTTGCCTGCACAAAATATCGCACCTTTATATTTGATGGCAAAAATTTCGTCACCATTTGCCGCAAATGCCGCCAATTTTCCCCATTTGAAAAACAATTAAAACTCTCGTACGCAACGTCTGGGATATTCAAAATGGTAATTTCAACTATTTTATTATATCGCCAGACTCTGTTCCCTAAAAAAATATCCTTCCCCAGCGTTCGCGATGTCCCAAGGGTCGCCATGTATTTGCTGGGAACCGAAACCGGAGTTGCACGATATTCCGTGATATGAACGTCAACGCTATCTAGAGGAATGAATTTTGACAAGCCACTTTCGCGCGCCCCCCCAGAGGCGACTTCGGAAGTCGGGACTCGGTATACTTTGAAAAAGTTTATTAACATTTGCTTTAACGCAGACGCGGAACGAATCCTTTTCCAGAACAGAGTTTTATAAGTAATAAAATAGAGAGAACTTTGCTCATTCGCCGAGTGTGCGGCTGGATTATAGCGCGCCCCCCCTGGGGCAATGCCAGCCAGCGCGAGAATGACGTCCCCCAACGCGGACGCCCCTGGAGGGGCCATTGAGTGCCCAGGAATCCACTTGTACATGTCATACGAAATGTGCACGACGCGGTGATTAAACACGTCCAGAAATGACGCCAGCGCGTAATCTTTGTTGCGAATATTGCGAAACGCGCGATCTGTATAAATCGTGGGCAGCGGCCCTTGAATGCCAGCAACTCCGATGAAATTTACCCACAACACTGGCTGAAAAGTTGCGTCTGACAGTCGGCGTATTTCCACGCGGTCCAGAGCCGTTCCCGGACGAGCATGACGCACGGTGGAGCGAAATTGGATGCCACCATAGGCGATGGTTTGCAGAGTTTTGGAGCGCTGTGGTGGCGTAGGGCCGTCGGTATCGTTGGGTCCGTTTATATTGTCAGATCCATTTGATCCGCTTGCATTCTCAGGTTCGTTATTGTCAGAGCCGTTAGTGCTACTTGTATTATTAGAGTCGTTATATTCGTTGGTATTGTTCGCCCCGCAAGTATTCTTTGCAGCGCCATCAACCAGAATCGCGCGCCCGGACTCATTTCCTCCATCATCCGTCCATTGATTCAATACTGCAGATATTTTTTTCAGCACGCGCACTGCACTTGCAAGATCATACTCCCTGATCTGTTCAAGCACCGTCTTCACGTACACAAGCTCAGCTTTGCTCGCGCTATCTCCAATCTTCTCAATATTGCCTTTTTCGCGACCTCCCCCAGGCTCATCCGCCAAAGGCACCGCCTCTTCTACTTTTCTGCGACGGCGTTTTTTTTTCTGGTCATCGTTATCACGATTCATCGTTTCTGCAGTTCTTTACGTCCCCCCTTACACATTCTGCGAGAAACCGTGCTTTTTGTAAAATGCAGATATATTGTTTACTTCATCTAACGTAAATTTTTTGTGAACGCGCAGCTCATCTTCATTGATAACCACAGGCACATCTTCGCGCAGCGTCACCAGTTCCTTCGCTTTACGTATGTCGGGCACATGTTGCAACATCAACTCTTTGCGTTTGCGTTGCGAAATAGTGTGGAGGTTCGCCAACAAAACATCCAATGAGCCGAACTGGTTGATCAACTCGGCCGCTGTTTTTATCCCAATGCCGGGCACGCCCACAACGCCGTCCGTTGGATCCCCGGCGAGGGACTGCACGTCGACGACACGATTCGGCTTGACACCAAATTTCTGGTATATGTGCGATTCTGTTATCCACGCAGACTTTAGAGGATCAAAAATCTCGACTCCCGGTCGATATAGCTGCATAAAATCTTTGTCCGAAGACACAATGACCGCGGATATGCCTTGCGCCTGAGCTTGAGCGGCGTAGCTGGCAATGACGTCATCTGCCTCAAAGTTTGGGACTTCTTTTACTGCGCACCCAAACGCCGTGCAAGCGTCGCGGATTAGCCCGAACTGGGACGCCAACTCAGGAGGCGTTTCCTTTCTGTTGGCTTTATATGATGGACAAATTTCGCTGCGAAACGTGTGACGAGACACATCAAATACCGCGGCCCACAACGTTGCTCCTGCAGTCCCGGTCCTCGTCACCCCGGCTCCGGCACCCGTCATCCCTGTAGTCCCGGCCCCGGCACCCGCGGAATTCGGAGGATCCAGGGCGCTACTGGTGCTCGGTATCCTGTTTACGATGATATTTCGCAACTTCATCAACATGTGACAAAAGCCGTACACCGCGCCTACTGGCTCGCCGCTTGGACTTGTGAGCGCGGGTAACGCGTAGAACGCGCGAAAGATGAACCCCGATGCGTCAATTAGGTATAGGGTGCTCATTCCACCGAAGCAGGCACAAATTCCGCGGTTGGAGCTGCTGTCGCGACTGGCGCGGTCAGTGTCTCCATGTAGGTAGCAAGCTGCGCCTCTGCCTCCTCAGACGTCTGGGCCACATTCACCTTCACGTCGACGAAAACCTCTGGGTGCAGTTCCACCTTTACCGTATGAACGCCCAGCATTTTAATCGGGGCACGAATGCAAACTTGCGTTTTGTGGATTTTATATCCAGCATCCGCGACCGCAACTGCGACGTCTGTGTTGCGCACCGAACCGAACAAATTGCCCGCCTCGCCCGCCTGTCGAATCAGGCTGATGAGCAAGCCATCCATCCGCGTAGCCAGATCCTGAGCCTCGGCTTTTTTGTGGAGGTTCTCCGCTTCGAATACCGCTTTTTGGGTTTCTAGATACGCGATATTCGCCGGAGACGCTCGCAACGCTTTCTTTTTGGGAAGCAAAAAGTTTCTGGCATATCCATTTTTCACAGAAACAACGCTTCCTATTGTTCCCAGATTTTCAACTCGGCTTAGTAATATGACTTTCACAACGACTCCTATTGTTGCGTCTCGCGCGATGAATATGCTGACCGTCCTTAGCGGCAATCATGCTATTTTATGACGAGGCGTAACGCTCATTTGCTTTGTATTAACGCACGTAATGTAAATGTATCATAGTTTGCGTGTCGTCCTCAAGCTGGCGATTCAACATCAGCAGAAATTAACGTTGCGGAAATCCGCTTCCTTCGATTAGAAAATCCGCTTTTGCAGTTAGGAACAATGTCACCACGGGCTCCCATATCATACTGACGAGCGCGCTCAACCTTCCCCCTCTCTTGAATCCCCCTCTCTTGAATGTGGATACAGCCCGAGGATTGTTGCACCGACTAAGTCGTCAGATGCGGGGTCTGCTCTACTACAAAGCACTGCGTCCCCAGTCAAATATCCAATCTCATCTAGCGGGTACACCAGGGATAGTCCGTTAGGAAGGTCTACTGTACACGTTCTAGCGGGATGTCTGGAAGGAGCGGGGGGTTCGGAAGATACGGCTTGGGTGTAACTGAAGGCGACGAGCGCCATTGCGATAATTTTTTTCATAGTATTCTTTTCTATTAGTAATAATTAAGCTTGACTGAATTCTGTCATCCATTGAGGATATCTGTCAAGTCGTTTTTTCTGTCTGTTAACGCAATTTCGTGTCTTTCTATAGCCAATCACACCAACCACGGCTACAGGATCAGGTGGCTCTGGATCCGCCGCCGCAGGCTAAGCTGGTCCGGAGCCACGGCTGCAGGCTAGGCAGGCTCTGGTTCCACCACTGCAGGCTAAGCTGGTCCGGGAACCACGGCTGCAGGCTAGGCAGGCTCTGGCTCCGCCACTGCAGACAAAGCCGGTTCGGGAGCCGCCGCTACAGGCTCGGCAGGCTCTGACTCCGCCACTGCAGACAAAACCGGTTCGGGAGCCGCCGCTACAGGCTCGGCAGGCTCTGGCTCCGCCGCCATAGCCGCCAACCTTCCTAAATCAATAGGCGCCCTTGCGCTATCGTTAAGACGCGCAGCGACACGAGGCGTTGCCAGAAATGCTCGAAGCGCCTCGCCACCATTTGCACCAGGCACACAGTGATTGCGGTGCTCCACTAACGCATAGAAGAAATCACTAAGTGTTGGGCGCGTATCAACTGGGCTTATTACGCACCTAACAAGGAATTCGACAAAAGGAATGTTTTTGCCAAGAATTTCCTGAGGAAATTTCGCAAGATTTGGGACTTCACTTGATCCACTATCAGCAAGGGTTCTGCAAGCCTCTGCAAGAAGTGGCATACCAATTAATTCCATAATAATAAGCGCTAGCGAATACACTTGCTGCTTTGCTTGTTTTTCAATTGGCCAGCGCCAATAAGGGAAGTACACATCAGGGGCCGTATAGCGCCTATCTCCCACTCTCTCTGAAGGAACGCACCTTATACGTAATAGGGAAGCATCGATCCACCCTTTGATTTGTACATTTCCCTCGTCATCAATGTAAATTTTATTAGGCCTAAGAGAATCATGAACATAACCATGTTCCTGCGCGTCAATCAACGCATACGCGGTCTGAAACATTACTTTTTCAAGTGTCGTAGGATCAGGTTGACCCATCTCATCCGGCCCATCGGCTCGACGAGCCAATATATCTTTCAAACAACATTCAAAATGCTGCTGAACAATAACTACGCCATGGCCAGGTATAGGATCACAATAGAATGGTATTGGAGCAGCCCCAAAAATTTGGGTTCTTGCAAATCTAACGAGCGCTTCCCTCAAAGATTTGCACAGCCGCTCTGCTTCCTCCTCATCGTAACAATACTTGGCTGTGTACAGCTCAGTACCATTCCGCACGACTACCTTATGCATAATACCGAGTCTTTTATAACCTGGCATCATTTTATGAGACGTGAGATCCTTCCGCTGAATACGCTGAGGATCGCTTCGAGTTTCCGCGGCGTCCGCCGCTGCTTGAGCGGTAAATCCCAATTCAACCGTAGGAAGAGCCAGCAATATAGTGGGATATAGCAGCAAGTGTTTAATAAGTTTTATTGAAGTAAAGTTTTTCATGAAATTAAGAAAGAGTGATGAAGCACTGTCTAATGGTAGCGTTTCATGCTTCGAAAGTCAAGCACCTTTGCGACCCTACACACCTACACACCCTACACAACCTACACAGAACCTGCACAAATACAAATATATATTGAACGAAAGCCGCGCATCTTCTAAAATCGACGGAGGGTGTTTTGGCTATTGGCATATCGTGGCACGTGTAACTGTTGAAGATTGTATGAAAGTGGTTCCTAACCGCTTTAAGCTGGTCCTGCTATCGACGCATAGGGCAAGGGAGCTGTCGTCTGGAACGTCGCCGGCGGTTCCGCGGGATAATGATAAGAATCCGGTAATAGCGCTGCGCGAAATAGCTGACGGCGCAGTGGCGACGGACAAGTTAGAAGAACGACTGTTGTCGTATCTTGGTCACCAGAGTTACGGTTTTTCATCTCAGGATACGCACGATGAAGAGCTGCGGCATGTTATGTTGACGGAAGAAACGTCACATCTGCAGGATATAGAGGTGGTTGAAGTGCCAATTTTTTCTTCAATCGAAGACGATTTTGACGAGTTGGAGGACGAGTAAGCCGGCCCCCGAGAATGAACAATTTGTCTTCTGATAACAAACTCAGCGGGATGTCAGTGGTTTGCCCCAAATGCGCGGTGCCTCTTCACGTTGGCGTGTTGCCTGATCCTGTGATGACGCAGTCGGGGGACTCAGGGTGGTGGTTCGAGTGCGGGCAGTGCCGTCACCGCTGGTGGCACCAGGCCCCTGATGATTCGGGAATATATAACCGTGCCGAAAATCTCAAGAAATTGCAAAAAATCATGCAAGAGCTTGACGATAAGTACCAGCAGGGGCCGTCGCTATTGCTTAATACGGCGGATGCGTCGCGGGATGGGGGTCCACAATTGGGGCCGCGCGATGGCGAGGGGCCACAGTTTCGACAGCGCGATGGCGAGGATCCACAGTTTCGACAGCGTGATGGCGATAGTCCACAGTTGGGAACGCGTGATAGCGAGCTTGCAGAGGAGTCGTTTCCAAAATTTCCACAAATGGGCCCATCTTTTACTGCGACAGACTTACCTAATGCGGATAACTTACCTAATGCGGATAAAGGTGAAGCCCCCAATCCAGAAGAAAACCAAGCCGCGCAAACATACAGAAGCGCCACTCGAATGGACGATACTCTCTCGTATGATGGCGGATTTAATGACGAACAACTCGCTCTGATATTAAAGGATCCGCGCAATAAGGAAATATTTGAAGGGAAAATAGGGTCGGATTTCTTTCCTAAAAAAAAGTGG
>JAISXM010000071.1 GCA_031270515.1 Holosporales bacterium | reverse complement strand
CACAGTGCTCCGCCAGAAGCCATCTCATTGCTGATATTGATTGTGTCGCTAGCATTTTTGAAACTTTTACATAAATTGGCGGGAAAGACTGGGCTTTGCGTATACAACAGCATTGCTGTTTGCCTTGCGAACATTCAGGTTTTGCACATCACAAAATATTCATTGCTTCCGTCTGCCCTTCCTCTTGGGACTGTGTTATTTACGACGACATTTTTATCAAATACAATGCTGTCCTCCAAATACGGCAAGCAAGAGGCCACGCGATGCATTTATTTAACATTTGTGGTGTACACATTTTTTGCATTCAGTTTGATAATATCGCTTATGCATAAACCTTTCTTTTTGGCGGAAGATCCATTTACACAGCAGGCGTACTTAAACTATCAAGCAATGGCGCGCTTGTTTACGCCATCGTTGCGCCTTTTGTGTGCAAGTCTTGCTGCGTTTTTGGCGAGCCAATTTTGCAATGTGTGCTTCTTTGAAAAGATGCGCCACAGTGCACACTGCGCAGTCGCGAAGGCGGCGGGCGCCATTTCCGTGCTGGCGTCGAGCATTATCGATAATGTAGTGTTTAGCATGTTGGCATTCTATGTTTGGAGTCCTGTTCCTGCGTCGATTAATGTGATTTTGCAAGGATATGTGCTTGAGACGCTAGCTGTTAGATGCATTGTAATACTTGTGTTTACTATGGTATTTAGGATACGCGATATATAGCCGCTGGATAAAGACACCGAGTTCCTATACAAACAAGTTGAAATTCGTTGTCTTACAAGTCTTTGTTCTCAACAAAAATTCAATTTTTTTTGCGATTAGGCATATTGTATCCCGCCTCTTTTTTTGTAATACTCGAGGTGCTAGAGTGCTTTAGGCGAGTTATATGCGGTTTAACACATTGAATGTCCAAAACAAGGATTTGCCCAAAGTGCTTACGTTATTGCCTTTGCATGGCGTGATTTTGATGCCTCGTTCGGAGCTGAAGCTGTCTATTTCGGATTTTGGCAACTTCCTGTCAATAACGGACGCTCTTCACAGCGACAATTACATGGGGCTCGTGCAATTTCGCGACGACCCAAACGCGCCCAGTGATGACGTTTTTCGTTATGGCTGTGCAGGACGCATTTGGGACATAGGCGAAAGTGGCGATGGGCAGCTTGTGCTTGTCGTGCGGGGCGTTTGCCGATTTGAGATCGTGCGAGAGCTGCCTCCTGAAGGCGCAAAACGGGCCGTGGAGGTTTCCTATGACAAATACCCAACGGATATTGTTCATGAAGCGGATTTTTCGTTCGACCGCCAGCGATTAATGCGTGCGTTGAAAAATTATTACCAAAAGTTGCAGTTTCCCCCTAACTGGGAGGAGCTTTCGGAAATGTCGAACGAACGGCTGATCACGTTGCTAATGATGGCGTGTCCGTTCGATTCTCGCGAGAGGCAGGCATTGTTGGAGATGGATCGTTACGTGGAGCAGTCGCAATTGGTGACGTCGCTCATCGAGCTAGATTCATTTACGAGAGACTCTCTCTCGTATCATTAGCGAAAGGAAATCGCTATGGAGCAATGCGTACCTACTCAGGCGATGAGATCCGACGCGATTGCTTCTATATATGAAACGTTCGCGAAGGATTGCGTGGGCGATTCCCAGCCCAGCTGCGCGAAGGATTGCGTGGGCGATTCCCAGCCCAGCTGCGCGAAGGATTGCGTGGGCGATTCCCCGCCCAGCTGCGCGAAGGATTGCGTGGGCGATTCCAAGGCCAGCTGCGCGAGGGACAGCAGAAACAATTCCGCCACAAACTATAAGTACGACATTTTTAGCGCAGAGTTTGAAGCGATCGCCCAAGCTGCATACCTCGCAAGCATCGAAGGCGCCGAGCACTTCCCGCCGGACACCCGCCCCCCGTACATAATCCGCTTGGTTGGGCAATCTGGCAGTGGCAAAACGACACAGCTATATGCGGCGGTCAAAGACAACATTGCCCACGGCTTTGTGCATGTTGCGGTACGGCACTTCGCGAAGTTTCATCCGGAATACGAGCACATAAAACGCCAGTTGGATCACGGTATGGTGCGTGAACGAACGAACGGATTTGCATTGTTGCTATTGTTCCGGGTGCTTGAAAAATTAATAGAAAATCGTTACAGCATATTGTTGGAGCTGACAGTACTTGATCCAAGATTTGAGTCATATTTCGCGACGTTAACGCAGCCCGATTATCGCACGCTATATAACGTGCTCGCCGTTCCAAAGGCGCTGTCGGATGAGTTTATTTTAAAAAGGCAACAACAAGAAGGACGCGTTGTTACGCCAACAAGTTCGAATTATTTTTTTGACATGCTCCAGCTTTCTTTGCGTCAAATATCAAATTTGCGCCAAATATCAAATTGCAGAGGGGCCATACTTTGGAATTCGTATTCACATGAATGCGTTGCCGAATCCGATGTTTTGGATGAGGCGTTTTTTGCGAAGCTGTCCTCTGAGCAGCACAAGGATATCGCCGACATCCCGCGCGTGGACGTGGAACAGCTGGTGCGGGCCAAACGGGATTTTTACGGAAAAAAGATGTACTTCAATAAAGATGAGAAATTCGAAGCAATATTAATGTCCAATCGTGCACTTTGTAATCATTTAAATTTATTGCCCCCGCTGACTATAACGCCAATCAGCACTGGCTGGACGAACTTTGTATTTGATGTGACGCTCGGGGCAACCCACTATATCGCCCGTTTTCCGCGTGGCAGTTGCTTTGCGCGCGCGATAAAAACTGATGTCGCCGCGATTGATTTCGTGAAAGATAGCGTGCCTGCTCCGGACGCGAGGATTTATTTCGACGGCCTGCGTCCGTTTTCCGTGCATAAAAAAGTTGAGGGGACGACGCTTTCTTCTATGGATTTGGATAGTTTGACTGATGCGCAAATTGATTTTTTGGGGAAACAGATTGCTCAGTGTTTTCATACGATTCACAAACTGCAACCTCCGCGCCAGTTACAAAGAAGGTTGTCGACATTTTTGAAGGATGTGATGGGCGAGATTCCGTTTTATAAGAATTATTCGGGGATTGAAAATCTTGAACAGATAGAAAGCCGCATGCCTTTGGTTGCCATTCATGGAGACCTTAACGTAGGCAATATCATCATCGACGAAGACTTAAATATATTGTCGATTTTGGATTTTGCATTCTTTGGCGTGTCAATTCCAGAGGCGGATTTGGCTCGCATCAGCTGCAGGATTCCGAACAAATTGCAGAACTCGATCCTCATGTATTACGAGCGCTTTACGGAGGGAGTGCTCAGCACAGAGATTTTTGCGCAGATGTGCGAAATGTGGGCGGATATTGAGCGCAATTACATTCAGTTTATGGCGCAAACTATGCCCGACATAAAGTTTTAACGACCTTTTACTGCGCCCTTACTGTGTTAAGTCTCGCAGTGATCAGTCTCGCGAAGGGCCTATAAGCCGGGTTCTGTTCAGGACACTTGCCTCGTCTGTGCGCATCACGATCACATTACGATCTTTACGTACGACGACGCAAATCCACTATAACCGTGTACAGCTATTGCGTGATCAGTGTCCGTCTGTAGCTATTCATCTAGGCTTGCTGTTACCAACAAGCTCAAGCAGCCCACCCGAGTCCAAACGACAAACACGCTCTCTCTTTCGAAAACGGACTCCTATTCGGCCTTGCTCCTAGTGGGGTTTGCAATGCCGTCCATGTTACCACGAACGCGGTGCGCTCTTACCGCACCATTTCACCCTTACTGACGATGTCAGCGGTATCTTTTCTGTTGCACTTTCCCTAAGGCGCGCCAACACAAGCGTTGCTATTGCAATTGGCTAATGTGGCGCCCCCCGCCGGACGTTATCCGGCACTATGTTTGTATGGAGCCCGGACTTTCCTCTATGACTTACCGTCACAGCAGCTACACGACCCTTCGGGTAACAGTATACGCAGAAGTTGCGCGCTATTTCAATTCCCGACGGCGGAAAGATTTTGTCGTGCCTGCTCAGAGTACTTCCATTTGTAACCTTGGTTACTGCCCCTCAGGATTACATCAATCGCATTCCTGCCCATAAAAACAATGTGAATTTTTATTTTAATCTAAGCATTGTAAGACAACGAACTTCAAATTGTTTGTTCTGGGACCCCGGTGTTTTCGTTTAAGCATTGTATTATAACGAACCTTCCTATCGTTTACTCTGGTGAATTTAGGCAGGGGCCCCGTAACAAACGATTTGAACGTTGTTGCAAAACAAGGCTGGGCAAGGATAAAGATTCAAATTGTTTTTATGCACAGGTCTAGGCCGCACATTGAACAATAGCCCAAACGAATGTACCATCGACATTAGGAGATGGTAAAATAACAGGCTAATTTATGAGAAATGTTCCGCTGCTCATGATCGCAATGTTGGCAGTCGAAGGAATCGCGTCCAGTCAGGAGCTCGCAGTTGCAGTATCCCAAGCTGATTCCGACAAAAATTCCGATCAAATAAATGGACTTAAGAATGATATATACCAAAGAATTGATATAATAAAGAATGAGCAGCTGCAACCTCTTCGCCAGCATCCAGAAGTTATCCATGTCGCAAGTTATATTACTGAGCTGCAAGACGAAGCACAGTCGATAGAAGAACAGTGGAGCGGAACCTCTAATATTGAATTTATGAACACTGATGAACAGTTTATAAGACTCCATGCTAAAGGGCCAAGCTTCTGGCTCAGGCGAAAAGATCCATTTAAATCACCGCGATCGTGGAGTATTGCTATCCATCCTGATGAGTTAAACACTGGCTCAGAGTTGCTCGCGTATTTGTGTGGTGGATGGACGAAATGGGGATGCAGCATAGGACAAGCAATGAGAACGGATGACAATTGTGGTGTGTTTGATCTGTTGGAGGTTTTGAGTAAATGGAATGGCGATCCGACTAGAACGATAGGCGCAACGCTTGATGAAATTGCAGGTAGTATACACGCATTTTATGACGTGGAATCTCTTAAAGACGTATTAGGATTGCTCGAAGTATTTAGTACAATAATTAACACTTATAATGATCGGTATAAGCGAAGGACTCGATTTTTGGTGGAACGTTGGGAGCCTTTAGACATGAGCAGTGATCAAGGTTTTGTTGGATTTAACAACTGTGTTAGTTTGCTAAGACAAAGAAGCGAACAGCTTTTGTCCGCGGAACAACTTGAGATGTTAAACGAAGGTGAGGAAGCGCTACCTCTGTCCGCGGAACAACTTGAGACGTTAAACAAAGGTGAGGCAGCACCGCCTCTGTCCGACGTATATCCGAAAGCATTCTTCGATATGGTCGAAAAATCACGAAACACCCGCATTGCAATACAGAACAGATTTGAAGCGATTGCAAATGATCTTCAGCCAATAAAATTCATTTATCTAGGTATTTTGCCAATTGAAGTTGCCGCAAGTCGAATTCTGGATGCAGTAAAGCGTGCGCCAACTCTATCTAATGTTGCACAGAAATACACGCGGACACACAAAAGAGGCAATCTTTTTTTCGTACATCGTCGTGACCTGCCTAAGTTGGAGACGTATATGAAATCGGAGCGTCGTCTGAAACAATTCGAGCAGATGGTACTCGTTCTGGATAAAATAAACAGTACTCTTTCTTTTATAAAACAAACCCTGCATCAAACGGGCCCTGCGGATGAAACTGTGCCCGCTTCTGATTGTGTTTACGGTCTGAGGTATGGGACAGAAGCCTTACGTGCTATGCACCAAATTGTTGAATTGAGGGATGATATAATAAACACTCGGGCGCAATTGCGCGATTTTAATCCGCATTTTTCAGAAGATGCTGCGCAACAGCTATACCAAATAAGCCCCCAAGAATCAGATCAATATTCGTGGCTACGTAATCACGAATACCCTGATCTCGATATACAGAACCGCGATTTTTATAGAAAAAAAATATTAGCAATTAGGAAAGGAATGTGGGCGCCTCCACATGGAGTAAGCCCTAGCGCAGAGGTCGCAAAGGTTGTATTGGAGGGATGGTTCGCTAGATGGCAGCGCGACATCAGAGAGAATTCATCCGAATGTTCAAAGCAGCTACTCCACCTACTTAACATTCTTGAATGGCAAAACGAACACCCTGTCGTCGCAATTGACGCAAAAATTGATGATATATCAACTAATCTGGGGCAGTTTGATGATGTGGAGTTTCTCGATGCAGTTTTAAATGGGGTCTATTATTTGCAAGGAAGAATTGATCGGGCGATACAAGATCGTACGCATCACTTAGCCGCGCCTGTTTGGCGAAATATAAGGACGCAAGCGTTCGATCCGAATACAAATCCGGTGTATATAAAAACGATGGCGTTTTTGGATGACTTGAGACAAACCTGCGGAGGCGAACTTCCGGAATTATTATTGAATGAAATTAACGAGAAACAAGCGTTCCTTTTTTCAATACAGGAGAAATATATAGGTTTATTCAATATGTTTATACCTATTGCATCCGATCGCGCACGTTTTGTTAGAGTGGAGCAGGTACTTTATGATTGTTTGGCGCAGAATAATATAAAGTAATCATTGTTTTTATCCCAGGAGGCCCATAACAAACGATTTGGAACGCACCATGCTATAATATAATTCGTTGCATCGCAATACTTATACTAATGTAGCATTTTGAATTGTTTTTATGGGCGGGTATATACCCAGGGCGCCATCCCACAGCGCGCGACGCTACCTCATTAATGCAATAACGCGATCCTTCCCAAATTTAACCCCAGGTTGATTAAACGGATCGATCCTCCAAATGCACGCCAAAGCCAACGTTTCCAATATAGAAAACATCATCAGCTGCCCGAGCGAACGCTCATTAAACTCGGGAATGAAAATATTGCGAGTGGGGTTTCCATTCTCGACCAATGTTTGTTGCGTAACTTGCTGATGCGTCACAAACAACTCCGCCATCGTATGCCCATCCAGCGCTCTTGATATAAAATTGCTTACCCCACCAATGCTCACGGGCTCTGTTTTCGGATGATCCCCTACAGCCACGATCGTAAAAAACTTATCCCTGGGGCCGTCCACATATAATTGAAGCTGAGAATGCTGGTCGATCGTCCCAAGGGACACAACCGGCGTCGTCCCATACCGCTTACAATTTTCGCCGCAATCAGGCGCGTAATTATCCTTTTTGCCCAGGCTCTCTGACCACAACTGGCGGTACCACTCCGCAAAGGGATGCAGGCGCTCCGCGTAACAAAACAGCACGGACATGTTTATCCCCTTTAGGAACAAATCATTCTGCCAATACGCGCTCGCCAACACGGGATTGCTCTCAAACGGCCCATGCTGCAGGAAGGCGCACATGACCTCGCTTGCCCCGTGCAAAACGTCCTTCGCATCAACGCCCGCAATCAATGCAGGCAAAAGCCCAACGACAGAAAAGCCCGAAAACCGCCCGCCTATGCCAATTGGGTGATCCAAGCACGTGATTCCGTCATGCTCCGCTATCTCACGAAGCGCGTTTTCTCCGGGGTCGGTCACAAAAAGAAAATGCTCCGGCACATTTTCCCACTGACGCAGAGCCATAAACGTTTGGCACAGTGTTTCTGTGGTGTTTCCAGATTTCGATATGACCACAATCCCTGTTGTTTGCGGGGAAATTGCGTTCATCAGCCGGTTCCACTCATACGGGTCGACATTGTCGACAAAATGCATTTTTGGCCCCGTCGCATCCTTAAATGTTGCGTACATCTTTCCGCTGAGACAGGAGCCACCAGTGCCGAAAACGATGACGTCTTGGAACGCACGAAACCTACGAGCATGAGCCAGCAACTCAATCAGGTCTAGATCTAATTCGTTGAAAAGTGGCAATGTATCTATAAGCTTTTTTACTCCGCTGAAAATGGGTATCAGAAGCTCATCACTTATCGAAATTTTATCTTGACTTATGTCAATGCAGTAATCATTCCTATCCATATTGCACTCCTCATTGCATCCAGTCTTATACAGCACATTCCCCACAGCAATCGTACTTGACCAGCCTTATACAGCACATTCCCCACAGCAATCGTACTTGACCAGTTTTATACAGCACATTCCCCACAGCAATCGTACTTGACCAGTTTTATACAGCACGTTCCCCACAGCAATCGTACTTGACCAGTTTTATACAGCACGTTCCCCACAGCAATCGTACTTGACCAGTTTTATACAGCACATTCCCCACAGCAATCGTACTTGAATAGTGGCCTAGCTCTTCTCGAGCTGAGGGTACTTGATCATGTAACGAAAAACAAGAGACAAATGCCAATATGACTAAGGCCTAATCACGTACGATTTGAAATTCGTTGTATGACAAGGCTTCGACGAATATAAAATCCAACGTTAACTATTTGAATGGGGTCACGTCAAGCCCCCAATTCACTCGCTGATGGGATCACGTCAAGCCCCCACTTCACTCGCTGATGGGATCACGTCAAGCCCCCACTTCACTCGCTGATGGGGTCACGTCAAGCCCCCACTTCACTCGCTGATGGGATCCCGTCAAGTCCCCATTTCTAGCTGAATGGGATCCCGTTGAGCACCAGCTGATGAATCCTGTCTAGTTCCCATTCAACTAGCGAAATGGGGTCCCGCGGCTTATGCTTCGAAACTCTTGCCGCTAATTTTTGTTGTGACTGGGAATAAAACGCTGCGTGTATATTTTTTTTGTTTGTCTCGCTCTAGTATAATCTTTTATTGCAACTCCAAGTAATATTAACTTAAATATTAGAATCGCAAGTGCTCCACTTACCATTAAAATAAATGCAGTCACGCTCATTGTCTTACCAGGTTGTTGTTGTGACTTTAATGTCCTAGTTCCTTGTTTATTCGTATCATATTGCGTTTCCCTTGTTACTTCCGTACATGTTCGCTCTTGATTTTCAATTCGTGCTTTGTTTTGCAAAATATTATCGTAGCCAACTTGACTAACGTTCATGAATATTCCTGTAATACTCGTAATAAATCCTAGAACTGGAGTCAGGTATAATCTAGCTCTATTCGTGTTTCTTATACGCGTAGAGAAAGCATATCCCACTTTGTATTTCCTTTTCGCCGCGTAATACAATAAAACGTTACCCATGCAGCCCATTACGATGAGATGAACAGTACTCAATATAGCGGCGTGTCTGCCCGCATTAGGAATAACGTAGATCAGAAACATTGCGAGTGGTAATAGTAATATGAACTCTAATACAAAGAGGGCGAAATACGCTATGTACATTTTGTGATGTACCATCCACACTCCAGTTCCTAACACGGCAGCCCAATTCCACGATAGAGCAAAACCACCTTTTTCTTTTATTCGTTGGAACTGTTTTGCGTAGTAATCTTCGTCAAACTTGAATATCTTCTTTAATAGCGACGAGTTTCCGTAAGGGCGGCCTGCAATCTTTACCATGCCATCCATTTCTGAAATGGGATGATCTATGCATTCGTTCTCTTGTTTGTTTTCCTTCTGCATGCGCTTCTTCTTAGTTATTCGTATATCCTTATAAATATAGAATATCAATATAAATAGTCGATTTCAAGTGAAAAGACAATGCTGCCGACTCAATGTAGAGGCGTCCTCTTTTTCTGCAATTTAGAAATATCCTCTTTGTGCTATATTCAAAATCTCCACCGATAAGGTTGTGGATCACGAGTTGATCCTATCGGGTCCCCCATAACAAACAACTTGAAGTTCGTTGTATTACAAAGCTTAGCTCGTGATAAAAATTCAAATTGTTTTTATGGTAAGATCTACTCTGGGAATGCATTTAGTAATTCGACAAACAACGTGCCCACGCATAATACATAAAAAAAATGAATATACGTTACGTTATACACCTCCTAAAACTGCACACGTGGATAGCCGTAGTCGTTTGCTTGCCAATAGCAAGGCTCGTCGCAAAGGATGGATACATTTCAATCGAAGAATGCAAAAATGCCGTAAACCGGAGTGTCATGGAATATTCCGGAGTGCCCAAATATGCTGATGTGCGTATAAAGAACGGTGCGCCTGGCACGACTCCGACTGTTGCGTTCGATTTCATTCAAGAATACATCGGAAAGAAAACAGTTGTTATTTCAGTCGCAGATATGCATTCACTTCGAGTAGAAATGTGCAGACTACTCAATTGTGTGCAAGAAATACTATTAGATAAAGACGTACAAAAAATAGTTGTCGTATTTAATGGCGATATTGCGCCACGTTCAGCAATACGCTTCGCCGAACAACATGAGAATATCTCGGTTTTTTTGATTAGTGAATTTCAAATATTGTTAAGGAGCTTACAAGGATTATTCTCGGACAACGACATAGATGGACACATTATCGTCAATATAGGAAACCATGACGTGCAATCGTTTCTGTATTTTGTTCAACTACTAGAGATTTGTAAAAACATGAACGTGCCAGTACTATCGCACATTCCGCAAGCATTTGATTTTGATGCGAATCGTATTTTGCAACGAGCAAAACTAGCGCAAAGCTTGGTCTATCAAAGAATTAGATCCTGTCACGATATTGGGATGGTTAATCGCCTAATGGCTCAACTAGAAGAATTGAATGATTATATAACACATCCACGCGATTTATTTAAATTAGTCATGAGAGCAATAATACTGCAACCCACGATAAAACGGTACCATAGAATAGGTAACATGTTATTCGTAGGCTATTGCACTAGTTCTATAATTATAGGAGGAGGAGATGAAGGTGGATTGCCAATAATGTTGCATGACGATTGGTACAGAAGGTTGCACATCATGGGAGGAAACCGCAACACATGCGTAATTGACGATAGAACCATGCAAATAATTGACTCCGCGATTTTGGGAACGCAAACAGGCATAAGAGAGTTGTATGAGGAGAGTGATAGTGAACACTTATATTTACTTGTTGTCGCACATGAGTTCTTTTCTACATTACCAATAAAAGAACATAACGATGGAAATGTGGATAGATTAAAAGTCGTACTAGGAATAGTTTTGCCTGCAGCCCTGGAAGGCTGGGATTTATCGCGACTTGCTACGAAGGTTTTTTGCGGACATGACCATATATCATACATGTTTGGCAGGGTTCCGTTTACGGTGAATGGACAAAGTTTTTTGGTCGACGTCGTCGGATCCAGTGGATACAGCAGGAGAACGCTTGCCCTTCAGGTTGTTGGACAAAGAAAAACGCCTGTTATCCCCACGGCTTCTGGAGGTCTGGCAGCGCTACAAATGGCTGGGTTAGTTCATTTCGGGGTGGACATCGACCCCGATCAAGATGAGGGCGACGTAACGATTTTGGATGCACCTGCATTTACTGTCACTGCTACGCCTCCTGCCCCTTGTGTAGATCATTCTACAGTCAAAGGTAAAGGTAAAGGTAAAGGTTCTAAAACCTACTCGAGCCTTAAACTCGATCGGCCAAGACCTGCACATTTACGAGCGCCAGCACCTGCAACCTTACGCGAGCCAGCACCTGCACCTTTACGCGCGCCAAGACCTGCCAGCACAATACGGCAATCCGCCAAAACTGATATAGCTAAACACGGTCAAACTCCACCAATTCCTTTATTTCGCCCTCAGTATTCCGAATACATTGAATAATTGCCTTCTGATTTTTTCAAAAAAACGCAGCGAATTAAGGTTAAGGCTTTTTTTGACGCCAAGCCCGACGCGCGTCAACAGGATGCGGCCCAAGAGTTCGGCGTGTCAAAGACGACCATACAAAGGGCCCTTCTCAAAATTGGGTACACACGTAAAAAAAACGTTTGTGTACAAAGAACGAGATGATGAAAAGCGTAAAGTATATAACGAAATAATAGAAAAAATCCCTAAATAACACCGTGTTTATATAGACGAGAGCGGTGTACAAGAACATCTGTCTTCTCAATATGGATATGCCCCTGTTGGGAAGCTAATGGCCGAAAAATCCGGCCGGCGCTTTCATAGAATCAATATAATCGCGGGACTTCGATACGAACCGATCGCCGAGCGCCTGTTCACGGAGAACACAAATACGGCCAATTTTAACGATTGGATCGAAAAGGATTTGATCCCGCAGTTGCATAAAGATGATGTGGTGATCATGGATAACGCAAGTTTTTATAAAAGTAAACGAACAAAATAATTAATAGAACAGGCTGGATGCAAGCTTTTATTCTTGCCTCCATATTCGCCGGACTTAAATCCTATCGAGAACTTTTGGGGCACGTTAAAACAAAGAATTCGTGCTGTATACCTGCCCATAAAAACAATTTGATTTTTTATCCTCACCTAAGCCTTATAATACAACGAGCTTCAAATTGTTTGTTATGGGGACCCGGTAGTTGAGTTGTTTGGAACACTACAGGAGGCAATTATTCAATGTTTTAGGAATACTGTGGACTGAAGCAAAGGCGTTGCTGGGTTTTCATGGTATTTCGCTACATACGCCTGTACGTTTGTACACATTTAGAATAATAATGCATATATTATAGCTAAGCCACTTCCGGGCTGAGCAGAAAATGCCAGATAAAGCTGCGCTTCGCCTTGGTTAGTTTCACTATCCAGAAGTGGT
>JAISXM010000008.1 GCA_031270515.1 Holosporales bacterium | reverse complement strand
ACATCCAGGCGATTGGATTTGCCGTCGTGCCTTGTTTTGCAAATGTCTGTGTTGCCCAGCGTAAGATTTTTTACTACTGGATTACCTTTGAACAAAGAGTTCAAAAACGAGATGAGCAGCGGCTCTTTGCCTTCCACACCAAAGATATTCTTAAAAACAAAGTCAATTTGCGGGCTTAACAACGAAGACATCGCACATACCCAAATGCCATTATCCCACTACTATTAATTGTACACATACCTGCCCATAAAAACAATTTGAACTTTTACTCGAGCCACGGGCGTACTCTTGACAGGAAGGTTCGTCTCGCAACAGAATGATACATGACTTTGACATAATTGGGGGGGTGTGTATGCTAAGAGATCGACGAATTGGTAACAGGGGGCCTCGTGGCAGGACACGAGGATGTTTTGCAAAGGAGAACGTCTTCTTATCGGGCATTTTGGGGATAGGACTGATGATGAACAGTGCCCACCCGTCGAAAGGCCTGCTCAGTACTCAGACATTGCCAGATGCCGATTTTCCAGGAAATCCTCCGAAAAAGCCTCCTCAAATAGTAAAGCCGAGCCCTAAGGTGGTCCGTGGAAGGGCGGTTAAAACAGTAGAGGTCTGGCTGTGGAATAAGCAGCCGATACCACCATTCCCGCAATCCGGAGACGGAAATGAGCCGCTGCGAGTATCACCTCCGCCCGGAGACGGGCCGCAGCTAGTATCACCTCCGCCCGGAGACGGAGGAAATCCGCGATTCAGTAGGATGCGCCACTTACCTCCCCAAGTGGTAATAAGCCCGCCTGATCCACCAAGTCATCAGGCAGAGACTCAGGTAGAGACTCAGGCAGATCTCGGTTCGCGATCTCTGTCCCTTTACGTGGCGCAATTCGCTGACTTCGGCGAGCCCACAGGAGACATGACGCCCGAGCGACTACGCATGGCAAATGAAATTTTTTCCCAGGTATGGTCCGATGTCTTCTCAAAAATCCCCTCCGACAGCCAAGACGCCGTGATGCCAGTGTTAGAGTACAGTCGTGGTAGATTTCAGGACGCGTTTTTTTCGTCAAAACTGACGGAAAATCTGGAATCCCCGCCAAACGAAGCGAACGCAAGGAAGGAGTTGACGGAAAAGGTTGAAAGCTGGGGCAATCTAGTTGCTACCAAATTACAGCAGTCACCAACGCTAGATCTGTGGAAAACATATGAAGATAACGCCAAGAGTAGGTTTGAACAAAGCGTCCTGGAATTGCCATACTTATCAGATTTTGGAGAGTATGCATCCAGTTCTGAGGACGCTGCCGTTGCAACAGGATTGCCGATGGGTGATTACTTTGATCGGGAGTGGACACGCATGGTAGACGACCTATACCGAACTCGATTGACTAACGCAAAACCTGAGCTCATCGAGTATATCGAAGCAGTGTTGAATTTTTACTACACCCAATTGCGCGACCCCTTTCTCAGGGCTACGGACGCGGGTAAAGCAGTAAATATACAGAAAGAAAATCTGAAGATAATCCGCGATGTGGTGGGAAATCTGTTGAATGGTGTGGACGGTACGCTGTGGGTTATTGAAGACCCCGTTGCTGAAGTGCGCCCAAGCGAAGCTTTGGAGGCCGCCCCCGTTGCTGAAGTGCACCACCACTATCCCGCCATTAACGACGTGGCAGCGTGGCAGAAATTTGATCAGGCGGGTACTGTAACGTCGGAAATTACATCAAGTCGGACAGGGATCATCAAATTGGTTCAGGGGAAAAATGGATGGCGCTTTGCGGTCAAATACTATGAACTAGAGGATCACAATAGTGCTGAATGGGATATAATAGCGCGAGACATTTTGCCATGTAGATGGCCCTGTGTTTTACCTATTGTACGAATTGAAGCTCCATCTGCCAGTCGCGGACCAGTATTGTGGTTCGAATATTACCCTGGGGGGGCGTTAGACGCAAAGATAGGTACCTGCAAAAATGATTATTCACTTTGGAGTGCAACTGACCGCGTAAAGGTCATTGTATCTATGTGGCTGGCACTAACTGAATTACATAAAAGCGGGATGACGCATGGAAGCTTAAAACCGTCGACCGTCATCCTCGCGGAAGATGGACTAGGGCTCCTTTCTAATTGGGCGACCAGCCTTTTTGAAGAACATTCCGTTACATATGGCACCCTGGTTCGGCCCCCACAATATACGTCACCTCACCTATACGTTTGCAAGGATCCAACGTTGTGGCAAAAGCAAGCCTGGGATGTGTTTGCAGCGGCGGTGATTACGTACGAAATAATTACTGGACAACCACTTTTTAACCCCGATCTCAGCGCGGCCGAGATACGGAGGAAAACCGAGGCCGGATTGGGTATTCCCGCTAGAGCGTTTCATCCGGACTTTTACCGCCTACTAAATAGATGTGTTGATCCGAATCCGGGTAAAATCCCTTCAGCGGGGGAAGTCTTAGACCTTATAAAAAGAATACTAAATTACCAGATCATCCAAGGGCAAGATGTTGATGGCGCAGCCCTAGACTCAGCATTTGCGGGGCTTTATAATGACAAGCCGAATCCAAAGACAAATCTCAGACCAACTATGGAGGCTTTGAGTAGCTATCTCGAGTGATTAGAGACCTCGTTCCCAGCATTGAACCGATCGTAACACATTGTCTGAGCAAGAAAATCTCAAAGAAAACGAGTTATGACTGGACTTCTTTCAAAACCCTCAGAAATTAGGATTTTTGCAGGAGGCTCGGAGCCGGGTTCCCATTCAACTTGTTGAATGGGGTCCCAGCACCGGATCGACGCACCGAAAGCCAGTTCCTGAGGCGTTTGGAAAGAAGTCTATTCTCCATAAAGCCCCACCAACATTGTGCACTTTGCAATGGGTGCAATGTTCTCTTATAATGACTTTGTTACAATTCCAGCAAGGACCTAATTTCATGGACATAAGTTTTGTCGCGCCTTCTCACCCCGTCTCAGGCATTGTGCTTGGTGCGGACAATGGAGTCATCTGCTCTACATCTTTTAAGATTACAGGGGATGAACACGAATTTTTGCAAAAAAGAATAAGTAAATTAAGAGAGCGTTCTAAATATAAGGTTGTGTTTCAGCCATTCTTTTGTCAAAAAAACGACTCCACCCGAGCAATGGTACAAGTCGCAGATGTTGCCAAAGCAGACTTTTCCGAGCTTGACGCCCAAGAAATTGGGGCCGAGATCTTCGTTGTCGTCCAGGACATGCTAGAAGAGGATATCCTTGTCGACTTTTCGCACCAGTTCAGTCCGGGCTTAGTCGCACACATTGCGGCAGGTTTTAAGATTCGTAGTTTTAAGTTTGATAAATACAAAAAGCCATCCCCCAAGCACGTAGCAATAAAAAATGCATATTTTATTTCAAGCGCGCCTGATCTCACGGCCAAAGCCTACCGGGACATAGAGGCTGTGGCGGATGCTGTGGATTTTGTGCGCACGTTGTCCTCGGAGGTGCCAAATGTTTTGTCCCCAGAGGCTATGGCGAACGAGGCAAAAAATCTGAAGCGGTTTGGCGTAAAAGTTGACATCCTGGATGAGAAGGACATGGCCAAGCTGGGCATGAATGCGTTGCTCGGCGTGGCGAAGGGGAGCGCGTTTGAGCCATACCTCGCCGTGTGCCAGTGGAATGGCGGGGCAAAAGGGGATGCGCCAATTGCGCTGGTTGGCAAGGGCGTAACATTTGACTCAGGTGGGATTTCGATCAAGCCGTCGAACAACATGCACGAAATGAAAGAGGACATGACAGGGGCCGCCGTGGTCCTAGCGACGATGCAGATGGCTGCGCAGCTGGCGCTTCCGCTTAACTTGGTAGGGGTCGTGGGGCTTGTCGAAAACATGCCGTCAGGTACGGCTCAGCGGCCTTCAGATGTAGTGAGGTCCATGTCTGGGTTGACGATAGAGATTCAAAACACGGATGCCGAAGGGCGCTTGGTTTTGGCGGATGCGCTGTTTTATGCGGAGAAAGAGTTTGCTCCAAAGTGCATAATTGACTTTGCAACGTTGACCGGCGCGATACAGGTGGCGCTGGGGCAGGAGTTTGCTGGGTTGTTTTCGAATGACGACAACTTATGCCAAAAGCTTGCGAAGTCGGGTGATACGGTGAAGGAGCGCTTGTGGCGCTTGCCGCTTGATACGGCGTACGATGTGGACATTGATTCGGAGATTGCGGACGTAAAAAATGTGGGGGCCGGGCGAGGCGCGGGGAGCATTACGGCGGCTCAGTTTTTGCAGCGCTTTATATTGAACAAGACCCCTTGGGCGCACATCGACATAGCTGCGGTGTCGTATGACAAAAGCAGCCGCACGCTTACGGGCGTTGGTTTTACCGGGTTTGGTGTGCGCTTGATGTACGCGTTCCTGCGGAGCGTTGTTGACGATGAGGGGCGCATTTAGATGGCGGGTCCATGCAGTATGCAGGTTGGCACGCGGCAGGTTGGCATGCGGCGCAGGATGGCGAAGGGGTTGGCGCGGGCGCGGGTAGCGGCGGCAACGTGCGCTGTGTATTGGGTGCGGTGCGCGTTGTGTGTGGGCGCGGCTGCTGTGACGATGCCTGCGGGGAATGGAGCGCAGCCGTCTGCTAAGGATACGCCATTATCTGTTTCGAATGGTGCGCAGCTGTCTACGAAGTGTACGCAGCCATCCACGAAGGGTACGCAGCCGTCTGCATCTAAGGATACGCCGTTATCTGTTTCGAAGGGTACGCAGCGGTCTGCGAAGGGTACGCAGCCGTCTGCATTGGGCAAAGATGCGCAGTTATCTGCTGCGGATACACAAGCGCATATACGCAATGTTGAGCAATACTTAAATGGAATCGCCTATTTTTCTGCAAGTTTTACACAAGTCGTTGTGTATCATAAAGTAAACAGCGGATCTCAATCAAAATGTCAGACTAGTAAAGGGCGATTTTGGCTGCAAAGCACGTTTGCCCCCTCCTCCGCAAAAGAAACCGATGAATCCACGGAATCTCAACAACACCACGACTCTGACATACAAATAAGACTAGACTCAAACACTCACACAATAATTGTTCGTAAAGGAGTCGTGCAAGTTAAAGACTTGAGGACTGGCAAAATTGCCAACTACAACGCAAGTCGTATTCCTGTGCTGAGCGTATTTAATGGAAAACTAAATATAGCGAAAAGTTTTAATCGATTCGCCGTTCATTATGATAAAGAATCGCACTCCATATACGTAACTTTGTGGATCAACAACTCCACAAGTGTAGTATTGTTGTTTGCTCTGTATCCCAAAAACACGAACATATCGGCTCTTTTAGGCTGGTGCATAAGAGAGCGCGAATATACAACAAATGTTGTTTTTGATACGGATTCGCTCAAGGTCAACAACAAAGGCGCGGTCCCTGGCGACGTATTTGATTTCGACTACGTCGTCGCATCTACACCACATCCCCCACAAAGAACCGGGTCATCACAACGAACCGCATCATCACAAAAAACCGAGGTATCATGATAAACAAGTTGAAACTCGTTGAAAGGCTAAGTATTACGAAACGCGCACCACTTCTTTTTTTCATCCACAGTATTTATAACGCATTTGTCACCCGCAACATTTACAGCGCATTTATTACCCGCAGTATTTATAACGCATTTATCATTTACAGCATTCCTAACGCATTTAATAATAGTTTTTATGGGAAGATATGATTTATGAATGAATGCTCGCAAAAAACAGCCACAGACACGCTTAACGGAAGCGCCCTGTTAGTAAATGTAGCAAGCTCGCCGTTGTGCGATGTAACGGATTTTGTTCGCGAATTTACGGGGTTCACTGGATCCGAAGGCTTTTTCATTATAAAGAATCAATATTGTGAAGAATCAATGTGTCCCCAAGGCCCGTTATCCGCGCCAGATCCCTCCGCCCATCACGGCCTTATGCTCGTGGACTCACGCTATATATTGCAAGCAAATGCACAATGCAAAGGCTTCCGTGTCTCCGAAATCCGCAGCCAGGACGACCTCCTGTCGCAGCTCGCCCAATGGTGTAGCCGCTTCCTCCCCGCAGGTGCGCCAATCGCCTACGCAAACTTGTCGATGCGCCAATTTTCACAGATACAACAACGGCTGCGCGCATTTACGTTTGTGCCGTTTGATGTCCCGCCCCCCGACCGGCAGTACGAAATCGAGCGCTATGACGAGCAATACTGCGGAGCAAGTGACACAGATAAATTAAATGCAATGCTTGCGCACATAGCGCCTCGTGCGGGCGTGCTTATGACGTCGGCGGAGTCGGTCGCGTGGACGTTCAATTTGCGGGCGACGAAATTCACCAACACGCCGACGTTTCCTTCGGCCGCGCTGATTACTCATGCGCAGACGTATGTGCTTGTGCCGTCAAATGCGGCGAATGATTTGTGCGAGGATATGTATTTGCGCATTCCTATCAGCGACTTCAAACACAAAATATGCGACCTAATAAAGCAGCTTGATATTAGTGAGCTTTATTTGGATACGTCCAACGTCCCGCAAGATTGGTATGACGCGCTGTGCGGGGTGTATGATGATCCGACGGCGTCGATTAAGCATGCTCCGGATCCGGCGTTGGCGCGTTGTGTGAAGAATGCGACGGAGCTTGAGCACGCGAAAAGCATTGGCCGCATTGAAAGCTCCGCCATAATTGAGCTGCTGGCATGGCTTGATGCGGTTGGGGCAAGCGGCTCGGTAGGTACTTCTGATTCAGTAGGTACAGTAGGCGTATCCGGTTCCGTGGATGCACCTGGGCTAGCCAGCTCCCCCGACCTGCCCATAACCGAACTAGATGTTGCTGCAAAGTTAGAGGAGTTCCGCCAACGAAGCCACTTATACCGCGGCCCAAGCTTTCGCTCCATCGTTGCGAGCGGCGCGAACGGCGCCATCGTGCACCACTCCCCCACGAACGTCCCATGTCGCACCAGCGTGCTGATCGACGTTGGCGGGCAATATTACGGAGCCACCACGGACATGACGCGCACGGTGTGGGTCGACGCAGCGCCCCCTCCGGACGACCTGCGACGGGCATACACCAACGTATTGCGCGGGCATATCGCGCTAGCCAGGGCGGTGTTCCCCGCAGGGACGACGGGCGCCCAGCTGGATACGCTTGCGCGGCAGTTCCTGTGGCAAAACCGGCAGGACTACGGGCACGGAACGGGGCATGGCGTGGGGAGCTACCTCGGCGTGCATGAGGGGCCGTGCGGGATATCGCGTGGCAATATGCTGCCGCTGGCTTGTGGCATGATTATGTCGAATGAGCCGGGGATGTATCTGGAAGGGGCGTTTGGGGTGCGCCTGGAGAGCCTGATGGCGTGCGAGAGCGCGAGCTACGAATATGCGGGGCGTGTAGACGATGTCGCAGGCCGTGTAGACGATAGTGCGGGGCGCGTAGACGATGATGCGGGACGTGTAAACGATGGCGCTAATAACGTAGGCAATGGCGCTAATGCTGTAAACAACGACGATGCCAGGACTAACGCTAAACGAACTAATTTCTTGCGCTTCAATGTATTAACACTTGTGCCGTTTTGTTCCAAATTAGTGAATTTTGACGCGCTGACTCAGGAGGATAAAGCTTGGCTGGAGGCGTATCACAAGATGATTCTGGACAACATTATTCCGCTTTTAAGCGCAAACACACAAGCTTGGGCCAGAAATGAGTGCCGCAAATTTTTGTAGCCCGCGTTCCAAGTGATGATTAAGTATAAAAAAACGCACGAAAAACGTTTGGATATATGGTACAGCTGTGCGTATTGAAATCCCAGCAAAGCAGAACGTTAGTTGCGTATTCTTTTATTTACTTTAAGCACGTGCTTTAAGCACGGTATACCCAAGGCAAAAAAAACTGCAATAAAAATGCTTCTCAGGCACGGGCGTCCTCACGAAAATTTTTTCATAAGAACCCTTTGTTTCTAATGGCTTAAGTGCTGCACATTTTTGGAGCATGGCCAAAATCTGCTCCTCCAAATTGTATTTTATACCTGCCCATAAAAACAAATTGAATTTTTATCATCACCTACGCCTTGTATTACAACGAATTTCAAATTGTTTGTTATGGGGCCCCCGGATGAGACGCCATTCTCTTAAAAAAATGCGATAATTTGTTAATTGTTGTAAAACCTTATTACGCAATCATTAGGTCCCAACTGTGCCGCCAACTTGCGTATTCGAGTCGGATGAGATTTTAAATTCGTTATGTGTTCAACGAATGCATCTCGGTTAAAATATGTAATATTCAAATAGCCCGGAATCTCATCTTTCAAGCGCCCTAGCTCTTCGAGGGCCCTCTGTAATATAAAAAGCAATGACTTTCTACAACGCGTAGGGGTTTCAACAGTTTCATTAAGGGTTGCCACAAATGCGAACTCATTAGCAATCCTCTTACATTCGCGTCCCAATATAGAAATGTCGCCTCTTTCACTGAATTCATTACGAGCATTTTTAATCCCACGAAGCGCTGCATCTTTATATCCATCATGTGCGAAATATTCGTGGTTACGAATGAAGTCACAGTAACGGTCTACTTCTGTTGAATCCTGTAATCTTGCCATCGCATCACTTAACTCCCCAATGCGTAATTCTAACTCTACTACGCGAGCGTACCAATCATCTGCGGACGTTACACTATATACACGATCACGAATAAATTCGGCATTGCAGCCCAATTTTGAAAAGAATGAAAAAGCTGAGCTGAGCGACATTTTCACGTAGACAGAGCCATCTTTTGCAAAGAGTACTTCCGAATTATCGCCAGGGGCGTTGACCAACAATCCCTTATCCGTCTTAGCTAGGGCAGCCAGATATTCTTCCACCCCTACTATGTACGTAGTTATCGTATCATTTAACCGATAGGGGAAGAGTGTGTCATTGAGAATAGACTGTACAATAGACTTGAAGTGACCAGGAAACTGCGGGTTATTTGTATAAGCAAGAACTGTCGCCAAACGTACGGTTGGAATGCTTTCTACACCGAACGTCTTTATCATCTTCTCGATACGACCGACAAACTCTTCAGGGGCAACGCCTGTAGGAATAGTGCCATCAATATTAAAGAATCCCTCTGGTTTGTAGGGACACCATGGCTTCATCAGCTCTGTCAAGCTAGATATTGGCCCTGGATTTGCTGGAGGCAAGGTCACCGGAATATCGGTTCTGAGGCTTGCTGAAGGATGCACTGCCGCCGAAGGACTAGGTTCGCTAGGCACAGGAGGCTCTGCGACCGAGGGGCTAGGTTCGCTAGGCACTGGAGGCTCTGCTACCGAGGGGCTAGGTTCGCTAGGCACTGGAGTCGGCAAACTGGTTGCTGCAATGATCCTTGGTGGCGGGAGAGCACCTGCAGTAGGACGTGGTTTTGCTATCTCCGCAGCGACCGCATCCGCAGCGACCGCATCTGCAGCTATACGCGACTGTGCCTCCAGTAACATGTGTGGTGCATGATTAATCTCTTCTGATAATACGGCAGCAAGATTATCACTCATTCGTAGCATTACGTTCTCAGTTTTTTTATTTCTATCAACGGTAAGCTCGCAATACCCACTGCGGAACAAAGTAACGCCATGGGCTGCCGACCTATCACGAAACAACTTCCACAACTTAATAGACTCAATCTGAGACTTATTACAGCCAAGGTGTTCAAATGTAAGGGAGGATATTCTATCGATAAAACGCGGTATACGTGAAGCCTCCATACTCATCGTCCATGAGCCATCATCCTGTCTCGATAATGTGGGATTTTTCGATTGCGCTCCTTTCGCTCCTTTTGCTCCTTTTTCGGCAGAGCGAGCATGTCGCTGTATCAATGAAACAGTGAGTTCCTCTATTTCAGCTGCATCAACGCGTTGCGCACTCTCTGACTCTGGTGCGCGGACATCTGGTGCGCTTGCATACGTTGGCACGCCCGCAACAAAAAGCGACGTCCATAAACAAAAGTTTTTTGTAAGTTTTTTTAACATATCTCATCCCTATTTAGGTTTTGTATAGAATATAATATCATTCACGATGAAGCTGGGTCACATATACAATATACTTTATATACACAGACGTGTCAAGTGTATATCCAACTAGATCGGTTGTGATAATCATTCTCGGCGGTTGATTCTTGCGGCGTGGAAGCAGGTTTCGCAACAGATCTATATAGCTAAACACCATAAAAAACCAGCAGCGCATTGCTTTAGAAACATTGTGAATGAAGCAAAGGCGGTGCCGAGTTTTCATAGTGTTTAGCTATACCTGCCCATAAAAACAATTTGAATTTGGACCACGATAAAAACCTCAAACCGCAACGAAGTGCAAATTGTTTGTTATGGGGCCCCGGTATAGCATCGCTGAAGTAACTTTTGTATCTCTCTTTCTTTAAACTCTCACATCTTCAACAGATGACATTTTCGCTTGCAAGAAGACAATAGATAACTTGGTAGAGCAATTCTTAAACGCGATACGCGTCAGCTTGGACCCAGCTTCAAATGTGATGGTGGATAATTTGTAACATCCGCAGAAGCAGTTCTCATTGATGGACTCTACGCTGGAAGGAATACAGATTGATGGCAAGAACGAACAATTCTGAAAAGCGCCTTCTATACAGCTCAGTTTTGCCCCAGTTTCAAATGTTACGTTGGCTAAGTTGGTACACCTAGAGAAGCAACGTTCACAGACGATATCTACGCTGGATGGAATACAAATAGATGACAAGGACGAACAAGAGCTAAACGCGCTTTTTTCTATCCGGCTCAGTTGGGACACAGCTTCAAATGTTACTGCGGCTAAGTTGATACATCCAGAAAAACAACTTTCACATATGATCTCTACGTTAGATGGAATACATATAGATGACAACAATAAACAATACTCAAACGCGCCTTTTTCTATCCGGCTCAGTTTGGACATAGTTTCAAATGTTACTGCGGCTAATTTGCTACATCCAGCGAAACAACTTTCACAGATGACCTCTACGCTAGATGGAATATCAATAGTTGACAATGACAAGCAATACTCAAACGCGCTTTTTTCTATACGCCTCAGTTGGGACCCAGTTTCAAATGTTACGAGGGATAACTTGTGACACCCAGAGAAACAACCTTCACCGACGATCTCTACGCTGGCAGGAATACAGATATATAACAAGGACGAACAATCTTGAAAAACGCTTTTTTCTAGACTGATCACTTTCGCCCCAATTTCAAATATTACGGAGGCTAAGTTGCGACACCCAGATAAGCAACGCTCACGGAGGGTCTCGATACTGGATGGAATGCATATAGATGACAAGGATGAACAATTCTGAAAAGCGTCTTTTTCGATCCGGATCAGCTTGGAGTCAGGTTCAAATGTTACGGTGGAGAAGTTGTTATCTCCAGGAAAACAACTTTCACAGAGGATCTCTACACTGGATGAAATACAGATAGATGACAAGGGTGAACACTCCTGAATAGCGCATTCTTCGATACTGCTCGGCTTGGACTCCGATTCAACTGTTACTATAGGTAAGTTGCTACGTCCAGAGAGATAATTTTCACGGATGAACTTTGCGCTGGATGGAATACGGATAGATGACAAGGAATCGCAACGATTAAAAGCGTCGTCTTCGATCTGGTTCAGCTTGGAGTCAGGTTCAAATGTTACGTCGGATAAGTTTTTACATCTAAAGAAGCATAGAGAACCGATGAACTCTACGCAGGAATGAATACGAATAGATGACAAGGAACGATTCTGAAAAAAAACGCCTTCTTCGATCCGGCTCAGCTTTGAGTCATGTTCAAATGTTACGTCGGATAAGTTGTCACACTGCAAAAAGCAACACTTACAGAGGATATTTACGCTGGACGGAATACGTATAGATTGCAAGGATGAGCAAAAACAAAAAGCGTCGTTTTCGATCCGGCTCAGTTTTGACTTAGCTTCAAATGTTACGACGGATAATTTTTCACATCTAAAGAAGCATTGATAACCAATAACCTCTACACTGGATGGAATACAGATAGATGACAAGGAACGATTCTGATAAAAAACGCATTCTTCGATCCGGCTCAGCTTTGACTCAGCTTCAAATGTCACGTCGGATAATTTGTCACACCACCAAAAGCAACACTTACAGAGGATATTTACGCTGGACGGAATACGTATAGATTGCAAGGATGAGCAATAACGAAAAGCGCGTTCTTCTATCCGGCTCAGTTTGGACTCAGATGCAAATGTTACGGTGGATAAGCTGCGACACTCATTGAAACAAAAATCACCAATAACCTCTACACTGGATGGAATACAGATAGATGACAAGGAAAAACAATTCTGAAATGTTTTTCCTTTTATCCGGCTCAATTTGTAGTCAGGTAATGTTACGGAGACTAAGTTACTACCTTCTTCGGAGAGGAGTATAGCGCCCTCAATGAACGGTATCGGATTACCGCTTGCACACAACTCGCTTGTACCAGATGACGCGACTGTCAAAATAGCAGTCATTAGGATGTTTTTTATGGATTTCATTTTTCTTGCCGTTAGTGGAGTAACATGATGAGAATGGTAGCCAATCTAGTCTCATTAGTCAAGATAAATTCTTCGATGTAAATTCAACTAGATCGGTTGTGAGAATCATTCTCGGCGGTTGATTCTTGCGGCGTGGAAGCAGGCTTCGCAACAGATCTATAACCTGCCCATAAAAACGATTTGAATTTGGACCACGATCCAAGTCTTGCATGACAACGAGTTTTAACTTGTTTGTTATAGGGATCCGGTATATTGGAATCAAAATTCAACTTGTTTTTATGGGCAGATATATTGACGGAGAAACGACTGCGACACTTCAAGGTCGTCAATTACTTCGGAATAAATGTTTCGGATGGAATAGTGAGAATCGGTGACAAAGAACTACAATCATTAAAGGCGTTCTTTGCTAGATATTTCAGTCTTGACTCATCTCCAAATGTTACGACGGATAAGTTTTTACACCTATAGAAGCAAAACCCATGGACGAACTCTACGCTGGATGGAATACGAATAGTTGACAATGAAGAACAACCACGAAAAGCGCACGTTTCGATCTGGCTCAGTTTGGAATCAGCTCCAAATGTTACGATGGATAAGCGGCTACATCCAAAGAAACAATATTCACAGATGACCTCTACGCTGGGTGAAATACAAATAAATGACAGAGAAGAACAATTCTTAAAAGCATACTTTTTTATACGGCTCAATATTGAATTAGCTTCAAATGTTACGATGGATAATTTGCTACATTCAGAGAAACAATACTCAGGGATGTCCTCTAAGAAAGATGGAATACGAATAGATTGTAAAGAAGGACAAATACTCGAATGTAGTTCTAAAATGCTAAAATCTCTTTCTATCTGGCTCAGTTTGGACTCAGGTTCAAATGCTATGGTGGATAAGTTGCTACATCTGAAGAAACAACTTGCATGAATGACCTTTACTTTGGGAGGAATACAAATAGATGACAAGGACGAGCAATCCCTAAAAGCGTATTCTCTAATATAGCTCAGTTTTGAATCAGATTCAAATGTTAAGACGGATAATTTGCTACATCCAAAGAAACAATAAGAACTGATGCCCTCTACGCTGGATGGAATGCAGATAGATGACAAGGCAGAACACCCTTCAAACGCGCTTTTTCCTATCCAGCTCAGTTTTGTCCCAAATTCAAATGTTACGGTGGATAAACTGCTACATCCAAGGAAGCAAGCTTCAGGGATGTCCTCTTCTACATTGGATGGAATACAGATAGATGACAAAGAAGAACAACCAATAAAAGCTTCATCTTCTATCCGGTTCAGTTTGGAGCCAGCCTCAAATGTTACGGAGGATAAACTGCGACATCCAAGGAAACAACCAGGACCGAGAACCTCTACGCTGGATGGAATACATATAGATGGCAAGGAAGAACAATAGGCAAAAGCACATCCTTCCATATGGAGCAGCTGTGAGTTAGGTTCAAACGTCAATACGGACAACATGCAACATCCCAGGAAACACTCCTCTGATATGGTAGTTACGCTGGATGGGATACAAAAAGATAGCAAATGACAGCAACATCTAAAAGCACGTTCTTCTATACGGATCAGCAGGGAATTTGGTTCAAAAGTGACGGAACCCAGATTTGTGTTCATGTGAAAAACATCGGCAGCAATCGCCGTGATGCTACGCGGGAGACATATACTACAGTTTGGAATACGAATCTGTGCTTTTATCAACTTTGTTCCGCAGTTAGCTGGATTATCAGGCGATAGGGGGCAGGGATTCGCGTCCGGGGCAACCGCGGCAACCGCAGGCAAAACGTATTCTTTTGTAAACAAGACGGATTCGATTTCAACGCACTGCGTCGGATCACTGCTTGCACACAACTCGCTTGCACACAACTCGCTTGCACACAACTCGCTTGTACACAACTCGCTTGCACACAACTCGCTTGTACCAGATGACGCGACTGTCAAAATAGCAGTCATTAGGATGTTTTTTATGGATTTCATTTTTTTACCGTTAGCGGAGCGATATGAAGAAATATTAGCCGTTCCACCCTCATTAGTCAAGATAAGTTCTTCGAATTTCATATTTTTATGGAAAGGGATACAATGAGCCTAAAGTAGTTTACCGTGAATACCCAGTCCGGCATAGATCAGCACAATAGATGTCAACACAACGTACCTGCGGCGAAAGCCCTTTTTGGGCTATTGATTCCTGCTGCGTTGAAGCAGCTTTCGCAACATATCTAATCTGCCGAAGTGCGCTATAGAACAACCTCGTTATGAAAATACAATCCGCATGGCATTCCAAATTATTTGCCGCCGTTAACCGTTTGTTTCGTGTAGAACAACTCTTACAAATATCGCCATTATTCTTTATCACACTGTTTTCTATAGTGTCCATAAGCCTATGCCTATTATATTCCGCAGGCAGCGGCCCCTCCCCCTGGTGCGTCAGGCAGCTCATTCACTTCGCTCTTGGCGTCGTCATCATGCTCATCACCGCAACGACGCCAATTCGCCTATGGTACAACCTTGCGTATGTCATGTACGCCGCCGCATTGTGCGCACTCGCGTTAACCGCGCTCCTCGGCACTGTCGGCATGGGGGCTCAGCGCTGGCTGAAGATTGCGTCGATACAATTCCAACCGTCCGAGATTATGCGCATTGCGCTGGTGGTTGCGCTGGCCCGCAGGTTCAGTGACGTGCCGCTTGCCTTGCCTCACCTGGCGCCCCCCAACAACCGCACAGCGACGTCGCAGGCACGCGCCATGTGCGTTCCTCTGGCGTTGATTGCGATCCCCGTGTTCATCACGGTAAAGCAGCCAGACTTAGGCACCGCAATGTTGCTTTGTGCTAGTGGAGGTGCGCTGTTCTTTTTTGCGGGAATACGCATGCGCTTTATTCTTTCCGTTATCGGTGGCGCAATTAGCGGCTTTCCAATATTTTGGCACTTTCTACATGATTACCAAAAGAACAGAATACTTACATTTCTAAATCCAGAAAGGGATCCCCTCGGCAGCGGCTACCATATCATCCAGTCCAAAATTGCGATTGGCTCAGGTGGCTTTTGGGGCAAAGGTTTTATGCGAGGAACGCAAGGCGCGCTCGATTTTTTACCAGAGAAGCACACAGACTTCATATTTACGTTGCTAAGCGAGGAGTTTGGGTTCATTGGAGTCGCCCTTTTAGTTGCATTGTACTCCGCGCTTATATTCTTCAACTTGTTGCTTTCTGTGTCTTTGAAGGATGAATTTGCAAGGCTTGTTATTACCGGAATGACGATTTCATTTGCTTTGTATGCCATTATAAACATAGCGATGGTAGCAGGGTTGTTGCCGGTCGTTGGGATTCCGCTGCCGTTGGTGTCATATGGCGGAACGTCTATGATCACATTGTTGATCAGCCAAGGCATCATTTTATCTGCGGCGTTTGGGCGAGCAAAGAAGAGAGGCGCGTAAGAGATAATTTGCCCACAAGACGCTCCTGCAGTTGAATGGGCACCCGACGCAGAGTTGTACGGACCACCCATAACAAACGATTTGAATTTCGTTGTAATACAAGGCTTAGGTGAGGATAAAAATTCAAATTGTTTTCATGGGCAGATATAGCTCTAAACTTATTCAGCTCTTTCTGCCAAATCACCTTGCACATTGCGTTCCGCGTCAGCTGTGCGTTCCGCGTCAGCTAAAAGCTCAACGATCTCGTTTATTTTACCGCGTTCACGTGCATAATCGATCGCTTTTTTTCCATAACGATCGACCATTTTAACATCTGCACCTGCATTGATTAGATCAAGAACAGCACTTCTGAGTTGAGGTATACACATATTATCGCAAACCGCAACGTGCAAAGGTGTTTTTTTGTCATTATCTTGTATGTTTACGCTCGCCTTTCCAGTAAGAAGCCCTTGACGTCTGCCTGTCTTCCATATACCGTAATGTAAAGCCGTCCTTCCATAACGATCTGCTTCGTCAACATTGAATCCTCTATCAAAAAATGCTTGGATCATTTCTGGCTTATCGGCATAATGCAAGGCCGTTCGTCCAAAACAGTCTTTCGCGTGAATATCTCCATGGTATTTAAAAAATATTTCGTGTCCAGTTGCTGCTGCTGTCCCACTATAGGATCTTGCATCTTGGTGCAAAAAAGTCCGTCCATAATAATCTTTCGTATTTACGTCCATATAGTAATCGTGAATTAATGATTCTAATATAGACGCGTCCCCAGTATAGTAGTGCAAGAGACTTTGCCCTAGATCATCAACGACGTGAACGTTCGCGCCTCTTTCGTATAGTAATTCCAGCATATTCGGTTCACTGACCTGTGTTTGCAATGTACAACCACTTTCGTCTCTTGTGTTAATATTAATCAATTTTTCGGACAGAAGTCTATCTAATATGTCAAAGCCATCGATATTCATCCTTTCCTTGAGTCTACGTATAAATTGACCTGGCTCGAACTCTTCTCCTGGCCTACTACGTATACCGCATCCTTCTAGTATGCGCTTAGCCGCATTCCAATCGTCCAAGACCTTCCTCACAACTGGCTTGTCCGACGCAAATATGAGAGGTTTCATGCTCCAACTAAACTCTTTTAATCTTTGTACCCATGCGTCGAATTTTTCTTTATTGTATTCATCTCGATCAAAACTAGGCGCGCCATGTATTGATAAAAAAGGCTCAAATCCATTTGATAGCTTAACTTTATGTGGTGCATGTGGTGCATCTACATCTATACCTATGTGAACACGTTCTTTTATTTGTGAAATAAGGGAACTAATCCTCGAAGGATATTCGTCAAAAAGACGAAAACATGCATATCTGATTAAAGGTATGCAATATGGCATCTCTTGAATTAGCCCAATTATCTCACAAAATGTTTCATGACTATAAGTATGCTGTCCTGATATAAACACAAAGTAACGATGTAACAATTCACTCAGTCTGCTATAATGTACGAAATCCAGAGGCAACCCCCAACAGTCTTTGATATCGGATAAGTAATTGCGCAACGTCGTCAGCAATTGATTTTCTGTAGCAAGAACGTCATCTCTGAAAAAACCATCCAACACTGTACTGTCACAAGGAATCAGATTAGAACTGTCATCATTGCTAAATACAAATGATTGCGGAAAGGCTATTTCACGT
>JAISXM010000006.1 GCA_031270515.1 Holosporales bacterium | reverse complement strand
ACGTCATATAGTCACAGTATCAAGAAAACTGTGTAAGTAAATTGGCAAAAGTGGTTGCATTGTTAACCTTTGCCGTGACAGAATTAAAGTTGGGTAGAGCGATCCCATTGCACGCCCCCCTGGGTGGGTGGGGGCTGTGGATGGTTATTATATCACAAAAAGATTAAAAAGACGTTAATAACTTGAAAATATATTTTATTATTGCAGAAAGAGGACTTTCTAAATTGCGTTGACAGAGGACCTTTCTAAATTGCATTGACACGCCCTTTGCATTAACTTGTCATTTTGTGCTATTCATTATAGTAATGGTTTATTGAAAGTGGATTCGATCATGAAACGTACGTATCAGCCGAGCGTCCTCGTCCGCAAGCGTCGTCACGGCTTCCGGGCTCGCATGTCTACCTATGGTGGGCGTGCCGTGTTGGCGGCTCGTCGCTCTAAAGGGCGCAGGCGTCTTGCTGCGTGATGGCCCAAGCTTTGCCTTCGGATTGGCACAAGTGTGATTGTGCCAGAGACGCGCCCTGCGAAAATGGGGCCGCGCCCTGCGAAAATGGGGCCGCGCTCGCCCCCGGAATCGCGGGAATGCTGCGTCAGCGCTCGGATTTCGTGTGCATGAGGGATTGCGGTACGCTCATTCGGACGCGCACGATGCTGTTGCAGATCGCACGCATAGCGGCCCCCCCCGCGGCAGGGAAGTACCCTGTGTTCGTGGGCGTGACTGCAAGTAAAAAAGTAGGCGGCGCAGTCGTTCGCAACTTTGCGAAGAGGCGCCTGCGGGCTATTTTTCGGCAGGAGTTGTTGATGCGCCTCAGTGGTGTGCCAGCCGACTCATTCAGGATGTTGGCGCGTGTTAAGTTGTCTAAGCGCACATTGGAGCTGCCGTCAGACCCGGTGGTGGTGGGGGGGAGCGAGCAATTTGGCTTGTCTATTGTGCTGATTGCGACGCGACATACAGTGGATGTGCCGTGGCAAGCTCTGGTGGCGGATTTTCAGCATGCGCTGGGGCGCACTCATTGCGGGGCCCAGGCAAAGTCAGGATAATCCTAGCGCTGTCAGGGGGATATAAAAGTCAGGGGTAATACCAGCGAAGTCGGGATAATAAATGAATCGGATATCGGCAAAACAATTATCCATAATATTACTAAGCATGGCCAGCCTTGGGGTGGCTCTGTTCGGCTTGCACAAATGCATACCCACAGAAGCGCAATTGTCGAAGATGGCCGTGATCGACGGCGTTGTCCTCAAGCGCGAAGGCAAGCCATTCCAGGACGTGGAGAATATCATCCAGCGCGAAACTGAGTCCATAGAGAAAAACCTGAGTCAAAAATTCGCCAAGAAAAAAGAGCACTTAAAGCAAACTATGAAGTTGCTGAATGATAAGACGCTCCCCGCGCAAAAGCGGGCCGAGTATAAGGCAAGCTACAAACAAGAGGCCGCGAACGTCGAGCGCGAACTGCAGCAGCAAACCGATGAGCTGCGTCGCCGGATTGATGTGATCGAGCAGACGATCAACGACACTATGTTCGATATTTCCAAGCAGCTTGCGAAAAAGTATAAGCTCAGCGTGATCCTGAATACTAGCGTCGCCAATATAGCGACGGTGTTTTATGCGGATCGTTCGCTTGACCTGACAAAAGAAGCTGTAGAGATGTTAAACCAACAGCTTAAAAATTTGGATTCGCTGTTCGCTGGAACGGCTAACGCCAGGGGGCACTGAGAGTTTGCACGGGTAGGAGCTACAACAATTGGAATGATCGTATTCACAACAGTTGGAATGGTCATGCTCACAACAATTGGAATGGTTATGCTCACAATAATTTCTTTTTGTGATTGGGTACAATTGATGCTTTATAACCACAGTATAGAAAAAGTTAAGGAAGTAAACGGGCAAAAGTGGTTGCATTGTTAACTTTTGCAGTGACATAATTAAAGTTAGGCAGAGCGTCTCCTCCGCACGCCCCCTGGGTGGGTGGGGGCTGTGGATGGTTATTATATCATAAAAAGATTAAAAAAACGTTAATATCTCTCATTAAACTTAAATTAGCCTAAATCTGTGTATATACCGGTAAAATCAACCTCCCCCTCAAGGCACTAATTGCCCTGACGCATATTTCGCAAAGTTATACAGTTGCAGTACAGTTGCGTCTACAGATTGCGTCAAATCTACGCCAGCCAATGTTTCGGTATAGCCATTAATTGCGTCTCGCAGCGTGTCAAACCTTGACTCCGCCGCCCCAGGCACATGCGACGCGTAAAAATACGAAATATTCCCCCTCAGCAAATCAAACCGCTCCATTATACTGTGCGCATTGCTTGTAATGGTTGCTGCCTGCGCAGGGGTCCCCGTTTTCTGCGCGTATTCTTTTGCTATTAAAGTAGAGTAGTACGTCTGGTACTCTTCATTCGCGGCTTGGGTCGACTCCCCTATAAGATTCAGCAACAGTTGCGCTCCGGTTTGGTACAGCACGCAATTAAGTTTTCCGTATATCGACGAATCTGACGGGTGATCCAGTGGCGAATTGCCTAGTTGATCAAGCTCTGTACCGTCGACATCATTTAACAAGAAGTAAATCTTCACCAAATCAATTGGATACGCCTTGTTTTTGCAATATTCAAGTGTCGTGGCAATCAGTGTTACCTTAGCAAATGCGTCATCTTTTCCTGCAAGCTTGCTAGCAACTGTTCCCGTCGGCGCTCCTGCTGTCTTCTTCACATAAGTTTCAATCGCACTGTAAAACGTAGTGGTTAGATTACTATATATATTGTCGAAGTTCGTAGTAATAGCCTTGATTGCTGTCGCTATGGTGTTTGCTGTAGTAAATTGTTGCAATAGCAGGAAATCTACTCCTTCACATATAATCTTTCGGACGAAGTTAAACGATGAATAATGCGTTGGCAGCTCCGCATCCGTCCCGACGCTCATCCAATTATCCGTAGGCGTTCCTGTTGGTGACCCAGCTAACATCTTTGCTTTCAACGATATGCTGTCATCTATGTTTGGAATTCCGGTAAACAAAAACCCTAACGATGTACCTATCAATTCCTTGTGTAGTCGCGTTGTATCCACCGTGTCATCGTTCAGCAATGACGCGAATATATGGTGGTAATTTAACCACGACAACTTCCCTAGGTAATTTGCAAAGTTTGTAGGCAAACTTCCTAATGATAGCTTGGTTTGATATGCGGTACTCAGCATGCTGTTTAACTTCGTATATATTGTTAGTACGTTAGTTTTGAACTTAGATGGCTTATTTAGTGTTTCAAATAATTTGCTTCCACTATCTTTCAATGGGTCAGTGCGCAATCCAATAACACCGTTTAAATACTGGTAAAACGGTGTGCTGCCCCCTGAATCTAGCTCGCCAATTACTGGGTAGTTATCCAACAAGTGGTACAACAGCATTAAAGTATCCGCTGAGTAGGCCGTAGGAGTTCCCTTTGCATTGATCTGTCCCAAGAGGCTCACAGGGGACGCTAAGTCTAATGTGCGCCCAATCTTTTTTAATATAGGATCAACATGTATAACTTTTAGTACATTGTGCAAGCAGTTGTGCAAATTCAGGCCCGCGCTTATGTATTTGCCAACAAGCGACAGTTCAGGCGGGTCTGCTTGGATTGCCTGCATCAGTTGCGGGAATATGTACATGACTTGGTGTACTATGCGCCCAATATTAACTGGATCGCCGGACGACAGACTCGAAATTGTGGTGTTTGTGTGCGTGACTAAGCCAGCATAAAGGTCAACGGTGCCAGTATCTACGGTAAGCGAGTGCACCGCACCTTCCATTGACCGATACATAGCCGTGGACGTTTGAAATATTTCTTGCGCGCTAGTAAGTACTGCTGCTAATGCATCTGTGTACAATGAGGATCCATCTGATACATTAGCTAGTGTTACGTTGCTGCATAAAGTGGTTACTTGCGTATCCAGCGTATCCAGCGTGTTTAGCAAAATCGCCACTAAATTAACATCCATCAGCCCAGCAATCTCCGTGCGCGTAGTTTGGATCAATTGCCACAACGACGCCACCGTATAAGGATCTGTAGAGTAATTGTCGGCAGAAGAACCAGTTATCGCGAGGACATTATTTACTTTAGTAATATCCGCGGCTCTGTCCCCTAGGTCGGTTAGCGTGACAATGTCTTCATGTAGTCTTGTCGTTGTCCAGTTCAAGCGCGACCAAAGAGTGTTCCCGTCCTGCAAAGGGTGGTTCAGTGGCTCATCAAACTTTATTTGAATAAAACTTTCCGTCATAAGGTCGATCACGCTGTTCAAGCAGCTGTGCAAAGTGGCGTTTCCGGTGTATTCCCCTGGGTGCCCTACGGGGGGGGCGGCTTCGGCGAGCAGGTTGGTGATGCTTATGCTTGTGCCGTCGTCGCCGGTTCCTAAAATGCGCATGATGTAGTTGAGTTTATACGTTGCGAGGTTGCCTACGGCGAGATCTGACACACTATCTGGTTCTGGGGTTAGAATCGCGAGTATTTTATCAATTTTATCGGATATTTGGGTCAAACCCTTTGACGTTGCTTCGCCGCGTAAGGAAGTCAACCTGTCTTTTACATCAACAAGAGTGCTTGCAACCCCTTCGCTACACGCAAGTATGAATAGGCTTGCAATGCAAACGGGCATTGACCAGCGACGCTTGCGGTGTTGGGGCTGGGGCACGCGTGGTGAATGGGCTAGCGTGGAGAGCATATTTGCCGTGCTTGATGAACTTGAGCGGCGTATTGCTGACAATACATAAGGCGCAAGTGTGGACATATATAGCTTGCGAGTTAGAGGGTGTTTGTTGTTACGCATAAAGTGGACCTCACAAATGTAATGGACTGCTTACATGCTACAAAGAATTTATTAACAAAGTGTAAATTGGATTTATCCCAATGCACAAAAAGATTATCCGGGCGTCGTCTCTGTGCTCGCGGGGATGACGTGAAGGCAATGCTTTTATTTGGAGATTTGGTCGCGTCGCCCCCAATCTCCAGAATAAACGACTTGAATCTACTTGTGTTGCGAAAGGTCAAGTGCTCCTATACTCTCAACTATTCTAGTAAAGAAATATATCTATAGTATTGACGACTGATGTGTCGATCTGATATCTTAATAATATATGGATGTTTTATCATGGAGTTTTTTTATGACAATCAAATCTTTAGGCATGTGTCTCGCCTTGGGTACGTGCTTTCAATCGCTAGCTGCGTCCTCTCAAGACGTACAAGAATGTCCGTTACAGTCCCAACTTAACGCATTGCGCTTCGATACTCCCTATTTTTTCGAGTATTCTAACCCAATAACGGAAAAGACATCCAATATACTGAAAGAAGTACAAAACGCTCTTCCAGACGGAATAGTTGCCATATGTATAATCGATAGTATGGGACAGTTAGTACCCTTCGCATGCATTAGACCTGATCACATTAGTCAAGGAGCCAGAGACATGGTGCAATTTAGTCCTGATGAATTACTGTCATTCGTCAGAGCTAATTATCGCAGAACATGCAGTAATCCCAGTGAGGAACATGATCGTGACGTTGCTGAAAGTTTAATGAATATGCAACAAGATTTATCATTCCAAGGAGGAGAAGGTCACGACTTTTTTTATATTTTGGTGGAGAGGACAAATACGTTACTGCGTGTAGATAGAGGACTAGTTGTTGCAAAATCCCAAGAAGATCTTGATCTGTTTATTAATACATTACTTGGCAATAAAGATGCGTTTGAAAGAATACGCCAAGAACGGGACACTGATATTTCACCTGAAACGCCGGCTCCAGCAGTTAAATCGCAAGCTCCAGCAGTTAATCCTACTGCGATGGATACGGAATAACAATTTTCGATAAGCTACTCGGCGCCGTGCGCATAATAAACAGCCTCGGAATTGCGGTGTGACGGTAAAACACCGAATCGCTGTCTCCAATCAGCCAGTTCTTATCCAGATTGACCATCAGCGCAATCTTAAGATAGACCTGTTGCAAAATCTGCGTCAACACGGCAGGAATCAACGGCCCAAAAAGGCTTTCGCAACAGGTCTATTCTTTTAACGATGTCCTGATATTCTTTTTATTTTTTGGCCTTTTGTGTTCGAGTATTAAAACATCGCAATCCCAACCCCATACCTCACAATCAAGTAAACAATAGACGCCGCAACGAACACAGTCGCGCATCCATAACTGAAATTCACGCGTCGAATAGCCAGCAACCTTGTCCGCGCGTCGAAATTGCCTTGATCTGCGCTTAGCTTATAGTACCGAACCGCCTCATCCATATTTCGTGTAATTGTATTCCGCTGCACCTCATCGCGTGGACGCACGCCCCTAAAAAACGCCAAATTGCACCTTCCCTTTTCCAAGCAGCGCGCATAGCGGTACTGTGCCTCGGCAAATCCACTGTCCGCGCTGGATTTGTAAAACTGCGCAGCCATAGGCACATTTCTCGTAACGCCGATCCCATAGTAAAAACAACGCCCATAACTGCACAATGCCTCGACATTCCCTTGATCCGCGCTCATTTCGTAGTATGCAACCGCCTGCCTTACGTCTTTCTCCACCCCGATCCCATTCTCTAAACATCGCGCATAATCATACTGGGCATACGCGTCCCCTTGGCGCGCGCTCAATCGATAAAAGTTCGCCGCGCTCCATGTGTCTTTTTGTATCCCAATTCCGTTTTCCAAACAACGCCCATAATGACGCTGAGCAGATGCATGTCCTTGGTCCGCACTCAATTTATAATACCGTATTGCATCAAATGATCCGTACGCTGAGTTTACTCCAGAGCGCTCTACAATGCTGAACCGATCTTCTAAATAACGCCCATAACGAAACTGTGCGTTCGCATGCCCTTGATCCGCACTAAATTTATAGTACTTTACGGCGTCTACTAGGTTTACTGGTATGGTAATTCCATTTTCCAAGTAGCGTCCACAACTGTGCTGTGCATCTACATGATTTTGGTCGGCACTCAACCTATAGTAGTACGCAGCATTCTCCGCCCGTTGTGTGACGCCAATTCCGTTTTCTAGGCAACAACCATATGAATAAAGGCCATAAGCATTACGTTCATCTGCACTTTTCTTATAATATTGGGCAGCTTTAACCACGTCTTTTTTTACGCATATTTTCTCTGGGTTATAACAACAATCCGTAAAATCGCCAATAAATCCTTTTTTTGTCCTTAACTCAAAATAATCTGCCGCACGGTGCCCTGGTAATATGTCGTCACACATCTCATGACAATATAAAGAATCGTACTCACCTTTCGTATATTTAGTAAGCTTTGCATTCCTTTCCTTTTTCCACCAAGACGCACCATGTTCGTCCAATACAATCTGGTGCTCTATGCAATATGTGTGATATTTCATCCCATTCGCATCGCCTTGGTACGCCGCGAGCTTACAGTATTCCGCGCCTGCAATTAAGTTTTTTGTGACCCCCCACCCATTTAACAAGCAAATGCCATAGCGAACCTGTGAATTTGCAAGTCCTTGGTCGGCCGCCAACTTGTAATACCACGCCGCAGCTTTCATGTCTTTGGGCACGCCTATGCCGTATTCCAAACAATTTCCGTAACAGTGCTGGGCATACATGTTCCCTTTGTCTGCGGAACGTTTAAAATAGATTACTCCAACGTTTTGGTCTGGTTCTATATCCAATCCTTCAAACACGCAGCGCGCATAGCAATACTGGGCATCCGCATGTCCAGTATCCGCCGCCATTTTGCAATATTTTATTGCCTCCGCGATGTTTGCTTGTTCGCCAATTCCGTGTGCGAGACGAACCGCAACATGATATTGCGCATACGCATTGCCTTCATCTGCAAAAGAGTGGAATGAGCTCTCTAGTTCTTCTATTTCGCTATCGTATGTGGGGGGAATACGAAAACGTGCTTTGTATCCTTCTATTTCGTCCTTGAAGTCAGCTATTTGACTACGGGCTGAATGATACGCCGCCTTAGTCAGTCCTTTATGAACGCAGTGCCGATAATATCCCGTGGATTTGCGTATATTCTGACGCCTCCCCATTCCGTGTTCCAAGCAATATCCATAACAAAATTGAGCCAACCTCATGCCTTGGTGCGCACTTGCCTTAAACGCACGCGCAGCCGCAGCTTGATCCACTTCGACATGATCTCCGTACATTAAGCAAACCCCGCGCTTGCATTGGGCCACCCAGTCATTGTTTGAGGCGGCGGCTAAAATCCGCGACACTTCGGCGAGCTCTATGCTCTGAGCGGGTGTCTCCCCGTGTTCGAAGCAATACCCGTAATACCACCGAGCCAACGCATTCCCGGTCTCGGCGCTGCATTCATAGAAACTGAGCGCTTTGGATACGTCTTGGTCTGTGCCAATTCCATTTTCCAAGCAATATGCATAACAAAACATGCTAAGCGCACTAGAGTTGGCGCTTTCTTGAAAATATTGTACCAGGCGGCACAGGTTGCTCTCTGCTTCTTTTGGGAATGTGCTTCGCTCTGCAGTATACATGGGGCCCGCGACTCGCAATAGCCAGTCCAACTTGGGTAATGAGTCGCACCTGCTGCCGTTTATAATAACGTCTTCCCACAGGGCAAGAGGTGCGTCTATTTCAGGATCTTCGCTGGAATATCCGGCGTTTAACCAGAACACGCAATATAGGATTGCAGTATATTTCATAAAAACTCGCCGTTTATCCTTATCCTTATATAATTGTGACTGTTGCTGAAGTCTAATACAATAGGTTTATTTTGTATAGATATAAGTGTTATCAGGAATATGTTATCTATTTATTAATATAATTCATAGTATGATAAGAATATACCGAGTTGATGGCGTTTTTGAAATTGAGTAACAGTTCGTTAAGTATATTATTCTGGGCGAGCAAACTGAAAGAGGTTGTATTCCCTCCTGTGTGCGCCTTTTGCCATGCGCAAACGGAGGATTATTACGCAATTTGCCCGAAATGTTGGTTTTCCATAAAATTTGTAAACAGCAATGTTTGTGATTATTGTGGGCGGTTGTTACTGCCTGGGATGCTGGGGATGCCAAGAAGGCCAGGGATGCCAGGAGTGTCAAGAAAGTTAGAAAAAGTGGAAACGCTTAAAAAAATAGAAAATTTGGAAACGTCAGAAAAGCTGGAAAAATTGGAAAAGTCAGAGGCGTTGGAGACGTTGGAAAATTCCAGCAATTACACGTTGCCAAAGTGCTGCCCGGATTGTTCGTTGCTGGCGTCTGCAGAGCGGAGCGTGCGAGTCACAGCATCCATTATTTACGATGATTTCTCGAGAATGTTTATATTGCGGCTAAAAGATCGGAACGCCCCGCATTTAGCGCTAGTATTGTCGAAGTTTTTTCATGCGCATGATTTTGATGGACTTGACTATATTTCGCCGGTACCAATTCATCCGCGACGTTTATTGGCTCGAACATATAACCAATCCGCGTTATTGGCACTTGGCGTAAAGTATTGGCATCCTGAGTGCCCGGACGTAAACCTTCGATTATTAGTTCGTCAGCGCCACACGCCAAAACAAAAAGGCAAGGATGCAGAATCGCGTGCGGTGAATGTGCAGGACTCCATAGTGGTCCCCCAGCGGATGCGACATTTGGTGGAAGGCAAGCGTATCGCGGTGCTGGATGACGTGGTTGCGTCTGGGGCAACCATTGGGGTGTGCAAGGCAGCATTGGAGCAAGCGGGGGCACGGGAGGTGCGGTGTATTGCATTAGCGAAAACGATGTAGATACTCGAATGCGAATAGAGTATTTACACCGTTGTAGGCGTTTCATATGTGCCATATATCGCAGATTTATATTGAGACCTAGAGTATTTATACGCTAATATGTGAATATAAAGAGCCGTTTGTTTGGTGGACTATGCGCTGTATTACTATTTTTTATTGTGCCATGTTATCGTGTGTGATGTATGCTGGTGCGTCAGTTGAGTCAGACCGAGCTGAGTTAGACGTAGCTGCGTCAGACCTCGCACAGGATGTGGATGTACTAATTGACGGCTTGTCGAGGAGATTTAACAGCCCTCCTCCTGAAGATGGCCCTCCTTCTGAAGATGGCCCTCCTTCTGAAGATAGTCTTCTTCCTGAGGGGGTTGTTCTTCGTGGCGGCACCATACTGATATATTTGCCAAAATTTGCGCCAAAATTGCTGCCGTCTGATTCGACTCGTCCCGTTGTGAGACTTGTCGATCGTATGTACGAAGGCATTGTCGCGATGAAATCTAGTGATGAAAATCCAGATGGAAAAGTCGTTCCAACAGGTTTTCTTTGGGAGATCTGTGGGTGGTTCGCTTGTTGCGTTGGCGATACGTTCGTAATTAATGTAAGAGCGCTATTCGATCTAGATTATGTTCTCAAAGACGATCTGGCACTTCGTCTATTAGCGATTCTATATGCAAGTGGAGTATTTTTACCTACCCGCGCAGAGTATATGTCCGTAATGAGAATATTCCAATATCTTGCCGCGCAAGATGATCCTTGTGCTCTATACTTTCGTGCACGCTGTTTTGAAAAAAGGGTTGGAGTTGAGTTAGGTGATCATGCCGCTGATGATGAGGTCGCTGATGATGATGGTGCTGTCGCTGATGATGAAGGTGAAGGTGAAGGTGAAGGTGAAGGTGAAGGTGAAGGTGATGATGAAGCTGCTGAGGGCGCTGGTGAGGAAACTGAAGGTGAAGGTGATGATGAAGCTGCTGAGGGCGCTGGTGAGGAAACTGGAGATGAAGGTGATGATGAAGCTGGTGAGCCCGCTGGAGATGAAGGTGATGATGAAGGTGGTGATGAGGTCGCTAGTGATGAAACTGGTGATGTAGCAGATAAGGTCGCAGCCGAGCTCTACGCGCTTGGCGCGAAGAAAATACATGTGGCGCCATACCACAACGTATCTGCACTGGCACAATTCCGCTACGCGATGTGTCTTCGAGACGGGATTGGAGTTCCGACAGATAAAACGAAAGCAGCCCATTATTTCAGACTTAGTGCTGAGCAAGGATATGCTCTGGCGCAAAACGAGTATGGATGTTGTTTTGATAGAGGAATTGGAGTTGCGCAAAATCCGGCAGAAGCAGCCAAGTATTACAAACTTAGTGCTGATCAAGGGAGTGTCTTTGGGCTGTCCAACTATGGGGAATGTTTGGAATTAGGAATTGGAGTTCCGCCAAATGCAGAAGAGGCTGTAAAATATTATAAACTTAGTGCAGACCAAGGATATGCAGATGCGCAAAATAACTATGGGAGATGTTTGGAATACGGGATTGGAGTTGCGCCAGATGAAGAAAAGGCCGCCGAGTATTACAGGCTTAGTGCTGACCAAGGATATGCAGATGCGCAATATCGCTATGGGAGATGTTTGGAATACGGGATTGGAGTTGAGCCAAATAAAGAAGAGGCCGCCGAGTATTACAGGCTTAGTGCAGAGCAAGAGAATGCCTATGGGCAGTCTTTTTACGGCTTCTGTTTGGAAAAAGGGATTGGAGTTGAGCCAGATGAACAAACAGCGGTAAAGTACTATCTACGTAGTGTTGAGCAAGATAATGCCGATGGGCAGTGCAACTATGGGAGATGTTTTGAACACGGGATTGGAGGAGTTGAGAAAAACGCAAATGAAGCCGTCCGTTTTTACCGACTTAGTGCTGACCAAGAGTATGCAGATGGGCAGTACAATTATGGGAGATGTTTGGAAGAAGGGATTGGAGTAGAAAAAGACGAAGAAGAAGCAGCCGGTTTTTACCGACTTAGTGCTGCTCAAGGGAATGCTGATGCGCAATATCGCTATTGGAAATGTTTTGAAGAAGGAATTGGAATTCCGAAAGATAGAGACGAGGCTATCACGTATTACAAACGTAGTGCGGAGCAAGGGAATACTGATGCGCAATACAGTTTGGAACGTTTGGGAGTGGAGCTAGATGATCAATAAAGTATTGCAGCTACGCATTATGAAAATCCAGCAAAGCCTTTGCTTCATCCATTTGCACTTTGATCACGGTAAAAACTTTAAGCCGCAACGAAGTGCCAATTGTTTATTCTGGGGGCCCTACGAAACCAGCCAACTGAAAAAAATATATAAAAAAAACTCGGATAAACATTGAGGGACCTACGGTATTTTGTTAAGTTCAGAGCATAGGGTGCAGTCTTGTGGCCGTGGTGAAATTGGTAGACACGCCAGGTTTAGGTCCTGGTAGCTAACGCTATGGGGGTTCAAGTCCCTTCGGCCACACCATTTAACATTAGGAAAGGAACAACATGCAGGTCGATAAGAAGGAGAGTACGTCAGTCGCTACCGTATATTCGGTTATAATTTCGCCCGAAGAGATTGATCGTGATGTAGATGTGTTGATTGCTGAAAAAGCAGCAACAGTGCGAGTGGATGGCTTTCGAGTGGGAAAAGCTCCAGCAGACCTCATAAAAAAGCGCTATTTGGACAGTGCAAGGCAAACTGCTATCGAAGAATCGATGAAGAAAGCCTTCAATGTCGTAAAAGAGGAGGTCGGAGAAGCTCCGCGTTTACTTAGGCCATATTGTCGTAATTTTTCGTACACACCCGAGGATGGCATATCTGCAGATATAGTCGTTGAGCGCCTGCCTGAGATTGAGCCAGTCAACATGGACGATGTGGTCGTCGAAAAAATCGTATGTGACATAACTCAAGAAGAAATCGACAGGGCATTCGAACGCCTGCAGCGCGATTTTAAGGCGCCTGCTCCAATAGACGGTCCTGCGTGTGCTGGGGATTCTGCAACAATTAAGATTCATCTATTTGTGGGTGGAGAACTTCAGCCCGATGCTTTTCGCGATAGTCTAATAGTTCGAGTTGGAAAGGACAATACTCCTGGATTGTCTGGGGATATTACTTCTCGACTAGAGGGAGCGTGTGTTTCTGATGAATTCGAGATTCCATGGAGTGAGCCAAATAGAAAGAAGGCTGCGCATAAGCGTCGTAAACATCAGCAAGATCAACTGAATGCTATTGTTAAAGTAAAAGTGTTGCAGTTAGAACGAAATACACTTACCCCTATGACGGACGAAGATCTTAAAAAGTACGGAATTTCGTCTGTGGATGCATTCAAAACGACTGTTGCAAACCGCATGCGCAGGTACAGGGAGTTGCAGCTTATGGCGTGTAGTAAGCGCAGCCTGTTGGATGAGTTAGATCGTCTGTGTACGTTTGATGTCCCCGAGTCGCTTGTTGCCGACGATTTTGACCGCATATGGCCTCAAGTAAAAAACGAGCTTGTGCACGCAAGAGAAATTGATGACGAAGACGTCCGAGGGAAAACGGATGAAGAAGTCGAGGCTGAATATAGGGAACTATCTCGTCGCAGAATTCGCCTGGGTCTTGCGTTAAGCGCGTTTGCTGAACAACAGAAATTGCAAATGTCCGCCAGCGACCTGGATCGCATAATCGTAGGCAAATGTATTGCGTTCCCGTATTTGGCTCAGGAATTTGTGGATTTTTATGGGCAGGATGCTGAGCACTTTAAAGTTCTGCAAGTCGAAACAAGCGAGGATTTGCTGATACGTAGAGCGCTAGAGTTATGCAAAACAGTAGAAAAGCAAGTGACTCAAGACGAGCTCCTTACAATGTTGGAAGATATACTTCCGGATGATGCGTTGGTGACGTTGGTTCATGCGTTTAAGCGGGAGTTCGTCCCAAAGGAACGGTCGAATATTGACGAAGAGGAATACGCGAAGAGCTTGCATCTGTCCCGCGAGCTTGCTGCAGCCTTGGCGGATGCGTTGTATTTCGAAGGCAAAGGGGATGGAAATGCCGCAAAGGACGCGACATTAGGTGTCGATGATGGCGCGGACAAAGGAAATGAAGACAAAGGCGCTGATGAAGTAAATGAAAACAAAGGCGCGAGCGAAGACGACAACGCAAACGGGGAATGTGTGGTATCAGATGCAAATGCAGAAGATGTGACGCCGGACGCAGATGCAGCTAACTGAGAAAATGCAGGAATCTAATTAGAGTGCAAACGGATGATCTTTTTGCGAACGGGTGTTTGTACTATTGGGTATGTATTGTGGCGATTCTTTCTGTTTACTTCGATAAAGAGTACGGCTACTGCGCATTAAAGGATTCCGCAACATCTCCGCACGTATGGGCGCGTAAATGTTTCTGGACGAAGGACGCGCCTCCAACCGTCGGAGTCGTCCCATTGTTGAGCGAAGTGCTGGAGCAATGGGGCGGGCGCCTGACGGACGTCGCCGCGGTGGTTGCGCCACGGGGGCCGACCTCCTTTACGACGCAGCGCCTGATATCGACAATTGCCCGGTCGGTAAAGTTTGTCGCGCCACAGGCGGATGTGTTTATGCCGTCTCAATTTCATGTGCTGGCGTATGCGGCAAAAGATTTCATCCCGATTGGCGCGCCATTTTTGGTCGTGATTAATTCGCATAGCCGCGGATTTTTTGGCGCAGTTTTGAAAAACGTCCCAGCCCCCACGATGACAGGTCCCACTACGGCCCCAGGCTCCACTACGACAGGCCCCACTATAACACCAGGTCCGACGATGACAGGTCCGACGATGGCAATCCCAAGCCCCACAATAACAGTCCCAGGCTCGCTCTATGACGCAACCACTTGCGACGCTTTTTTTCGTGGGCGCGAGGACCTCCCTATTGTTAGCGACTGCGCCGCCTTGTGTGAGCCATACGGAATGCCGCTGGAATTGCCGCCGGTTAACTTTGCAAGCGTTCAACTGGACCTCTACGAAAGTGCCGCGCGAGATGCGGACTTTGACTATGCATCGTTTCAGCCGTATTGTTTAGATATGCCGTCGTATAAAAAGCTTCCTTGATTTGAGTATTCTTCCTATTTTAAATTTGCGTATTCTCCCGATTCTATTACAAGACGTGTGGCGACTTGAGGCGTTGTCTTTTTCTGCATTTACGTCCCCCTATGAGCGTCCATGGAGCGCGCAAGACTTTCGCGAGTTTTTGCTGCACCTTAAGGGATATGGCTGGATATGTGACTACGGGTTCGTGTTGCTGCAGGATTGTGGGGACTATACAGAGCTTGCGAAGCTTGCGGTCGAACCGACGTGGCAGCGCAAGGGGGTGGCGAGTCGCTTGCTGAACATCGGACTGAGCGGGACACAGCGCGTTGTGCTTGAGGTTGCGGAGGATAATTGCGCCGCCCGCTCGTTATATGAAAAGTACGGCTTTACGCAAATCGGCACGCGCAAAGGTTACTATACGCGCAGGCGTGAGGTCGTCGGAGCTGAAGGGCTCGCCACCAATGCCGCTAATGCTTCTAACGCCATCGTTATGGCTCGGGACAAGAATACAAATAATACCATAATTATATAGTTATATACTATATATCATTTATAAGTTTTAATTACGACTGCATATATACTGCAGGCCTGTAGCATTTACCAATAATACTCGCTCACAAAAAGTCAACCGTATTTAGACGCGGGAAATTTGTCCAGAAAATTCGAGCAAAGCTCCGCCAAATCGTCAGCTGACGAGTATTGATGTTGATTGTTTTCGTGGTGTTGAATTCCA
>JAISXM010000065.1 GCA_031270515.1 Holosporales bacterium | reverse complement strand
TTGCCTGATGGCGTGGAAATGGTGATGCCTGGGGATAACGTGCGGATGAAGGTCGAGCTGCTGTCGCCAATTGCGATGGACGAGGGGCTGCGGTTTGCGATCCGCGAGGGAGGGCATACGGTTGGCTCGGGGGTGGTTTCAAAAATCTTCAGGTGAGATATTCTCACATAAGTATATTTGTACAGGAATATCGGTTTGTTTTGTTTTTTAGTTGTTGTTGGTCTTATTGTTTTTTTTAGTTGAAGGAATGTTATGAAAGGGCAATTTATCCGTATAAAGCTACGGGCGTATGATCACAGGTTGCTTGACCAATCTGTCAAGGATATAGTTAACACTGCTAAACGTTCAGGTGCTCGGGTTTGTGGGCCTGTTCCGGTTCCGACAAAACGCGAGTTGTTTACGGTAAATAGGTCTCCTCACATTTTTAAGAAATCTAGGGAGCAATTTGAAATGAGAACGCACAAGCGTGTCATAGATATAGTGGATTGGTTGCCTCAAACAGTTGACGGCTTGATGAAGCTTGACTTGGCGGCTGGTGTGGGCGTTGAGATTAAGTTGTAGGTTGTATCATGAGAACGGGACTGATTGCAGAAAAGGTTGGGATGACTCGGTTGTTTACTCCAGCAGGGGTGAGCATTCCTGTTACCGTATTGAAGGTTGAAGAATGCACTGTTGTTGGCGTTCGCAAGCAAAGCGAGGACGGCTATACCGCTGTTCAGCTGGGGGCGAAGCGTGTCGCAGCAAACAAGATATCTGTGCCGTTGCGTGGCTTTTATGCGAAAAAAGGTTTGGAGCCATGTCGTGTGCTGAAAGAATTCAGGGTGTCGGATGACGCATTGCACGAAGTAGGGACGACACTGTCCGTTTCTCATTTTACGGATGGGCAATTGGTGGACGTCACAGGAATATCCCAAGGTAAGGGGTTCGCTGGATCGATGAAGCGTCACGGATTCGGCGGTTTGCGAGCCACTCACGGTGTTTCTGTATCGCATCGCAGCCATGGTTCTACTGGAAACAGAACAGAGCCTGGGCGCGTGTTTAAAAACAAACGAATGGCAGGGCATATGGGGCATGTTCAGGTGACTACGCTGAACTTGGTCGTGTCAGGGGTTGATTTCGATCGAAATTTGTTGTTTATTAGAGGTAGTGTTCCTGGTCCGAAGGGGGCGCTTGTTTTTGTTCGTGATGCAATTAAGTCAGGAAAGTAAAATCGGCTGTTATATTTTAGTGTTGTAATTATGAATATTGAAGTTTTTGATTTAGAGCGAAACCGTCAGGGCGAAACTGTCCTTAGTGATGAGTTGTTCGCGATCACGCCACGTGAAGATATTGTTCACCGGGTTGTTCGTTGGCAATTGGCTCGTCGCAGGGCTGGAACGCACCAGGCTAAGACGATCAGTCAGGTGAGCGGAACCGGAAAGAAGAGCGTTCGCCAGAAAGGAAGTGGTGGCGCCAGGCACGGTTCATTGAGGGGAACGCAATTTCGGGGCGGTGGTATCGTTTTCGGTCCGACTCCAAGAAGTTACGAACACTCTTTACCAAAGCGTATTCGTAAGCTGGGGCTGCGGATGGCGGTCGCTGATAAAATTAATTCAGGTGAGCTGCTGGTGTTGGACAAGTTTGATTTGCCGTTGCCTCGGACGAAAGCTTTCGTCGAGTTGTGGAAGCCCACTGGCATCGAGTCTGCCTTGTTTGTAGACGAGGCTGTTAACGAGAATTCACTTTTGGCATTAAGTAACTGTCCTAATTTTGATGTCATTCCGCAAATTGGTTTAAATGTTTACGATATACTGCGCCGCGATCATTTGGTCATGACGGTTGCTGCTATTAGCGCGCTGGAGGCGAGGTTGCATGGCTAGTAATAATTCACCAAGAGTTGTGTTTAATGACTACTCTGTATTGAGGTATCCGGTCATTACCGAGAAAAGTAATCTAGCTGGGGATGCGGGTCAATACTTTTTCGTCGTAGACAAAGGCGCGACTAAAGCGGATATAAAGCACGCTGTGGAGCGGGTATTTAACGTGAGCGTTGTGTCAGTAAACACGTTGATTCGGAAAGGGAAAAGCAAAACCTTCCGTGGGCGTAAAGCTCGTTTGTCTGATCAGAAGCGTGCGGTCGTTCGGTTGGCCCCTGGGCAGAGTATAGTTTTTGTTGCTGGAGTTTAGTTATGGCGTTAAAGCAATATAATCCAACTACGTCTAGCCAACGTCAGCTTATTAATATTGATCGGTCGGGGCTATGGCAGGGGCGTCCTTTTAGAGGTTTAACGTTTGGTTTACCGAGGACGAGTGGTCGAAACAACTTGGGGCGCATAACGAGTCGCCACAGAGGCGGACGGCATAAGCGTTTGTATCGGGTTATCGATTTTGTGCGTGGCAAGGATGATATGGCGTGCACGGTCGAGCGCATTGAGTATGATCCTAATCGCACCGCGTTTATTGCGCTGGTGGCGTATGAGGATGGCGAGCGTCGGTATATTTTGGCGCCGAATAAGGTGCGCGTCGGGGATCGCTTGTTTTCGGGGGCGAAGACTGATGTGAAGCCAGGTAATTGCATGGCTTTAAAGAATATTCCTCTGGGGACGGTTGTTCACAATGTTGAGTTGAAAGCAGGGAAGGGGGGGCAGCTCGCTCGCTCTGCTGGCACAAGTGTGCAAATCATGGGGCGTGATGGCTCTTATGTGATTCTGCGCTTTCCTTCGGGAGAAGTTCACTTGGTTCGCAGCGAATGTCGTGCTACAATAGGTGAACTGTCTAACGCTGATAATCAGAACAGGAATGATTCGAAGGCGGGGCGTGGGCGCTGGTTAGGTATTAGGCCGCAAACTCGCGGTATTTCGATGAACCCAGTAGACCATCCTCATGGTGGGCGTACTAATGGAGGCCGCCATCCGTGTACTCCTTGGGGGTTGTGTACAAAAGGGCGTAAGACTCGTCATAATAAAAGGACAAATAAGTATATCGTTCGGCGGCGTAAATAGTTTAACATTATTATTAGGGTCGTTATTAGGGTTGTGTTTAGGGTCGTTATTAGGGTTGCGTTTGGGGTCGTTATTAGGGCTGTGGTTTTGGTTCGTTGTAAAAAATTGTTATTTGGTTTGTTGGAGGTCGTCTCGTGGCAAGGTCTGTGTGGAAAGGTCCATTTTTTGATGGGTATTTGCTAAAAAAAGTTGAGGCCGTACAAGCGTCAGGGCGCAAGGATGTCATAAAAACTTGGTCGCGGCGTTCTACTATTATTCCTCAGTTTGTCGGGGTCACGTTTGGCGTTCATAATGGGCACAAATTTATTCCGGTGTTTGTGACTGAGAATATGGTGGGGTGTAAGTTGGGGGAATTTGCTCCGACTCGCACGTATTATGGTCACGGAGCTGATAAGAAGAGTAAGAAAGGATAGTTTATGGCTGATTATTTGACATATGCCGAACTTAAAAATATTCGTGTTAGTGCTCAGAAGCTAAATTTGGTTGCAGCTGCTATTCGCGGAATGTCTGTTCAAAAAGCGAGAGGATATCTTGCCGTTTGCCAGAAGCGCGTTGCTCATGAGGTGTTGAAAACCTTGAATTCTGCTGTGGCGAATGCGGAGTATGGTTATTCTGTTGAGTCCGGGGAATTAGTAGTAGCAGAGGCGTTCGTTAACAATGGGATGCGTTTAAGGCGAGTTAGAGCTAGGGCCAAAGGTCGCGCGGGCAGGATTCGTAAACCGTTTAGCCATCTAAGGATTACAGTTAAATCCATCTAAGGATTGCAGTTAAAGAGAGAGAAAATTATGGGGCAAAAGGTTAACCCTGCGGGGATGCGTTTGGGTATAAATAGGTCTTGGGACTCTTGCTGGATAAGTGAGCGTGATTACGCGAAGTTTTTGCATCAAGATATTGAGATCAGAAAGTATATTTACGAATCGTTAGCACAGGCTGGAATCTCTAGAGTTATTGTTGAGCGGCTGGATAAAAAAGTCCTGCTGTACATACATGCGTCTCGTCCGGGGGTATTAATCGGGAAGAAAGGTGCCGATATTGAGAAGCTGAAGACTCATCTGGTTAAGATGACGGAGGCTGAGGTTTCTATTAATATAGTCGAAGTTAGGAAGCCCGAAATCGATGCGAAGTTGGTCGCGGACGGAATTGCTCAGCAGATTGAGCGACGTGTTTCTTTTCGACGGGCCATGAAGCGCGCCGTGCAGTCGGCTATGCGCATGGGGGCTCTTGGGATCAGGGTTAATTGTGCTGGACGTTTGGGCGGTGCTGAGATTGCTCGTATGGAGTGGTCGAGAGAAGGTCGCGTTCCTTTGCATACATTGCGCTCTAATGTAGAGTTCGGTTTAGGGGTTGCAAAAACCACGTACGGAACTTGTGGAGTGAAAGTGTGGATTTATAAAGGGGATCGCAAGGGATATGGGCCAGAAGAGCGCGAGTCGCGTCCGTCTAGGTCGACTGGGTCACAGTCGTAAATCGTGTAGGTGTATCAATGTTGTCTCCGAAGAAAACAAAATTTAGAAAAGCGTTTAAAGGGCGTATTCATGGAAATGCTCGCTCTGGTACGACTGTGGCGTTTGGTACGTTTGGGTTGAAGTCACTTGATCCGGCTCGCATTACTTCGCGTCAGATTGAGGCGGCTCGGCGCGCTATCACGCGTCATATGAGACGGTCGGGTAAATTGTGGATCCGTATATTTCCGGATTTGCCTGTGTCCAAAAAGCCTGCTGAAGTACGCATGGGAAGCGGAAAGGGCTCTCCGGAGTTTTGGGCGTGCAGAGTGAAGCCAGGGCGGGTTTTGTTCGAGTTAAATGGCGTATCTGAAGAAATTGCGAGAGAGGCGTTTAATTTGGCTAGCGAGAAATTGCCCGTCGATACGAAATTTGTGACGCGAATCGGTATATAACGGAGATACATATGTCATTTGAAGAGTTGAAAAATAAAAGTACTTCTGAACTGTACACGATTATTGAAGAGCGAAGAAAGGAACAGTTAAACCTGCGCATCCAGATTAAAACTGGGCAAGATGTCAAGTTGAGCCGCATCAGGGAAGTTCGTCGTGACATAGCGAAGGTCATGACTCGTTTGCAACAGATAAAATTGGGAAAAAAATATGCCTAGGAGAATATTGAGTGGCACAGTTGTGAGTAATAAGTGCGATAAAACTATAGTGGTTCGTGTGGAGCGCAATGTGCTGCATCCTTTGTATGGGAAGCGAATCCGACACCACGAGCGGTATCACGTTCATGATGAAGACAACGCGTATCAAGTAGGTGATGTTGTTCGCATATTGGAATCCCGTCCTATTTCTAAACTGAAAAAGTGGGTTGTTATTCCAAAAGAAGATATTATGGAGTCCGTATGATTCAGGTTCAAACTCGTTTATCGGTTGCGGATAACTCAGGCGCCAAGGATGTCATGTGCATAAAGGTCCTTGGGGGATCTAAGCGCAGGTATGCCTCCGTCGGTGATGTTATTGTGGTTTCTGTGAAGAAGGCAATTCCGCAAGGGAAAGTGAAGGCTGGGGAGGTGCTAAAGGCGGTTATCGTGCGCACTAAACAGGCGATTCGCCGCCCGGATGGTTCGTTCATTTCTTTTGATTCAAATGCTGCGGTGTTATTGTCCAAGCAGAATGAACCGATTGGGACGCGTATTTTTGGCCCTGTGACTCGCGAGTTGCGTGCATGTGGGCAGATGAAGATTATTTCTTTGGCTCCAGAGGTGCTGTAATGACACAACCGAAATTTAAAGTAAAAAAGGGGGATGTCGTTCAAATCGTGGTCGGCAAAGCTAAGAGAACGCGTGGAGTAGTTGTGCGTGTTCATTTGGATTCGGCGCGTGTCGAGGTTTCGGGCGTTCACGAAATGACGCGGCACATTCGACCAAGTGCGCAACATCCGGAGGGGACGTATACGGTTAATAAGCTGATTCATATATCGAATGTTGCTGTTGTGGATGTCAACGACGCCGTGGATCCTCCTTCGCGGATTGGATATAGGTTTAATGAGGACGGGGAGAAGGTTCGTTTTTTCAAAAAGACAGGGAAAGAGGTTGTGTCGGTTCGGTGATGCGGAATAGTAGGAGTTGTTGTTCTAATATTTAGAAATTATGGCTTTAGTATTTGTTCTGAAGCAATATTCTGATAAAGGCAAACATTCTCGTCGTTTTTATTGAAAGAATTGGTTTAAGTTTTTTTGTTATAATTGTTGAAATGGTTATCTGATTTTGACGCTGTTACGTCAAATATGGAAGGTACTGAAATGAAAAATGGTTTAAAAGATCGCTATCAGTCGGAGATTCGTCCTGCATTAGCGAAAGAGCTGGGCGTGTCGAATCCGTTTGAGGTTCCGACTATCACGAAGGTCGTGTTAAACATGGGCGTGGGAGACGCTGCTCAGGACAGCAAAGTGCTGAATGTTGCGTTGGAAGAGTTGTCCCTCATAGCAGGGCAACGGGCGGTTCCCACTCGCGCGAAGAAGTCTATTGCTACGTACAAGATTCGTGTCGGCATGCCGATTGGCGCGCGCGTTACGCTGCGGCGCGAACGGATGTTTGAATTTTTGGATCGTTTGATTAATATAGCGCTCCCCCGAGTTCGAGATTTTCATGGCTTTTTGTCTAAGAGTTTAGATGGTCATGGGAATTATTCGCTGGGAATTAAGGAGCAAATAATCTTCCCAGAAATAAATTATGACAGAATTGACAAAATTCGTGGTTTAGATGTTACAATTTGTACTAGTGCTACTAATGACAAAAGTGCATTAGCTTTGTTGAAGGCAATTAATTTGCCTATAGTTCGTTGATCGAGGTCGTATGGCGAGGTTAAGTTCCATTGAAAATAATAAGCGCCGTCAGCGTTTGATTGCGTCTAAGGCGAAGAGTCGGGCTGCACTGAATGCGGTAGTACATAACAAGTCGACCAATTTCGAAGATCGTATGGCCGCTGTGTTAAAGTTAGCAGAGATGCCGCGCAACTCCTCTCGTGTGAGATATAGGAATCGTTGCGAGTTGACAGGGCGTCCTCGTGGGTTTTATAGAAAGTTTCGCATGTCGCGTATCTCTCTGCGGGAATATGCGTCGGCTGGGTTGTTGCCTGGCGTGACTAAGGCGAGTTGGTAGGAGTAAGGTGCTTTATGTTGATTACTGATCCAGTTGGTGATTTGTTGACGAGAATTCGTAACGGCCAGAAGGCTCGTAAAAAGAACGTGCTCGTGCCTCATTCTCGTGAGCGTGAAGCTGTTCTTAAGGTGCTGGTCGAGGAAGGTTATCTGAGCAGCTATGTTGTTGAAACAGAAGCGTCTGGGCGCAGCGTGCTGAACGTCGCTCTGAAATACATAGCAGGGAAGGGCGCCATCCAAATGATTAAGCGCGTGTCCAAGCCTGGTCGCCGCATATATTCGTCTGTGAAGAAGTTGGCTCCAGTACGGAATGGTTTGGGTATAAATATTTTATCTACTTCTAAAGGTGTCATTTCCGACGCCCGCGCTCGAGAATTGTTGGCGGGCGGAGAAGTGTTGTGTTCTGTCTTTTAGTTTAGGGAATTGCTATGTCTAGAATAGGTAAACGCCCAGTAACAGTTCCTGCTTCGGTAACAATGACGCGAGATGGGAATTTATTTAGCTTCAAGGGCCGGCTAGGCGAGGGGTCATGCACTGTGCCTGATTGTATTAGCGTTGTCATGGAAGGCACCGATCTTCATGTTACGCCGAAAGATTCTACGCGTTTTGCTCGGGCTATGTGGGGAACTGTGCAGAGGACGTTGTCGGATATCGTGAAAGGGGTGTCTGATGGCTTTACTGTTAATTTGGATCTTGTTGGGGTTGGATATAAAGCTGCTGTTGCAGGGAGTACGCTAACCATGCAGCTAGGGTACAGTCACGACGTGGTTTATGAGATTCCTGCTGGGGTCAGTATTCGTTGTGATAAGCCGACTCAAGTATCCATAACGGCGAATTCAAAGCAGAAGGTTGGGGCAATTGCGGCATTGTTGCGGTCATATAGACCCCCTGAGCCGTATAAGGGAAAAGGCGTGATTCGCGCTGGAGAGTTTATAGTTAGGAAAGAGGGTAAGAAGAAGTAATATGTTATCATCTTCTGAATTGCGTTTGCGCAGAAAGCGCCGGCAGCGGACCGCGATTCGTCGTGTGATTCGCAATCGTTATCGTTTGTGTGTTCATCGTACTGGGCGTCATATATATGCGCAGATAATTGATGATGCTAATGCAAGAACGTTAGTTGCGGCGTCTACGGTGGGCAAAGCCGTCAGCGACATCAAGAATGGCGGAAACAAGAACGCGGCGACATTTGTTGGCGCGCTTATTGCGGATAAAGCAAAGGCGTTGAGCATCACTGAGGTGGTGTTTGACCGTTCGGGTTTTTTGTACCATGGGCGCATAAAGGCTTTAGCTGATAGTGCACGTGAACACGGGTTAGTTTTTTAAGGTTGTTTTATGGACAAGAATACATCAGATCGCAACAAATCGTCAGATCGCAGCAGAACATCAGATCAAAACAAATCGTCGGATCACAATAAATCGTCGGATCATGGCAAATCGTCAGATCATGGCAGGTCATCGGATCATAACAGGTCGTCGGATCACGGGAAGTCGAAAGACGAGCAGCAATTTATAGAGAAATTGATCAGTGTGCGCCGTGTGACTAAAGTCGTTAAGGGCGGAAAGACTCTTCGTTTTTCTGCGCTTGTCGTTGTTGGTGATGGGAAAGGGCGTGTTGGCTATGGCACGGGGAAGGCGCGTGAAGTGCCGGACGCTGTGAAAAAGGCGGTCACCCAGGCTAAGCGCGATATGGTGCGCGTTCCTCTGCGTGAGGGGCGGACTCTGCATCACGATGTATGTGTGTCCGTGGGCGCGGGTAGTGTGTTGGTACGCAGTGCGGTTGTTGGAACAGGGGTTATTGCCGGTGGTCCTATGCGCGCAATATTTGAGGCGCTTGGCGTTCAGGATGTTGTTGCGAAGTCGTTGGGCAGTTCCAATTATCATAACGTTGTGCGTGCTACGTTTGCGGCGTTGACGACGATTGCGTCGCCTCGCAGTATCGCGGCTCGACTTGGGCTCAAGGTGAATGATGTCATTGATCGTAGAGATCTTGTGTTGGGTCGTAAAAAATCGCAAGCGGATAGCGCTGTTGATGCCTCTATTGTTAATGCATAGTGACGGGAGATCTATATGGTTGATCAAGTAAGTGATGTATCTGAGAGTGTGGCTGTTGCCGAGGGTGGGGGCGACCCTGTCACGAGAGTAGGCGCAGGCGTTGATACTGGTGCTGCATCCGTTGCTAGGGGCGCGTTGACGAGGCATCGCAAGAAAGCGAGGCGGCGTTCCAAGAAAGCGCTGATCGCGATTGCGGAGGCTCGGCGTGCAAAATATTCGCCTCTTACTGATGACGGTAGTCTTCATATCGAGCAATATAGGAGTTCTATTCGCCAGCCATTAGTGCAGCGGAAACAACTTCAAGCTTTGGGGCTGGGGCGTCTTGGGAAGAGTAAGGTGGTTCCTAATATTCCTGTTTTTGCGAAGCTGGTGGATCGTTTGAAGCATTTGGTTCGAGTGAAGTAGTTGGTGGAACGTTTGAAGCATTTTGTTCGAGTAAAATAATTGATTTAGTATTTTGTTCAAGTAAAATAGTTTCGCGAAAAAGTAAAAACTTTTGTTTCTGTTTGTGTTCTTTTGGTGTTGTTGTTGTTTTAAGTCCGTTTTTTTTGAGAGTTTACTATGTCTTTTAAGTTGAACGATATTCGCGATAGGCCGGGTGCCAGGCACGCTAGGAAAGTGGTCGGGCGCGGAATTGGATCTGGGAAGGGAAAGACGTCTGGACGTGGTGGAAAGGGTCAGACCGCTAGGGCTGGCGTATCATTGAACGGTTTTGAAGGGGGACAGCGTCCTATTTATCGCCGCTTACCAAAGCGGGGGTTCAATAATCCTGGCGGAAGCAATTATTTTGAATTGCATTTTCGTAAACTGGCTGGAGTCATTGCAAAGGGCATTCTTCAGGCAGGGCAGGTCGTTGATTTGAATTTTTTGATCGAGCACGGTTTTGTATCAAAAAGGTGCGAAGGGATTTCTCTCATTTCCAGTGGAAATGTTCCGTTTGCTGTTAATTTTGTTGTGTCACGCGCGTCGGAGGCTGTCAAACTCCAGGTGGAGAAAGCTGGCGGTTCCGTAGTGATAGGATAATGGCGTTGTAAGGATGGTGGCTTAATGGCTTCTGGAGTTGAACAGTTTGCATCAAGCGTTTCTGTTGATGCGTTTAGAAAAGCGAAAGACTTACAAAAGAGGATTTTGTTTACGCTGCTTGCCTTGATCATTTGTCGTTTGGGTACGTATATTCCTTTGCCTGGGGTAAATGCTCAGGTTATTGCTGAATTTTTAAGGCAGAACTCTGGCGGCATAATGGGCGTGCTGGATATGTTTTCTGGTGGCGCTGTTGGTCGTATGACAATATTTGCGCTTGGTATTGTGCCGTACATATCCTCGAGCATAGTTGTTCAGCTAATGACATCTGTTTTTCCTACGTTTGAAGCTCTGAAGAAAGAAGGCGAAGCTGGCCGCAAGAAATTGGGCTTGTACACTCGCTATGGGGCGATTATGATGGCCGCGATTCAGGCGTTCGGTGTGGCTGCGGGGTTGGAGCATCTGCATGGAAATGCGGGGCCTGCTGTGGTGATTCCGGGGTTCTTCTTTCGCATTATGACGGTGTTGACGCTGACCGGGAGCACGATGTTCCTTGTGTGGGTTGGGGATCAGATTACTTCGCGCGGAATTGGAAACGGGACGTCGGTTATCATCTATTCTGGAATTGTGGCAAACTTGCCTGGTGCGATACTGAAGACGTTGAGTCTCGGTAAGTCTGGTGCGTTGTTGCTTCCTGTTATTTTGCTGATATTTGCTGGTGTCATTGGTGTTTTGTTTTTCGTCGTATTCATGGAAGGGGCGCAACGTCGTGTCCCAGTTCAGTATCCGAAGCGTCAGGCTCGTCCTGGGATGCCTGCTGTGGGGCAAAGTACGCACTTGCCGTTGAAGTTAAATAGTGCGGGGGTTATGCCTCCAATTTTTGCTTCGTCGTTGATTATGTTTCCTTCTACGATTTTGACGTTTGTGAATGTGTCGGAGGATTCGTGGCTTCGCGGTTTTTCTCGAATATTTGCTAGGGATTCGATAGTTTACATTGTGTGCTTTGTCGCTATGATCGTATATTTCGCGTATTTTTATACTGCGCTTATGTTTGATCCAAAAGAGACGGCGGATAATTTGCGGAAGCCGGGGAGCTATATTCCTGGGATTCGTCCTGGGCAACAGACGGCGGATTATATCGATTATTTACTTACCAGGTTGACTACGGTGGGGGCTATTTATTTGGCTTTTATATGTGTGGTCCCTGAATATATTGTAACAAAAATGAGTCTACCCTTTTATATTGGTGGGACGAGTGTGCTGATTGTTGTTAGTGTGACTATAGATACAATCGGGCAAATGCAGTCGCATTTGATGGCTCACCAATACGAAGGGCTTATTCGCAAAAATGCGGGGAAACTTTGATGAGTAAAGAGCATTTAAATAAAGAAGAGGCTCCTGGAGGAGTGTCTATCGTGCATCCCCCCGTAAATGAAGCTGGAGACGTGGCGGTGCGGGGCGAGCACAAGGCGGTTATATTGATTGGCGCGCCTGGGTGTGGAAAGGGCACGTTAACGTCGTCGTTTGAGAGCATGTTGGGCTTTTCGGTTTTTTCGTCTGGAAATGCGTTGCGTGCGGAGATTGCGTCTGGGTCGTCTTTGGGGATTCAGGCTCAGTCGTTATGTGATAAAGGATTGCTGGTGCCAGATGAAATGGTGCTGGAGATGGTGAGTAAGTTCATCTCTGAAAACAAGAAAGGGAAGGCCATCTTTGATGGTTTCCCGCGCACAGTTCGGCAAGCTGAGGCGTTGTCGCCGCTGTTGGCCGACTGGAATACTCTTGTTTTCCATTTGCGGGTGGACGAAAGTGTTGCTGCATCGCGGATGCTGGGGCGTTATGCTTGTAAAACTTGTGGCACGTTGTACAATGAAAAGACGGTCATGCCAAAAGTTTCGGGCGTTTGTGATGTTTGTGGACGTGATGATTTTGTTAGGCGGAATGACGACAATGAGGACGCTATATTGACGCGCCTGCGCGTTTATAACGAGAGTACAGCCCCGGTGCTGGATTACTATGCGGCGCGTGGGGAGCTTTATACTGTTGATGCGTCGAAGGCTCCGAATCTCGTGTCCGGTGATGTGTGGCAGGTCATTTTTGGTTAGTGTTTGTTTGATTAGGAGATCATTATGGCGCGCATAGCTGGTGTGAATATTCCAACCCAAAAGAAGGTGGGGATCGCATTGCGTTATATATATGGGATTGGCCCCAAGAATGCAATTGATATACTCGAGCGGGCAGGCGTTTCTCCTGAGGTGCGCGTTCACCAATTGACGGACGCGGAGGTGTTGCACATTCGCGAAATCATTGATGGTGGCGGGTACAATGTGGAAGGCGATCTTCGGCGCGAAGTGTCCATGAATATAAAGCGGTTGATGGACCTTGGCTGTTATCGGGGGCTGCGTCACAGGAAAGGGTTGCCCGTAAGGGGACAGCGCACTCACACGAATGCACGCACTCGTAAGGGTAAGGCTATCCCGATTGCTGGGAAGAAGATGCCGAGTAGGTAATATTTTTTTTAATGTTCAGGTGATTTATGGCAGCTAATAGTGCTACTACATTGAGGCGAAGGGATCGTAAAAGTGTTGTTCATGCGATTGCTCATATAAATTCAACGTTCAACAATACGTTGATTACAGTGACGGATGAGTTTGGCAACGCTATTGCTTCTGCGTCTTCTGGGATGGTTGGCTTTAAGGGGTCGCGTAAGTCTACTCCGTATGCTGCTCAGATTGCAGCGGAGCTTGTCGCCAAAAAGGCGGCAGAGCACGGGGTGAAGACTGTGCGAGTTATAGTGAAGGGGCCCGGTTCCGGGCGAGAGACGGCATTGCGCGCATTGCAGGCTTTTGGTTTTACTGTGACGTCTATTGCGGATACAACGCCGATTCCACACAACGGGTGTCGCCCTCCAAAGCGGCGGCGCGTGTAGGTTGCTGGGTTGCCGGTGGCGGCTGTGCGTTGCTTGGGGGCTGTGCGTTGAGGTTGTTTGGTGGCGGTGTGACTAGTTGCTTGGCGGCGATGCGTTGAGGTTGCTTGGCGGCTGTGTTACTGGGTTGCTTGGCGGTGGCGCGGTGTGACTAGGTTGCTTGGCGGCTGTGTGGCGCAGGTTTTGAGGGGGAGGTGTTGCTCATGTTGGACTTGAGTCTGTGTAATTGGTGAGGTACTGTCGTGATTGAGAAAAATTGGCAATCTTTAATTAAATCTGGGAAACTTGACGTTCAATATATGGACTCGTCCATGCGCGAAGCTGTCATTGTTGCAGAGCCGTTAGAGCGCGGCTTTGGGACTACGCTGGGGAATGCCCTCCGGCGTATATTGTTGTCTTCTCTTCAAGGTTCGGCGTTCGTTTCTGTGAAGATTGACGGCGTGTTGCATGAGTTTTCGTCTATTCCTGGGGTGCTCGAGGATGTGACTGACATCGTCTTGAACCTAAAAGCTATTGGTGTAAAACTGCTGTCGGATTTGCCAAAAAAGGTGCGTTTGTCCGTTGTTGGTCCCAGGGTTGTGACGGCTGCGGATTTTGATGCGTCTTCGGGGGTTGAGATATTGGACCCTGATGCTTTGATTTGCACGCTTGGCGATAATGCTAAGTTAAATATGGAGCTGATGGTCGAGTCTGGGAAGGGGTTTGTGCCGTCGGTGTATGATCCTGATGCGATTCGGTCGGTTGGCGTGATTCCGTTGGATGCGTTGTTTTCTCCGGTTCGGCGGGTCGTGTATAAGGTTGAGCCCACGCGCGTGGGGCAGCGTACGGACTACGATAAGCTGACGATGACTGTGCTGACGGATGGCTCTATTAAGCCTGATGATGCGCTGGCGTATGCGGCGAGGATCTTGATTGACCAGATGCAGCAGTTCATCAATTTCGATGAACCTACGTTCATGAACGCAGGGCGCGATGGTGAGCAGCTGGCGTTTAACAAGAATTTGCTGCGGAAGGTCGATGAGCTTGAGCTGTCCGTGCGGTCTGCGAATTGTTTGAAGAACGAGAACATTTTGTATATTGGTGACTTGGTGCAAAAGACAGAGGGCGAAATGTTGCGGACGCCTAATTTTGGACGGAAGTCGTTGAATGAGATAAAGGAAGTATTGTCTCAGATGGGGGTTGGTTTAGGGATGACCTTAAGCAATTGGCCGCCTCCGAATCTGGATGATTTGGCGAAGGGGTTGGATGATCCGTATACGAGCTAGGCGGGTGATCTGAGTTTTTTAGAGGCTGGTAGGAGTAGGGCAGGGCGAGGCAGTGGGAATGTGTGAGTGCTGAGTCCTTGCCTGGTTTTTAGTAGTTGTAATTTTTTTAGTAGTTGTAAATGGGGTTATTATGAGACATGGAATGGCACATAGGTTGTTAAATCGGACATCCGAGCACAGGAAGTCCATGTTCAAAAACATGATCTGTTCTTTTTTGAAGGATGAGCAAATCAAGACGACTCTGCCAAAAGCGAAGGAGCTTCGTCCTTTGGTGGAGAAAGTGATTACCCTGGGGCAACGGTATCAGGCGGCTGAGTCTCCTGAGCAGCGCTTGCATTTGCGGCGCCAGGTCATCCGCAAGGTCGGTTCCGCTGATGTGGCATCGAAAGTGCTGACGACGTTGGCTGAGCGCTTTAGCTCGCGTCCGGGCGGGTATCTGCGGATTTTGAAGGCGGGACGCCGGTATGGGGATAACGCGCCAATGGCGTACGTTTCCTTTTCTGATGTTGGTGCTGAGTAGAGCCGGCCGGGGACTATACCATCTATTCTTAGTTGTGTTAAGTCGAGCCTGCGGGGCTATACCATCTATTATTTATGGTGCTGAGTAGAGCCGGCCGGGGACGATCCATCTCTTTGGTGGTGTAAGTAGATCATTGGTGGTGTTAAGTAACGCAGGCGGTGCGATACCATATCTTATTGGTGGTGTGGCAGGCGGACTTTTTCGTGCAATCACGGTTGATGAATGAATATTGGCGTAGTAAAAGAGTCTGTCGGTGAATCTCGCGTTGCGATGACTCCGGATGTTACAAAAAAATTATCTGCCTATTCGTTACTCGTTGAAACGCAGGCAGGGTGTGCTGCCGGTTATCCTGATGGCGTGTTTGAGCCGGTCGCCGAGGTCGTCACTAAGCGCCAGTCGTTGGTGGAGCGCGCTCACATATTGGTCGCGATTAACTTGCCTGACGACGACACCATTCGCTGTATGAAGCCCGGAACCATCCTTATCGGGCAATTGTCCCCATCTAAAAACATAGAGAGCATCAAGCTTTTGGCGCGCATGGGCGTGTCTGCGTTTAGCCTTGATTTGTTGCCGCGCACGACGCAAGCGCAATCCATGGATATCCTTTCATCACAAAGCAATTTAGCTGGCTATCAGGCCGTGATTTGCGCCGCGTCTATGTTGGGGCGAGCGTTCCCCATGATGACCACGGCAGCAGGTAATGTGCCGCCGGTGCGGGTACTGGTCATTGGCGCGGGAGTTGCGGGCTTGCAGGCGATTGCGACCGCCAAGCGCTTGGGGTGCGTGGTGTCTGCGTTTGATGTGAGGAGTGCGACTCGCGAACAGGTGGAGAGCCTTGGGGCGACGTTTATTTCTGTGGCCAGTCACGAAAGTGGCGAAGGCGGCGGCGGGTATGCGAAGGAAATGAGCGATGCGTACAAAGCGAACCAGGAAGCGCGGCTGATGGAGGTGATGCCACGGCAGGATGTCGTGATCACGACCGCGCAAATTCCGAATAAGCCAGCACCGAAGATCATTACGAAGGAGATGGTCGCCAGCATGAGGAGTGGCGGGCTTGTCGTTGATTTGGCGGGTGCGTCTGGGGGGAATTGTGAGCTGGCTGTGCCGGGGGAGTGCGTCCAGTGCGGGGAGCAGCGTGTGTGGGCGCCGCTGAATATTATTAATGGCGTTGCGAATACGGCGAGTTTTTTGTTCGCGTCTAACGTTGCTGCGTTTGTGCGCACGTTAATTCGTTCTGATGGGACGGCTGCGGCTGCGGCTGCTGCTGGTGTTGGGACTGGTGCGGCTGCGGCGGGTGCTGGGACCGCTGCGGGTGCGCCGCTGTTTGATGTCGGCGATGAGTTGGTGCGCCGCACGCTGGTTGCGCATGACGGGGCGGTGTGTCCGCTGCTCTGATACGCATATGTTTATCGTGCACTTGCGGTCTGGATCCACCCATGTTTCCTAAAGTATTCCTTTGTCTCGTATCTCTTTGTGGGTGATTCTGCCATACGGTCAAGCCTGAGTGCTTCATTTCGAGCAGATAGCACCTCACTTGATGCTTTGGCCGGCGTTGTCTTTGCTTCATCGCGTATTGATTTGTACGGCTTTCCACGAAACGTTGCATGTATATGTGGGTATGGCCAAAGTGCTTCAACGTATTTTCCTTCCTCCTCACATACCGCGAACATGTTCCCTGAAGTTCCAACCTGAACCTCGCCAGGTAAATAGATAAAGTCTCTGGGGGAAAGTTCCCCTGCGTCAATAGCACGTTTCAATGCCTGATCTAGTTTTTCAATAAATGCGGCACTGTCGTAGCCGTCTCTATAGGGATATATGGTAATAAATATTCCATATTTACATTTGTCCGTGTACAGCGCATCCCAGTAATGACCGCGCATAACAGGGAGGTTTAGTTTTACGTAGAATTTCATATGTTCATCCATTAACTTTTTCTTCGAGCTTGATTCGCAATCGTCAAAGTCACACAACGATGTAGGGGTTATAGCTTTTAATACTCTAAACGCTGAACTTGGGGTCGCTGGTATGTGTATATTCCATGCTTTGTTCCTAGTGTAGGGTGTATTCCCAACATGAAAGCATATCTCTGAGTCTGTAGAATCGACCTTTCCAAGCATATCTAGTCTTGCAGGATAAATGATTGGACATGGTTTAGGTATGCGTCTGCTGTTCCCGAAATATAATCCACCACCACGATTAACGATCAAATTATCTAGGCGGTATCCTGGTTTCCTCCATAATAGCGTTCTGAGCGTGGTCTTCGATGCTGAAAAAATTTGCCAGACTTCATTTTCATATATGACCTCAAGCAGCGCATTTACGATATTAATGATTGGCTCAAAAGCAAAATATTGGGCATCGTTTTGTATCTCAATCGATCCTATTTCACTCAATAGAGTGGCGTTTTGTATTCGATCGTTTAAATTGGCAATCAATGGCTTTTTATCTTTAGGAGAATGCGTTGTGTATCCAGCACTAAAGAATTTAATAATATCCACTGACACGCACTCGGCTCTTTTGCCGTCAAATGGATTTTGCTTAAAATAATCTGCAATACCGTCAAGCTTTTCTAACAAGTCGTCCCCACAACGGGAGTGGATTCTTTTACTCCAGTCATCATCACGTGAATCGATTATTTTCTTCCTGTCTACTTCTGGTATCTTATCATCAACAATCGATTCAAGTTTCGATTTATGAACTGCATCAACAATTTTTTCGAAAGGTACCCAGTTAAATATTCCTGGCGTAAATGCTGCTCTCATCAAATCCGAAAAAACCATATATGGACGTTCATTGTCGACGCTTACTATAGTAGAGCGAAGCACTATGTCGAAAAAAATGGCACGAGCTTGTTGAATTCGCTCTTGTGCGTCAGGCAGGTGTGAGTTCTCTAATGTCAGCACAACCTTACGAAGCACGAGCAATGCTGCATAGTGGCTTCTGTACTTGGCAATTAGTCTATCTGCCGAATATCTGGGAACTTTACTATTGCAAGTTTCGTCGTATTCGTCTAGAAGTTCTGCTGCACTTTGCATATTTCCTTTTTTTATGAATCTGGAGAACTGTTTTTTGTAAATATCATCCATCCCAAACGCGTGTAAACCAAATACCAAAACAATCGGTATAAGTCGACAGACAAAATGCATTGCAATCATAAAGTCTCCAGAGTATATATTTAATAGAGTGTCTGCTCTGTAGAGTACTGAGTTTATACTGTAATTTTATTACAAAAGAGCGCAAAAAATCAAACCCATAAAAACAATTTGAACTTTTATCATTACCGAAGCCTTGTAATACAAGGAATTTAAAATTGTTTGTTATGGGGACCCGGTATATACCTACCAATACAAACAATTTGAATTTTTCCCCTCATTCAAGTCTTGAATGACAACGAGTTTAAAATTGTTTGTTATGGGGACCCGGTATAGTTGTCTCATATGTTATGAACCTGCACAAAGTGCATTATGGACTTGCAAATAATCTGTTTTATGCTGTATCATAAGATATTGGTACATCATAAGGATCACATCATGCGTTATTTAAATCTTCTTTATTACACGGCACAATCGTGTCTGATGTTCACGGCTTACCCAAGTGCGCAAGGGCCTGGAGAGCTACCTGGAGAGTTACCTGAATATGTCCCTGGAGCGCTACCTGGAGATGTACCTGAATATGTCCCTGGAGAGCTACCTGAAGATGTACCTGAAGCGCTATCTGGAGACATAGTAACTGAGGATGAGGTGTTAACTTCGCATGTAGTCGACGGAGGCGCCTTGTCTCAATATTTATACGCCAAACTCTTACAAAAAGATGCGAATAAGATTAAAAATAAAGGTATAGCTACATATCAAGAAATGGAGAGGATGGCATGCGAGTATTTCAAAATGAGTGCGGATCGTGGGTACTTGTTAGCACAGTATGAATATGCAAAGTGCCTCCGTTTCGGCAGAGGATGCTCTCAAGATCCTGGCGAAGCCGTAAAGTTCTACAAATTAAGCGCAGAAAAAGGATGTGCTGAAGGATTATGCGACTGGGGGAATTGCCTTGAATTTGGTATAGGGGTTGATATTGATGTACGAAAGGCCGTTTGGTGTTATAAACAAAGCGCAGCCAAAGGACTTCCTTTAGGACTACTTCGCTTCGGACGTTGCTTGGAATCTGGCCAAGTTGGTCTTCCGAAAGATGAGCGAGAGGCCGTTAAGTGCTATAAACTAAGCGCAGAAAAAGAATGTGCTGAAGGACAATACAAGTATGCCCGTTGCTTGGAAGATGGCATAGGTATTGCGAAAAATGATGAAGAGGCCGTTAAGTACTATAAATTAAGTGCAGATCAAGGGCATTTTTTGGGACGACTCGCCTATATACGTTGCTTGGAGAATGGCATAGGTCTGGAGAAAGATTTACTGGAGGCAGCTATATATTGTCTACGATTAGCGAACCAAGGACATGTGCTAGAACAAAATAGATTAGGACATTACTTGGAAGAAGGCATAGGCGTTGCGAAAGATGAAAAAAAAGCTGTTTATTACTATAGACTAAGCGCAGATAAAGGATCTGCGGAAGGACTATACAACTATGCCCGTTGCTTGGAAGGTGGCATAGGTATTGAAAAAAATGTAGCAGAGGCCGTTAAGTACTATAGACTAAGCGCAGATCAAGGATATGCGACAGGACAATACCGCTATGGATCTTGCTTGTTACATGGCATAGGTATTGAAAAGAATGTAGAAGGGGGTGCTCAGTACTCTCAACGAAGCGCAGCTCAAGGAAATGCGGCAGGACAATGCGAGTATGGATATTGCTTGTTCAATGGCATAGGTATTGAAAAGAATGTAAAAGAGGCAGCTACGTACTTTCAACTAAGCGCAGCTCAAGGATATGCGGTAGGACAATCAAATTATGGAGTTTGCTTGGAAAAAGGCATAGGCATTGCGCAAGATCAAGCAATGGCCGTTACTTTTTATCAACAAAGCGCAGAGCAAGGATTTGCGGCAGGACAGTACCACTATGGACGTTGCTTGGAAGAAGGCATAGGTCTTGAAAAGAATGTAGTAGATGCCGCTAAGTACTATAAACTAAGCGCAGATCAAGGAAATGCGGAAGGACAGTACGAGTATGGACGTTGCTTGAAACATGGCATAGGTGTTGAAAAAAATGAAAAAGAGGCAATTCCGTACTATAGACTAAGCGCAGATCAAGGACATGCCGCAGGACAATGCGAGTATGGATGTTATTTGGAATATGGCATAGGTATTGAGAAAAATGAAGAAGAGGCCGTTAAGTACTATAGACTAAGCGCAGATCAAGGGATTTCTAGGGGACGAAGCAGATATTACAGCTGTGTATTACGCCTAATAAAAGAGGGACGAAATGTTGAAGAAGCAGTAACGTCTCTTGGTATAGGCGCCTCCACTGGGGATGAATCTTACAAAAGAGACATCGCTATAGCTCTACTCTCATTACCGAACGTTCAGCTTGGACCACAAGATATTAGAGCTGCTACTGTACAATTATTCTATAAGAATGATCCACGATATATTAGAAATGCAACAACAAACTTATTGAGGATTGCAGTACGTCAAGATTATTCTCCGCTTCCCCTCTTACTGATATTACTAGATCACGGGGATCTTACGCACGAGGAGAGAATGAATCTACTGGCAATATGTGTAAGTAGAGGCGATTATCGCTCTGCACTAGAGTTGCTGGAGTATTTTGTCGGACGCAATATATACGAAGAAGGACTATTTGATTGTGCCTACAATGTGATTTTAAAGCAGGTCATCACTGCTGTGCGAAGTACAGGAGATGCCGCTGCTGCACAATATCCTGAAGGTCAAGCGCAAGATGCTGAAGATGCTGCCGCGCAAGCTGCTGAAAGTGATGCTGTCGTACCTGCTCGCTCGGGTAGCGTCATCGCACAACCACCAGTGCGTTCCACAGGTATCAATGGCATAAGGCCGGACATCATTTTGCTATTAAAATCGGCTAAAATGTTAAAGAACCGGCACAAAACTGAGCTTGTCCAATAAAAAGTGCGAGAGCGAAGCATGATGTAGAGAGCAATGGCACGAGCTTTCTGAAGTTGTTCCCGCGTTCCGTCAGACGCGGGTAAACTCTTGAACTCATACACAACCTTACTAAGTGCGACCAATGCGGCGTAGTGGCTTCCGAACGTGGAAATTAGTTCATTTGCAGAAGATTTGGGGGTTTTGCCTTGGCAAATAAACTCGTACTTCTGTACGAATGCACCTTTATCCTGTTCATATTCAGTTTTTACGTTTAATGACTGCGCCACGAAGGACGCATCCGCCCCAAATGCGTGAAAACCCAACATTAAAACAATAGTGGCAAACCAACTTACAAAATGCATTGCAATCATAATATTTCCCCAAACATATACTCACAGGAATCAATCGTTCGAGTAAGTATTACGTTTTATATTATGATCATGTCGTAATACACGGCAGTAAGCCGATCTGTTGTATTTATGCGCTGTTGCTTGTATAAAAGTGCAGTAATAAGTCTAACCATTATATCTATTTTATGTATTATTCGTACAGCCGAACCGCCTTCTCTATCAGCTGCAGCGCTTCCTCGTGAGGACGCTGGAAAATATTCCGCCCGATAATGGAGCCAGTACCTCCGCCTTGCTTTACCACTTGCACGTCATCAAGCACCTTGTTCGCATCTTTTGCCGCCCCACCAGAGAAAATCACGGCCCGCCGCCCATTAAAGCAGCACTGCACAATATGCCTGACTCTGTCTGCTGGAGTGTCCATTTTTACGCCCCTGTACAAATCCTTCGAATCCGCCCGCGCGATCAGCTCGTATGGCAAATTGACCTTCACGATATGAGCCCCAGCCAGGCACGCCATATGCGCGCTATACGCGATTGTGTCCAAGGCCATGCGCGGGTCATTGTTTGCCGCCCCTTTGCTGCCGTACATATCTGACGCATCTGCGGTCACTCCATGCCCGCGCGGATATGCCCACACCACGGTGAACAGCCCACACTCGCGAGCTTGGGCGGTGATGTCGCTGAGCTCTTCGAGTTGCTCTAAGTATGAGTCCGAGCCCGGGTACAGCGTGAACCCTACGCCAACGCACCCTAAGTCCACGGCGTCCTGCACTGAGGCGACAATCGCTTGGTCTGGGTCAACAGACGAAGGCAAGAGGCGGTTCGAATGATTCAGCTTCAATATTAAAGGAACTGCGCCAAGGTGCGAGTCGACGCTGGCCTTCAGCCAATTTAACGGCGCGGTGTACCCGGATAAGCCGCTCTCTTGCGCGAGTCTGACGTGGTAGTGCGGAGAAAAGCCTTCGGGGTTCGTGAGGAACGTTGTCGGACCATGCTCAAATCCTTGATCTACAGCTAACATGATAATGCGTCCGGTCCCGCCCAGGCGCCCGTGCATGAAGAGACGCGCGAGGTTGAGCTTGACGCTGGGGAGCTCGCCTTCGTAATAGCTGAGAATGTCTTTGACTGGTTTTGTAATGGTCATGAATAACCTTTTTGAAAAGAAAAACACGCCGGATTGTACCAATTAATATACTGCGTTTCAATTCGAACAAGAAACTATGAGAGGTAAGGGCGGATAATGACCAAAAAGGGCAGGCATAGGGCAGGCATAGGGCAGGCATAGGCGGGGATTATGAACCTATTTCCTATTAAGAAAAGAGGACATTTCTAAATTGCAGAACCGGACATTTCTAAATTGCGTTGACATTTTCATCTTTCTCTCTTTATTAATTATGCAAAATCCTATAGTATTTCAATTAGTGGCGGGTGTAGCTCAGTTGGTTAGAGCGCAAGATTGTGGCTCTTGAGGTCGTCGGTTCAAGACCGATCACTCGCCCCAAGCCGGCTTAGCTCAGTTGGTAGAGCAACTGATTTGTAATCAGTAGGTCGAGGGTTCAAATCCTTTAGCCGGCACCAGATTTTTTCTAGGCGGGCGGTCTCCGTTTGCTTGGGACAAAAATCGCCGTCAAAAACCTTATATTCTGCGGGCGTTAGCGGGTTGTGGCATTTTCGTAAAATTGTCCAAATTAGTCTCCGTAACCTACAGGTCCCCCATTTTTTTCCAAACGGAAACTAAAATTCTCCGTACCGGGCACCCATAAAATCTTTGATTTTATGGGACCCGAGCTGTAGGTTAAATTTCGTCTCCACTTAAAGGCGTGTAACGCTTGCATAGCCAGGCGTTGGAGACTATTTTGACCGATATTTTTTCCACCTCGTAATGGAGACTACGTTTGAACCAAGCATTGGGTGGAACCAGAGACCTATAGGTTACTAAATGGAATAAATTGCAGGGCCTCCTTAAGTACACTTAACAATTTGTTATAGCTAAACCACGAGAAAACGATGCAAAAAAGCTTCCGTTTTATGGGTATTTGTTTTGCACAAATAAAAATTGCATCGCACGGTTTTCTACCGGGTTAGCAATATGCAAAAATTGAGAGTTTTCAAAAAAGACATGGTTGTCTGAAAATATCAGACTTATAAACGCATGCAACTTGCAGTTTTGCCAGTTTTATTATTCAGCAGAGTTATTGAAGTATACCAAGCAACATGCTTGTTTTTGAGAATTCTCATTGGATATGTTCGCGAATAAATTATCGTCAAAGCAATACTTGCGGCGACGCATATATAACTGCCGTGTAAAAATGTAATTTGGTCATTGTGCGTTTCGTTGGCGAACGTAGGAACGGCGGAAGGCCTCTCGTAATCACCAACAAGTGGTTCAGCGTCAGCCTGAAATGGCAGAAGAAACAGTAACGCGATGAAAGAAAACAAACGTTTGAACATCACTTCGGCACACTATCTCTATATTTTTTCAGCATAATCTCTGGATGCGCGTCCATTTCATATTCCCAGTCCGGGATTTGCCCGAGTTGAGCTCGGCGTTCTTCCAGAGCCTTCGTATTGAGCTTATACTTTTTTCCGGCATCAATCATGGACTCCAACGCTGCAATTTCAAAAAAATCCTTCAACATGCCAACGTCGTTCTCGTCGGCGGTAAGTAAGACTCGCATGTCGAGTTCACGAGCAAGTGGAATGTCACCATACTTTCTGTTGATTCGGCCATCATAAGTTGTATGCCTGTCATTTTTCAAACCGTAGCGAATTATCATTCCCACCCATGAGAACGGTGCTCTGTCAAAAAATCCAGATGTTTTTAAAAAAGATTGCATTTCAGCCATAATTTTGTTCATTACGCAATCGTTTTTTACACTAGCACCAACGAGGTCAACGCTACCAAATAACAAAAGCCAACGTTCCTCTGTTGTTGGATCAAACGTTTTCATTAGTGTACTCCTTTGTTGCCGGGAAGGCTCTGCCCTTTTTCCCTCAACACTTTTATAAGATTTGTTTCATGAGCCCTTGCGGCTGCCTTCCCATCAAAAATTTGTAGAATTTCCGATTTAAATCGTTTGTTGTACATACGTCCGAGGTTTCTTACTTGTTCTTGCGCACGAATAGATTGCCCCAATTTATCAACCCCTCTTGCGCTTTCACCAATTTTCCATATCTCACCAGATTCTGTGTCAACTATCTGATAAACATGTGTTTTTCCTTTATACCTCAAATCATTTTTATGGAGCTTTAGATTTCGGTTTACGGCTTCACGGATTCTTTCAGGTCCAGAACTGCCGGTCTTGCTCGTTCGTTCAGCAAGCCTTGTTTCAACCTTGCGTAACAGTGAACTATTCTTTAAAAGCACGCGTTTGCCGGCATTCCAGGCTTTGCCCATATTTTGCATGACTTTGCCAACAACCGCCCCGACGCCTGGAATAAACGGAACTGCGCCCATGGTCGTCATCACGCCCGCGTCTACGGCGGCGTCTTTGCCAATATCCTTATAAGCCTCGTGAGGAGTTGAAACACCTGTCAACACTTCAACGCCTTTACCAATAGGCGCTCCAGGGATTGGATCCAGCAAATGTGCTGCTCCGACAGCAGTGATTTGGCCAACAGTTTTCAACGCTTGTCCTACTCGAGTTAAGATTCGGACACTTCCTGTCGCCTGCATTTCAACGCGTTCTGTGACGTAATCTTGAGCAATTTCACGAACGTCATCAGGTAATTCAGTCGTTAAAATGTGTAGCATCAAGTCAGTATGTTCAGATTGATCGCAAAAGCGTTCGGCAATAACGTCTTCCAACAAAGGCAATTGTTCAGGTGCGACAGAGCTTAAATCAACACTTGCACCTTGCAATAACGAATCAAGGAGTGTTGGCTCAACTTCGTCCTCAAGCGCATCAACATAAAGCTGCGTATTCGCAAACTCTTGCTTTTCGGCTTCGGCAACTTTGTCAGACACATATTGGGCGACTTTTTCTAAGGCTTGCTTTGTTTTCGGCTCGTTTAATTTTTTCATAGCCTCCTGGGTCGTCATCCCCTTGGAACGCATGGCGTTGAAGGCCTGGCGTTTCAATATAACGAATTCGCTAGACGCTCCACATAAAGCTATGGTGTCCAATAAAGGTAAGGCAACGACGTTGTGCTTATCTATGTGCACTTCCTGCAACGGTTGGTCTATGATATCTCTAGCTTCAAGGCCAGATTCACTGACGACTCCACCAACTTTTAACCCAACCTCCGCTGAGCGTTTAATCAGGGCACCGGCAATTCGGGCTGAAAATTTCTCTTGCCCAAGAAATTTGGCTGTATGAGCTATCAGTGCCTCAACGTGTTCACGATTTTC
>JAISXM010000061.1 GCA_031270515.1 Holosporales bacterium | reverse complement strand
TATTCCAAGCGACACAGAGTGTCGGGATAAAGTTGTACGACCATTTTGTCATAACGAAAAACAAATATACGTCGTTAAGAACGATGGGGATATTTGAATAATCGAACAAAATATACAAGAGAGCACAACAAACAAATTGAAAAGACTTGCAATACAAGGCTTAAACGATGATGAAATTTCAAATTGTTTATTGGCTCCCCGATAGAATGAGTCCCCATAACAAACAATTTGATAGTTGTTGCAATACAAGGCTTAAACGATAATAAAACGTCAAATTGTTTATTGGTTCTCCGGTATATAACGCAAGTATTGTGGATATAACGCAATTACTCATAGCAACGCGTCATACCTAGCCACGTCACTTCTTCGCTAAGCGCGGCTGGCTAAAAGCTCTAGACAGCTACTCGCACTTGCGTTTCCCTGATCAGCAGCCAGTCTGAAGTAACGAACCGCCCCGTCTTGATCTATCGGAACACCCATCCCATAAAGTAAGCAGACTCCATAGTTGTATTGGGCATTTGCGTTTCCTTGATCTGCACTAAGTTTGAAGAAACGAGCAGCCTCAGTTAAATTTGCGGCAACGCCCTGTCCTTGTGCTAATGCGGCCCCGTACTCTAACTGAGCAGGTGAACATCCTTGCTCTGCTGCCAATCTGAAGAAATTAACAGCTTCCCCCATATTTACAGCAACGCCACGCCCATTCTTTAAGGACATTCCGTAGTTGTATTGACCCATTGCGTTGCCTGCAAGTGCGCTTTCTCTGAAGTAGTTAAGCGCCATGTCTACATCTTTAGCAACGCCAAGTCCCTCTTGTAAGCAAATCCCATAGTTGCACTTGGCATCTGCGTGCCCTTGATCTGCCGCCATTTTGAAGTAACGAACCGCCGTACTTTGATCTACAGGAACGCCATTCCCAAGAAATAAGCAAACCCCATAGTTGCATTGAGCCTCTGCGTTCCCTTGATCTGCACTTTGTCGAAAGAAATGAGCCGCTTTCTCTAGATTTTGTTCAATGTCCTGCCCTTTCGCTAATGCGCATCCATAGTTTAATTGAGCCTGTGGATTGCCTTGATTTGCTGCCAGTCCGAAGTAATGAGCGGCGGCCCTTAGATCTTTCGCAACGCCATTCCCATCCCTCAAGCAAACTCCATAGTTGTATTGGGCCTCTGATACTCCTTTATTTGCACTCAGTTTGAATAAATAAGCCGCCAGACTTTTACGTGGGGTGACGTAACGTCCTTCGGATAAGTAGATTCCATAGTTGTATTGAGCATTTGCATCACCTTGTCTAGCACTCCGTTTAAAATATTCAACTGCGTTTTGATATTCTCCTTGTGTATGTAAGTGACAACCATACGTGCTTTGGGCTGGAACAAATCCTTGGTCTGCACTTTGTTGCAAGCATTTTAATGCAAATACTCGTACAACACCACTCTGCAGCAAGTCGCGATAACGTTTAAAGCGCTGCGACACATAATTATAGCACACGTACTGAGCAACTGGGTGGCCCTCAAGTGTAGCCTTCAATAAGTAATTTGCCGCCAATTGTACATTTTGCGCAACGCCTTTTCCAAGCAATAAGCTACGTGCATACTCGAACGCGTAGTAAGGATGTACGTCGGCATGCAATTTATAAAAATTAGCAGCATCCCTCATTGACTGAGCAGTATGACAGTCCAAAGAATCTGTGGACGCACGACAAATCATACGTATGCAATATGGATCCCCATTTAATACACCATCTAATAATACTTGAGCATGTATGTCCAATTGTATAGGAGGCTGCCCGTCAGATGATGTTACAACGCGCGTGAATGAAGCGGCCTTATCACTTAAGGGAGACATCTCTTGCAAAACAAAGGCTGAAGTCGTCGCACATATAGAAACTAGAGCGTCGCTAAAAGCGACAGAATCTTCGTCGCTTATACGCGCAAATATGGGGGGAGCACAACTTGGAGTACTAGCATCCACAGACACCAAGCATGGCATAACCAAGCTGCACAAAAATACAAAACGCTTCACGATAAGAAACCTACATCTAAAAAACACTTCCTTAACGTATCATACTGCGAGATCAAATAGCAACCACTGTCCTAAAATCTTTCAGGAACTAAGGGGGGTTGTTTTTAAGTTAAATATACGTTCTGATAATTATAGGGGGATAAGAACAAACTACAGCCAACTACCGTATAGTGTATTTTGGATAGTAGTGTGGGTCTCTTAATTCTGTTGCTGGATTAGCGATCTGGTTGGGGCATCCGTGACTGGGGCCCCAATACCCTATCACAAAAATATTATCAAGGCGCCGTTTCGGTTTGTTTGTCCGAGGCCCAGGCAACAAAGAGGACATTTCTTATTAAAAATTTTTCGTGAAGACGCTCAATGGATGAATTTATGCTATTGACTTCTGCTACACACATCTAGTACTATAACGTTGGATAGATATTTTTATTATGGTCTTTTTTATGACGATCAAATTTTTTGGTATGTGTATCGCCCTCGCTACGCTCTCTCAATGCATACAGGGAAGCGACCTCAGGCATCAACTTGACAGGTTAAAATTCGATGCGCCCTATGCGCCCTATGCTAGTTCGACCGATGAGGCAGATTGGACACGTAGGAATAATGTGCTCAATAAGACAAGTCGTTACCTGAGTGAAGAAATCGCCACACTTCCAGAAGGAGTAGTTGCCATTGGCGCAATCGAGCCTATTGGGCGGCTATTGCCCTTAAGCCACATAAGACCTAACAATGGACAATGTCGGATAAGCCCCTTGGAAGAAGTCAGAGACTTTGGGCAAATTGATATTGGTGGAATATTGGCATTCGTAGAAGAAAATTATCGTAAAATATGTAAAAATAGACAAGACATACAGAACCATGATGCCGCAGAAGGTTTAATGACTGTGCAGCATTATTTATCACGTCCAGGATACGACTCGCTTTATGTCCCGAAGGAGATAGCCGATACTCTGCTGCGCGTAGATAATGCATTAGTCGTTGCAAAAACACCAGAAGATCTTAACCTGTTTATTCAGACACTACGCGATAACGAAGGTGTTCTTGAACGAATGTACGAAGAACAGAATCCTGAGGATTTATGCTATTCTATTCAGATACAAGAAGAAGTCGCATGAATCTAGGACCGGGTCCCCATAACAAACAAGTTGAAACTCGTTGTATTACAAAGTTTCGGCGATGATAAAGATTCAAATTGTTTTTATGGGTAGGTCTAGTTGTGATACAACTTGGAAGCATTAGCGCGACAACAAATCTGTTGCAAAATGCTTCCAACGCAGCATAAATTAATGGAAAAAACAAATTTCACATCAGGTCTATACCGGGTACCCGTAACAAACAATTTGAAGTTCGTTGTAATACAAGGCTTCAGTGCAGGATAAAAATTCAAATTGTTTTTATGGGCAGGTATAATGGTTACGCGAGGATAAAACTTCGAACCATTTCTTTGAGAAGGAATTTATGCTATTGACTTCTGCTACACATATCTAGTACTATAACGCTGGATAGATGTTTTTATTATGGATTTCTTTATGACGATCAAATTTTTTGGTATGTGTATCGCCCTCGCTACGTTCTCTCAATGCATGCAGGGAAGCGACCTCAGGCATCAATTTAATATGTTTAATTTCTATGAGCCCTATGATAGTTTGGCCGATGGGACACGTAGGAAACTGTGTATCGATAGTACAGGTAGTATCCTGAATGAAATAGTAGCCTTACTTCCAGACGGAGTAGTTGCCATCGGCGCAATCGGGTATACGGGATTCTCCTTGCCCTTAGACCACCTAGAACCTTTCCGTGGACAATGTCTGATGAGCTCCTTTGAAGGAAACAGAGACTTTGGGCGAGTTAATGCTGAAGGAGGATTGGCGTTCGTAAATGATCTTTATCGCACTAACCCAGAATATCGCGATAATCGACAAGATGCACGGAACCATTACATTGCAGAAGGTATAATGGCGATGCAGCGAATATTATCATCACCAGGATTTGATTTATTGGATACAACGCTTAAAGCAACAAATAATCTGCTGCTCGCAGGTACAGTGTTAGTCGTTGCAAAAACACCAGAAGATCTCACGCTGTTTGTTGAAACACTACGCAAAAACAATGATGCGTTTGAAAGAATATACAAAGAACGGAGGGATCCTGATGATGATAAATATACCTATTTATAAAAAGAATGGAGGGCAGGAGTATCGAAGCGCAGACGGCGGGCTGTGCTAAACGTACTGCTCAAGCGAGGGCCCCCATTCAACTAGTTGAATGGGAACCCAGCGAGGGACCCCATTCAACTGGTTGAATGGGAACCCAGCGAGGGACCCCATTCAACTCGTTGAATGGGAACCCGACGAGCATCGAAACGACGCAAAAAATACAAGTCAAAATTTTCTTGCAGACAGGCTCTGAAGTTGTTTCGCAAACTCGTTCTCAAAGCATGGGCTATACACAGGATTGCGCTCTCTGTCGTAACACTGCTGTAATTTATACACGAGGACGCCTTTGTTTCGCAATTCTCGCGCGATCTTTATTACATGCTCCGGAGATACATATTTGGGATCCACTGTGGTGCGACAGTCAAAACAAACAGAGCTCCCCAGCAGGATGTCAAGACTGCGCGTCACAAGATATTCGCTTCCTGGAGCGCCAGTCAGAGCATCATATTCGTCAAAGCACGTTTTTATATCCAAACCGACCCAGTCAAGCAATGGTTTTCCATTTGTACACGTGACTAAGTCGTCAAGCAGTTCCGGATACGCTCCGCTGGTGTGTATTCCGACCTGAAGCCCAAAATTGCGGACATCTTGCACGGCGTTTATGATTGCATTTTGTGCAAGCGGCTCTCCCCCGCTGAAAACCACGCCGTCCAAAAAGTTGCGGCGGACATATATCTTTTCAAGCACGTATTCCCATGTAGGTCGTTTCAACACGTTAAGCGTCACATCATTATGTTCGCCATTTGAAGCCGCGTTCACAAAAGGCCGCATCTCTTTATGTTCGCCATTTTGACCACCACGTTCGTCATTTTGACCCCCACGTTCGTCATTTGAACCCGCGTCCACAAAACTCTGCAGCTCTTTGTTCTGGCAATAAGAACAGCGCCACATGCATCCTTGGCAAAATACGACCGCCGCGTTTCGCCCAGGAAAGTCAATCGTTGTAAACGGCACAAACCCGCCGACTTGCAAGACATCTGTCATAAGCGTTTCCTCCTTTTTTTGACCCACGTCGCGTCATGGACTTGGGGCGCGCGAGCCAACGCAAGGGTTGCATCCGGGACGTCTTTGGTTATGACGCTGCCTGCTCCGATATATGCATCCCCCCCTACGACAAGTGGGGCGACCAACGACGTATTGGCGCCAATGCTGGCTCCATCGCACACGCGGGTGGGATTCTTGCGCTTGCCGTCGTAGTTACAAAACACTGCGCCGGCGCCTACGTTAACATTGTCGCCGAGAGTAGCGTCGCCTATGTAAGACAAGTGTTTGGCCTTCGAACCTGCTCCGATGGTCGACTTCTTTACTTCAACAAAATTCCCGATTACTGCGTTCTCGCGAGCCCGCGCCCCCCCGCGTATGTGCGCAAACGGCCCAATGACGCAGCCGGCGTCAATTTTGCAATCCTCTAGTACGCAAAAAGGATGGATTGTGACGTTTGCGCCAATATCTACGCCAGTGCCGAATACGTTAAAGGCTCCAACGGTCGTGCCTGGTTCAATCCTTGTATCCATAGACAAAACCACCGACGACGCATCCTGAAACGTGACGCCGGGCATTCGATTGCGCAGGACTCGCTGTAGCGGGAAATTGGTGGCATCATCCAGCGTATCTATCCCCGCAGCTTCGTATTCCGATACTTCTGCGCATTCACTCGAAAACCCTTTCTTATGCGCAATGCGAACAACATCCGTGAAGTAAAATTCCCCTGTCACTTCATTCTTTTTTATACATTGGACGCATTTATTTAAACATTCACGCGACGCCATATATATTGCCGCGTTATATGTGTTTATGTCCAATTGCTCTGGAGTCGCATTTTTTGACTCGACAATATCGACAGGCACATTGCCTTCGAGGATCACGCGCCCGTAGCTGGGCTTAACCAACTCCAGCGGTTTCGGTCGCCCATCTATGATGGAAACAATTAAGTCTTCTTTTTTTTCGCTTAACCTGCGCAGCAGTTCTGGACGCACCATAGGGACGTCCGCATGCAGAATCAGCACGTGAGGTGCGCGTATTTTGGGCAATGCGCAGCGGACCGCGTCACCAGTGCCGAGCGGAGATGACTGTTCTACCTCATCCAGCTCCAGCACCTCGCCCTTCAGCGTATCCAGCGTATCGCGTCCCTCCAGCTTACTCACATCCCCTAGCTCCAGCACATCCAGCGTATCGCTCCCCTTCAGCTTATGAACATCCCCCACATTTTTCATGCCACGCATGCGCGCTTTAATTGCGTGCCACTCCGGATGTGAAAACAAGGAGCGCGACCCGACCACAATTATTTGTTGCGGGGTTATGTGGAGTGAGCTGGTTATCACGCTTTCAATAAGTGGGCATCCACCAAACCTAACAAGCGGCTTCGGCATGTTTGCGTTCATGCGAGTTCCCATGCCACCTGCGAGAATTACGATGGATACCATAAGTACACTTACCTAAATACATTAGACACTGTAAATATTTACAAAAGATACCCAATAGCGAAAACATTGTCGAATTACTAGAGTTGTCGTGTAGCGAAATACCTAAATTTTCGTCGACAAGGTTTATGTGTTTGGGTCTCTCACCTGAATATTTTGGAAACCACCCCCGAGCCAACAGTATGCCCTCCCTCGCGGATCGCAAACCGCAGCCCCTCGTCCATCGCAATTGGCGACAGCAGCTCGACCTTCATCCGCACGTTATCCCCAGGCATCACCATTTCCACGCCATCAGGCAA
>JAISXM010000057.1 GCA_031270515.1 Holosporales bacterium | reverse complement strand
ATATAGCTATGCTTGCTGCTTGCATGATGGAGTGGGCGTTAACGTAGATTTAGCATCCGCAGCTCGATACTTCAAGATGAGTGCAGATCAGGGATATGCATATGCTCAATCTAATTATGGTTGCTGTTCGCGTGACGGAAGGGGCGTTCGCGTAGATCTGGTATCCGCAGCTCGATACTTCAAGATGAGTGCAGATCAAGGATATGCAGAGGCTCAATATAGCTATGCTTGCTGTTTGCGTGACGGAACGGGCGTTAGCGTAGATTTAGAAGCAGCCGCTCTATACTTCAGGAATAGTGCAGATCAAGGATATGCATATGCTCAATATAGCTATGCTTGCTGCTTGCATGATGGAGTGGGCGTTAACGTAGATTTAGCATCCGCAGCTCGATACTTCAAGATGAGTGCAGATCAGGGATATGCCTTAGCTCAATATAGTTATGGTTGCTGTTCGCGTGACGGAAGTGGCGTTCGCGTAGATTTGGTATCCGCCGCTCGATACTTCAAGATGAGTGCAGATCAGGGAGATGTAAATGCTCAATATTACTATGGTTGCTGTTTGTATGACGGAAGGGGCGTTAGCGCAGATGTAGAATCAGCAGCTCAATACTTCAAGATGAGTGCAGATCAAGGAGATGCAGAGGCTCAGCTCTTCTATGAACTTTGCGTTCGTGACTTGGGCGGCGCATTCACAGATTAGAGCGAAACACCATGAAAACCCCGCAGCGTCTTGCTTTAGCAATACTGTGAATGCCGCAAAGGCGGTGCTGGGGTTTCCAATCTGCTTCGCTATAACTGAATCTTTTTTTGTGTTTGGGTATACCCATATATATTTTACAATGGGATATCCACCACACTAACGCGCCGAGTGGCGAAATGAGCTGTTTTTACCCATTCAAAATACTTGAACGCGGATTTATTAAAGCCCACCTGCACTTTATTATAAGCGGACTTGCCACATTTTCCGGGTTCCTGACATACGCAATCGTCAGCTACGGTGGCGTCTCTTGGGCAAAGCGCACATCAATCGTTATGCCGTTCATAACATTTGATGCGCTGATCATCGTGATGTTAACCATCGTCATCATATATCGCCTCAAAGCCATGTACCACGAGCAAAAGCGCGGCGTGATTGGCGCAAGGCTGCATATAACCATTATCATTATATTCTCTTTAGTTACAATTATTCCCTCAATGCTTATGGGGGTTTTGGCCATTACATTTTTTAAATCTGGTGTCGCCGTTTGGTTTAGTCAACCTGTGCAACACACGCTAAATGAAGCCAGCCTTGTCGCGGAGCTATACCTCCAAGAGCACATAAGGAACATTTGCTCTGACGCGATAAGCTTTGCCGACCGCCTGAATATGCCAGACTACGACTTTGCCTCTCAGCAAGATTGCGAAGAATTGCGCGAAAAGTTGGATGAATTTGTCGAAAAAATGCGCCTTGAGGAAGCGCTCATAAAGCACTTCCGGAAAAACAAAGGCCCCGTCTCCGTAAGCTCCTCTTTGGCTATTTACCTGGAGCTGGACAGCATTTCATACGACACCGACATGGTCAGCTTGGGCAAAGTATGCCGCGGGGATGTTGTCATCAAAGAAAAGAACGACCAGGTCCAAGCGCAAATTTGTGTAGACCGCGACTCACCAGACGCAATCACATATTTGTGGGTCAGCAAGCGTATCGACAGCAACATCCTTAAGTACGTAAACTCCGCCCGCGATTCAACACGGTATTATAATGAGCTGATAGACAATCAAAATAAATTCCAAGTTATCCTGATCACGTTATTCGCTATGGCGTCGTTTTTATTGTTGCTGGCGGCGATTTGGATCGGAATAACTCTGGCGAATATAGTAGTTGAGCCAATCACGCATTTAATTGTTGCAGCAAACGACGTCAGCGAGGGGAATTTTTCCGTGCGCGTTCCAGAGGTGCACCCAAAGAATGAACTGAACAAGCTGGTTCTGTCCTTCAACAGGATGACGGAGCGATTAGCCCGACAGAACAAAGATTTGATCATTAGCGAAAAAAAATCCGCTTGGGCCGATATCGCGCGGAAAATAGCCCACGAGGTAAAGAATCCGCTCACGCCGATTCAGCTGTCCGCCGAGCGACTGAAGCGCAAATATAAAGCGGAAATAAGGAGCGATCCCGATACGTTTATTAAATGTATTGACACAATTATCAGGCAAGTGTCGCATATTGAAAACTTAATCAGTGAGTTTTCCGCGTTTGCGCGCATGCCCGAGGCAAATATTCAGCCTGTGAATATGAATCACCTCGCAAGGGACGCGGTGTTTTTACAAAAACAAGTTGATTCAGATATAGAATTTATTATTCAAGCGTCCCACCCACTTATTATATGGCCATGTGACAGCCAACAAATTTTTCAGGTGCTGGTGAATTTGTTGCAGAACTCTGTTAACGCAATAAAAGAGCGAGATTTATCCTTGGAGAGATTTGGGGAAAAAGGTAGAGATAAAGGTGGGCAACAATTTGGCGAACAATTTGCCGAGAAAGGTGGAGGAAAATTTGGGGCAAAAGATGGAGATACAAGTGGGGAAAGGTTTGGAGAACGATTTGCCGAAAAAATTGGAACCTCGTCAAAAAGAGCCGGAGGGCGCGGAACCATTTGCGTTGTATTAGAGCAACAGGCGGATTGTTTGTTCATCATAATAGAGGACGACGGCCCAGGGTTTCCCGTCGAAAACAGGGAGCGATTGTTCGAACCTTACTATACTACTAGGTCAAAAGGCACAGGATTGGGCATGTCGATTGTACTGCGCATAGTGACAGAACACGCAGGATTTATGGAATTAAAAGACGCCGTTGGACATCAGGGCGCACGAATTGAAATTATATTGCCAAATAATCGGCAATAGTTGTTAGAATCGTGATACTATTACCATATAGGGACACATTTTATAGCGTGTAAAAAATATCACTGTTAATTTGCGTAGGTTCAGGTAAAATATACTTGTAGTAGGGCAATCTGAACGTTGGACTGTCAACTGTCGTAATCAAAAAAGTTAGACTGTCAACTGTCGTAAGTGTTAACTGTAACAAATGCTAACTGTCGCAAATAGTTTCGCTGCAATAATAACGCAGCAGAAATGCAGTAACGCAGAGATGCAGTAAAAAGGGGTAATGCAATGTTTTTGGGAGATCAGGATGGACGAAAATAAAGGCTTCGAAGAAAAACTAAATACAGACAGCGACGCTGAATCAGGTAGCGAGGCGAGTGATCCTCCGCAGCACGATTGTGCGAATGAGGAGCCCGGCAATCGTGACGAACCCCGGGATGAGGAGCCCGGCAACCGTGAAGAACCCCGGGATGCCGAGGGTGAGCGCTCTGTCGCCGTAGTAAATCATGAGCATTCCGAGCACGAGGGTAACGAGATAAAACCTTTAGAGCACAGCGCCGCCGCTCATGCGTCATCAGAGAGGAGGCACTCCAGGCGAAGATCTCGGTCTGCGTCGGGTGGCGGAGGCGGCGATGATGTCGGAAGCCTGAGTTTTGTCAAAATCGGGGTGTTGCTTGCTGTAATAGGCGGGATTGGATTTTCTCTTGTGAGAGTCTCTAGGGCTCCGCTACAAAAGTTCGCCCGGTGGATATTGACGACGGATGAGCGGTCTGACGAAGACCACCTCTCGCGCGAAATCTCCGTTGAGGTGGAGCGGGTTGTAAGCACGAGCATGCCAAAGCACATTAACACCATCGGGGAGCTAAAGGCGAATGCGTCCGTTGTTATTCACTCCGAAATAAATGGTGGTGTGCAAAAAATCCACTTTGTTGAAGGGTCCGAAGTAAAGAAAGGTGATTTACTGATCAAGCTGAATGACGATTTGTATCAAACTGGAGTTCGAGAGAACGAAGCAATGTATGCGGCTGCAAAGGCCGAGTTCGAGCGCTTGGAGAAAATTCGTGCAGCTGGTGCAGGCAGCGTCCGAGAGCTGGATAAGGCGCGCGCAGACATGAACGTGTATGCCGCGAAGTTGGACAGTGCTAATGCGCAGCTCAAGCGCACAGAAATTCGAGCGCCATTTGACGGAGTTATTGGACTTATCGATATAAGCGAGGGGTCGTATGTGCGTCATGAGCAAGAACTTGTTACAATCGTCGACCAAACCCCAATAAAGGTGAAATTCGGTATTCCAGGAAAGTTTGTGAATGACGTGGGCGTTGGGCAGGCTGTTGAGCTGAAAGTCGACGCATATAAGGATCGCATATTCCGTGGGACAGTTGAGGCTGTTGATTCGTATGTCGATTCAGCTACGAACTGCATTGCTTTGCGAGCCAGTATTCCAAACGAAGATGGCATGTTGAAGGCCGGATTGTTTGCATCTGTGTCGCTAATCATAGGAATTCAAGGCGAAACGATCACAATAGATGAGTCTGCGATTGAGCGCATGGGAGAGCAAGAGTTTGTTTGGGTCGTCGAGCGTGGACGAGCGCGTCGTGTTCCAATTTTAACAGGAGCAAGAGAGCGTGGGCGAGTCGAAGTAATCGCGGGACTGACGACCAAGCATGTCGTTGTCACTTCTGGGCGAGGGCTTTCGGATGGGCGCTATGTGCGGATTGTGAACATGAGTCAGGATGATCTTGCAGGAATCGATGGAAGTGGAAAGATTGGAGATGATTAATTGGCGAGGATTAGCGAGGAAGCGAGGATTAGTATTGTGCTTTTCTTAAGTGTATAAGTGCTTGTTTGTCGCACCCACTAGTAGTAGTATAATGTACCGGCCCCTGTGTAGAGCGGTTTGAAATTTGTTGCTGTGTAGCGGATTGATAGTGGCAACACGTTAAATCGTTTTATGGGAAATTATAGCGGAACGAAATGTCATTAGGGTAATGACTATATTTATTTAGAGGTAATCATGAATTTGTCAGAAGTTTGTATTAAACGGCCAGTATTTGCATGGGTCATGACATTCGTAATTATGCTTATAGGGCTGGTTCTTGGCTCGCGCATTCCATTGCAGCAGTATCCGAAGTGGGAGCATCCTACCGTAACCGTCGAAGTCGCATTGCCTGGCGCGGGGCCGGAAATCGTGGAGAGCCAGGTGACGAAGTTGCTGGAGGACGCGTTTGCTGGTATCGAGGGCATCGACCACATCTCTTCATATAGCAATACGTCTCGTAGCAATGTTGTGCTGGTTTTTAAGCAAAACAGAAGCTTGGATGAAGCCGTTAACGACATTCGCGACCGCATAAGCAGAGAGCGCGACCACCTTCCGCGAGATATGAACGAGCCGGTAATTACCAGAATTCGACATGATGAAGGCGCGGTTATGAACGTGGCTTTTCATTCATCAAAGATGCCGCGCAGCGAGTTGTTTGATTTGGTGTCGAAGGAAATTCAGAAGGATTTTGAATCTGTTCCTGGTGTGGGACGAGTAGACCTCTATGGAGAGGGGCTGCTTGTCATGTGCATATATGTCGACCCAAAAAAGATGGCGTCGTACGGATTGGCGATAGGTGACGTCATTGAGGCGATTAAGGGGCAAAACCTGGAGCTTCCCGCGGGACACATCGTTAGCAAAAATAGAGAATACCTGGTGACGACGGTGGCGAATTTGGAGCGCCCTGAGGAATTCGAGAAGATGGTCATTTTGACAAAGAATGGGAGGCTTATTCGTTTAAGTGATATTGGGCGTGCCGAGATTGAATCGCAAAAGACAAAGACTCGCTCCTATATTAATGGTCAGCGGGGCGTTAGCATGTCTATAACAAAGCAGTCCAACGTCAACCCTATAAGTGTGGTGCGTGGCGTCAAAAAATTGATGGCCGAGCTGAAAGAGACGCGCTTGTCCGGGGATATTCAGATGATGGTGTCGTATGATAGCACGGAATACATTGAGCGCTCGCTTACCGAGGTGTATCGCACAATATTTGAGGCAATTATTCTTGTTACTATTGTGGTGTTGCTCTTCCTGGGGTCTGTTCGGGCCGCGGTTATCCCTCTGATTACGATTCCTGTGTCGTTGATTGGAACTGCAGCATTTATGTACCTGTTTGGATTTAGCTTTAATACGCTTACGTTGTTGGCATTTGTGTTAGCTGTGGGGCTTGTCGTTGACGACGCTATTGTTGTGCTGGAAAACGTTCACCGTTACTTAGAAATGGGTATGTCGCGGGTGAAGGCGTCGGTGTTGGGGATTAAGGAAGTAAATTTTGCTGTTATCGCCATGACATTAACGTTGGCCGCTGTGTATGCACCAGTATCTTTGGCGACGGGAATTACTGGAAAAATATTAACAGAATTTTCTATTACGTTAGCATGCGCGGTCATATTATCCGGGTTTGCTGCGCTGACGTTGTCTCCAATGATGTGTTCGAAAATACTAATGTCGAGTTCGGATGTTGTTGAGATGCGCAGGTCAATTTTTAGCAAGTTATTCAATCTTATTCAAATTGACCGCGTGATGAACCAGCTTACGGTGGCATACGAGCGTGCGCTAAACAAGGCTTTGGATCGCAAGTTTGTGGTGATCACGTTGGCTTTGGCTTTTGCTGGATTGGGCGGCTTGGTTTATATGACGCTTCCATCTCAAATTTTTCCAAAAGAAGATACTGGGCTGATTGATATAACTGGACACGCACCGCAATCTGCGACATTGGAGTTTACAGAAAAGTATATTCGCGATTTTGATAATATACTTGCGACGATTCCAGACATTGAAACTCGCGAAATTAATATAACGAATCCGAGTTTCAAGTGTCACCTTACGTTAAAATCAGGAAAAAAGCGGTCATCAGATGCAGTCGCCGACGAGATAAAAGACAAAATAAGGGACATAACGGGACTTGATTTTCAGTCGATCAGGGCTGGGCACAGTGGCGGTAGCGGTTCGGATGCGTCGGTGGAGTTCGTTGTTCGCGGGAATAAGTCACACAAAGAGCTTCGAGAGTTGGCTCATGCGTTGGGGTATGAGTTTAGGCGATCCGGTATTACGACGGGCGTGCTGAGTGCGACAAACAATGACGCGGAGGACTATACGATTACAGTGATGCGCGATAAGGTGCTGAGCTTGTTCATTGAACCGAGCACTATTGCGAATACGATCGACGCATTGATTCGTGGACGCAAGGTGAACACGTTTAGAAAGGACCACAAGTTGTATGATGTAAAAGTTGAAGTAGAAAACGAAGCTAGATCAACGCCAGAAGATATTTTGAATATTCATGTAAAAGGTGGAGAACGCAGAGATAAACTAATTCCGCTATCCGAGTTGATTCAGATTAATTCTAGGTCGGCGCCTGTTGAGATTTATCACTATAACAGGACGCGTGCCGTGGGCGTGACCGGATATATGTCGGTCGGGCATGGGGTCGACGAAGGCATCGGGTATGTAAATGCCAAAAAGGATGAGATTCTGCCGCGTGACGTCGTTCTCGAGTTCACGGGTTCCACGAAGCAGTTTTTGCAGGAACGCAATGTTATCGCGATGATATTCGGATTGGCGGTGCTGTTTATTTACTTTGTTATGGCGGCACAATTTGAAAGTTGGCGGGACCCGTTGATTATATTGTGTAGTGTGCCGCTCGCAATTATTAGTGCTGTGTTGACGCTTGGTATGATGAGTAATGGAAGCTTAAATATGTATTCAAATATTGGGCTAATTACGCTTGTCGGATTAATAACTAAACACGGAATTTTGATAGTGGACTTCGCGAACAAGATTCAAATGAATGAAGGCCTTAATATTCGACGCGCGATAGTTAAGTCAGGGCTGATTCGTTTGCGTCCTGTTATCATGACGACGCTGGCGATGGTGCTGGGTACGCTGCCGCTTGCGCTTGCTACGGGCGCGGGCGCGGAGCCTCGGTGGCAGCTGGGATGGACGGTGGTCGGAGGAATGACTCTGGGGACGATATTTACGCTGTTTGTGGTTCCCGTGTTTTATGTGCTGATGTCAAAAGTAAAAAGACCGTTGGATGAATTGGAGTGCGTGTAATCAAAGCTTTTGTTCTATAGTGTCATAAGTAAAAAGGCCGATTGAGGAATTGGAGTGCGTGTAATATGGGTTGTTTTGTTTGAATATCAGATAGGGGGAATCATGAAAAAAATAGAAAAGAGAACTTTAGCATTTGGAATGGTCGCAGTGTGCTGTTTGTGGGGAGGCGTTGCCTCAATGTACTCCACGGCAGACCAAGGGCAAAAATCGGCACCTGGCGCAGAAGGGCAGACGTCGACGATAAGCTTCTACCAGGGCAAAAAGTCGGCGTCTCACTTAGCTATTGACGTGAGGAATGCCCAAACTGGCGAACCGCTCTCGCCGGATTTTATAAGCGCGGTTGAGGCTGCGGAAATTAGCTATTTGCGCGCGGCGGTCGAAAACCTCAGCGAAAGCGATTACACCGTGCTGCTGAGCGTAATAACCGCAAGCAAGCAGGTCCTTTTATCCACACTAGCCAACAGCAGCCTTTCGAGTTCGTATCCGCTGGACAAAATCGCGAGGTTGCGGGCGCGGGCGCTCAGGCTGTATGACCAGATGGGCTCAATGTCCGACGAAGACATTGCCGTGTGCCGTGCTGCCATGGGCTATGAGCGGGATGATGAATCAAAGGCTAAGACAAATCCTAAAAAATCCGAAACGCACGACGAATCCGAAGATACAGACACAAGCGACGAATCCGAAAAATCCGAAAAATCTGAATCATCTGAAGAGTCGAAAGAAGTAGAAACGTCTGGCAAATCCGAAAAATCCGACGAGTCTAAGGGCAAAGGCAAAAAACACGAAAAGAAGAAAAAAGACAAGGCTAAAGATAAAAAGAAAAACAAGGCTAAGAATAAAAAGGATAAAAAGAGTAAGGCAGGCAAAAAAAATAAGAAGTCGCATGATAGAAAAGACAAGAAAAAAGACAAGAAAAAGAATGACGTTGTAAAATGGAAAAAAGGAATAAAAGAGCTAAGAAAAGACGCTGGTAAATTCTTAAAAGCAAGGGATCGGTGGATGAAAAAGCGTTCGGCTGCAGCGCGGTCCTCGGAAAATTAGACGAATACAGCTCTGCGTCGGGTGCCCATTCAACTAGTTGAATGGGGTCCCAATTTGCGCTCCAAAACTCCTGCGGCTAATTCTTTTTGTGATTGGATTTAAACAAAAAAACAAGTTTTTTTTATAATGTATTTACTATTTTTTGTTACACTGAATGAGTAAAGGGTAAAAGCTATGCCAGTCGCAGGGGGTCTATTGCGTATCAAAGTTGCAGTGCGTTAAATACTGTGGCGCCCGATGTTGGGCAGGTATACCAGGAGCCCTATAATAAACATTTTGAACATCGTTGTAGATCAACGTTTCTGTAACGCTAAAAGTAAAAATGTTTGTTATGAGAAAGTATCAGGGGATTGTTTTCTAGCGGAAAGTTTAGATTTGGGAGTTATCATGTCGTCGATAAATAAATTATCTGTGATTTTAACGTTTGGCTGTTTATTGAACGTCGGGTATGTTGCGACTACCAACTGCAGTAATAGCGGGTCAACAGGCTCAAGCAATGATGTCCAGCAGCCAAGCAGCGCGTCAGGCTCAAAGAAAAGTAATCAGTCGCAAGTATGGGACTTCTCTCAGGTTGTAAAGGATGTCACGAATAGCGTCGTAAGTATAGTCGCTGTTCAGTCACAACCTGGAAGTGATGAGAACTCTGATTTTAGCAAGTCCTTCAAAGGGACTCCATTCGAGGATTTGTTCAGAGGTTTCTCTGGTGGTGGTCGGGATCAGCCCAAAAAGGTGAAGGTCGGAGGCTCAGGATTCTTCATTCAGGTGGACAAGAATTGCGCATACATTGCAACGAACAACCACATAGTGGAGAACACAGTCAAAGTCAATATTTTGCTTAGTGACAAAACCGAGATCCCCGCCACTTTGCACGGGACGGATCCGCGCACAGACTTGGCCGTGCTCCGGATTGAGTTAAAGGACGTCCCCAAAGCACAAATGCACATGATTCGCGCGCTTGAGTGGGGCGACTCATCTAGGTCGGAAGTCGGGCAATGGGTTATTGCGATCGGCAATCCTTTTGGGCTTGGCAACACGGTCACTCACGGAATCGTATCTGCAAAAAGTCGCGATATTCCGTTTGCGGGATCGTCTTCGGCGTTTACCGATGATTTCATACAGCACAGCGCGCAAATAAATATGGGGAATTCCGGTGGTTGCCTTATCAGCATGGATGGTCAGGTCATTGGAATAAACACGGTTATCATTACGCCGTCCGGTGGCAACGTTGGAATCGGTTTTGCTATCCCTTCCAACAATGCGCGCAGGGTGATCGATCAATTGATTGCGGACAAAAAGGCTCAACATGGAGCACTTGGGGTGTCCGTGCAAGATTTTGACAAGTCGATGGCGGAAAGTGGTGAGTACTCACATAAAACAGGAGCTATTGTCGCAAAAGTTGAACCCGACAGTCCAGCACGCAAGGCCGACATAAGAGAAGGAGACGTTGTCATAAAATTCGACGACGTGGAGGTTACAGGGAAGTCTAAGTTGTCCCGCGTCGTAGGGGATGCTCGCGTTGATACGACTCACAAAGTCGTTGTCATGAGAAAGATGGACGATGGCAAAATCAAGGAAATCACAATAAATGTTAAACTTGGTGATTTCGATAAAATCAACGGCATAGCTCCGTCCGCCTCTCCGGAAGACAACAAGCCTGTCGAAATTTTAGGGATGACGCTGGCCGCAGGCCAAGGAGGCGTGCTAGTCACCAACGTCACTTCAGATAGCCCTGCAGAAGAAGCGGGGATTGGGCCCAGGTCTGTAATTTTGGCAGTTAATGGTGTTTTGGTGACTAATGTGCTCCAAGCGCGGGATGCTGTGTTGAATGCGTTTAACCTAGGGAAATCGACTATATTGCTTCGTGTTGCTTTTGATGGGATGGAGCGATTTGTTGCGGTTAAAATAAACGAGGACGAGAATTTAAAGAAGTTGGCCGCAGACACCAAAGCCGCAGCGAGCAAAGAAACGTCGTCACCGAAGGAAAAAC
>JAISXM010000087.1 GCA_031270515.1 Holosporales bacterium | reverse complement strand
ATATAGACAATATGCGACTTATTTTTATTGAATTGCCGAAGTTTTGCCCACAAGACGCTCCGGCGCAGGATTTGTTGACGGGGTGGCTTGCGTTTCTGAAAGATCCGGTCGGCATGGATCGAACATATATGGATGTGCAGGAGGTAAAAGAGGCTATGAATACATTGAAATATATTAGCTCGGATAAAAAGCTGCGGGAGGCGGCGCTTTTGAGGCAAAGGGAGATAAATGATCGGCATAGCGAGATGACGGTGGCGATACAGTTGGGAGAGGCCCGGGGAGAGGCAAGGGGAGAGGCCCGGGGAAAGGCCATGGGAAAGGCCATAGGAGAGGCAGAGATCAAGACAAAAATCGCCATTTCTATGCTAGAGAAAGGATTGTCCTTGGAAACTATTAGTGATTACACAGGGATGTCAATCCATGAAATTAATACTATTCAGAAAGATGGCAAGTTGAACGCTGAAATGTGACACAGGAGTCCTCACGAAAAATTTTTAATAAGAATCCTTTGTTTCTGGTTCTTTGAGGATCGCACACTTTATTAACCATAGTAAAAAATAGCCACTAAACCGGGTTCCCGTAATAAACAATTTGAAACTCGTTGTCATGCAAGACCTGGATGAGGAGAAAAATTCAACTTGTTTTTATGGGCAGGGATAAAATACAATTTTGATGCGCCGATTTTAGTAATGCGCAAAAAAATGTGCAACACTGAAGTTATTAGAGAGAAAGGGTTCTTATTAAAAATTTTAAATAAGGACGCCGTGGGTATATTCGTCGAAGTTTTGTATTACAACGAGCTTCAAATTGTTTACTATAGGGCCCCGGTGGCGCTCCTCATTAGCTCGAGCCACCGGGGATGACTGTGTTGTGTGCGTAACTGGTATGACATAGCGTGTTTCCGCCTAGCACTCCTTCTCTTTGTTTAAATTCGTGCATTCTATTCACTCGCTCACACGCAGTGAGACGTGCAATACTCCAATCTAAATATGCGTACATTCCCACCCAATGGCACGTAGCAAACATAAGTTCTTGTATTGTCTGAACTTGAACCGACGAAGGGTCTTCGGGGCTTTCATCTAAGTTTACTCTAGTGAGCCGTACTATTGTTATATAAGTGGTAATCTTCCCACAATTAATCCACGTGTTAATCTGGTGATTATGTACACCATTTTGCATTACCAAAAACACATCAGAGTGCCACAACGTACCGGACGTGCGCAGGTTGTTTGCTGAGTCCCCCCTGACATGGCGGGATGACTCGCAATACCAACCGAATAGTTCGATATAATCTTCGTACTTGTTTAGCGTAGACTCGCCAGTGCAGCCGTCTATGATCACCATCCAATCAGGAACGCGCACACCAGTTGTGTCATGCTCCTCCTGATCGCTGCGCTTTACGACGGGGATCCGTACGTCAACGCCCGGAACAGTAAGGTATTCATACTGGTCCATTAATACATTAGGTCTGTCGTTTATGCTCACACTGCCACCGTAGACAAAGATTATTGTCGTAGTACCAATTTAACTTGCAACAGATTTGGCTTGATTGCAAGGCATACCCAAGCACAAAAAGTTAACCAGTTCGTCTTTTCGAATTCCGGGCTTGAGCAGTACGTCTAATAATTATTATGTTTTTCGAAATGCTTGAATTCTACCTTTTAATCAGAGTATAAAGGCCGTGTGTCGTTTTTTTTGAAGAGGTGGGGGCACAGTGGGGATGCGTTGACACACATTGCGAAGCAACGCATGCTTTCGTTTTTTTGTTTTTCGCGTCTATGGAGGTTAACATGACGAAGGTTCTTAAATTTGTAGTTTACAGTGGTTTATTGTGGAGCGGAGGACTACAACTGTTTGGGACGACGTTCACTTATGTGGACAGTCGTAATGGCAGTTTTCGTAAAGATGGCGTTACTGGGAACATGATTACAGAGAATCCAATTCCGGATGCGGTGTTTATTGAAACTATTAGACAGGATGACTTTCCATCTTTTTTTCGAGAAATAGTTGAAACAAGGCAAAGCGGCACGCGTTTATATCGAGGGAGATCGTTACGTTGTGTGTTCACTGCAGATGGACAGTGCATAACTTCAGGCGACATCTCCAACGTGGTATGGGATGCGGGAGATTCCGTTGCACGCGTGGCTGCGCCGAATGTAACGCTCCATGCTTTAATACGGGCGTCTGCGCTGGTAATAAGTGGCGCTATTAAAATTGTACCTCGGAACGCCGATCATATATTCATGGTCTCTGGTAGTGTAAATTTTGATACTCAAAATGTTGTTATAAATGGGTACAACGTAGAAAGCACCACAATAGGGCATGGAATGTAGATTAACGAGCGCTAGGGGATTCGCGAAAGCGCCCCCATTGCGTTGCCTTTTCTATTCGGGAATGGATTCTTCAGGTTGGATATTTTCGTCCACTTTTACAGTTCCGGATCCAATGTGCGTAACGGTCCCATTAAGATCTAGGCGGGCTGTGTACGATGGTTGTTCTGACGATATGGTTATGTTGCCATCATCTACATTATTGACTAGGTCCCCATCGTCAACGCAATATCCACAACTCCCCGCGGTTAACAAGAGTTGAATTGATGCAACTGTTTTCAAAAAATGCGCAGATATTTTCATAAAATGACCTTAGTAAAATCTCATCTACGGTCAGCATGGCATTAAACGTTGAGAAGGGTCAAGTGGATGGATTGCAGGGCGTCCTCATGAAAAATTTTTCATAAGAACCCTTTGTTTCTAATGACTTAAGTGCTGCACATTTTCGGAGCATGGCCCAAATCTGCTCATCAATATTAGACTTCTTTCCAACCCCTCAGAAACTAGGATTTTGGCAGGGGTCCCGAGCCGGGTTCCCATTTGACGAGTCAAATGGGGTCCCGACGCAGAAGCGGAGTGTACTCAGATGTACATGAGCAGCGAGGGTTCCCATTCAACTCGTTGAATGGGGTCCAGCGAGGGTTCCCATTCAACTCGTTGAATGGGGTCCCGACGAGCCGGGTTCCCATTCAACTTGTTGAATGGGGTCCCAGCACCGGCTCGACGCACCAAAAGCCAGTTTCTGAGGAGTTTGGAAAGAAGTCTATTGTCGTAGTACCAATTTAACTTGCAACAGATCTGGCTTGATTGCAAGGCATACCGGGGGCATAAAAACGATTTGAATGGGTGTCACAAGCAAATCTTTGCATTACAACGAGTTTCAAATTGTTTATATGGGCAGGTATACATCGTTGCGTCTTGGAAAAAGTATTTGTGCTTTTCAACACACATTGCTACCCTTTGCATATCAACGATTGTTGTTGTGCACTCGTAGCTCAGTTGGATAGAGCGTTGCCCTCCGAAGGCAAAGGTCGGACGTTCGAATCGTCTCGAGTGCACCAAATCAAGGGCCCTGTGCAAAGATCGGTGTAAAAGCTAGAGCTAATGTCCAGTGTAAAAGCTAGAGCTAATGTCCAGTGCAAAGGCTAGAGCTAAGGTCTAGTGCAAAGGCCAGAGAGCAAAAACAAGTAGGCAGGACGAGTGCAATCGTGGGACGGTGAAGGGATCAGCATGAGCAACTCACATTTTATTTTGCTAGTCGTCCAGGGAATCACCGAATTCTTCCCAATCAGCTCAACGGCGCATCTGCACATTTGTTCTAAGCTAATTGAGCACTCGCTTACGCTGCCTGAGGAGATGGCGCTGGATTTAATTCCAGGCTTAATTTTTCTCGTTTATTTCAGAAGCGATGTGCTAAAGCTGTTGTCGGGCTTTTTTGAAGTTTGTTCACACATCATACGTTCAACGCGCACATATTTTAGCGCGCAAGCAAAAAAAGTCGTAGCTGGCACGCAATCCACAAACGCCGCTGGCACGCAATCCACAAACGTCGCGTCAATAAACGCCGCCCCCCATAACATGTTGAATGACTCGCCAAATGTGACGTTTTTCAAATTTATTTTATGGAGTGCCCTTCCAATATTAATATGTGGCGCACTCGTTTCTATATTTCAAGTTAGCATTCCAAACTCTGCAAAGATAATTGGAGTTAATTCAATTATATTTGGTGCACTTCTCGGCCTCTCCGAATACATACACCCTCTACGCAGGTTCAACCGCGGCATAATCCTCGGCCTCGCACAAGCGCTCGCGTGCATTCCCGGGGTCAGCCGCCTGGGCATATGCCTCACCGTAACAAGAGCCATGGATATCCCGCGCGATGAGGCGACGCGTATTTCTTTTTTGTGCGGAATCCCCGCAATTGTCTGCGCCGGAATCGTCGGCGTAGTCCGCGCGAGGCACGCCATATGCACGTCGTCGATGGGGGGCGCCGCAATTGTAATGGTGGCGTTGGGCGCGAGCGCGCTGTGCATATTTTTGCAATACGTAAGGACGCATACTTTACTGGTGTTTGCAGTATATCGCGTGTGCTTGGGGGGAGTCTTGCTGTTGTTGTAAGAGGACACAAACGTAAAAAAGGAGAGCTTCCGATTGTATACCCAAACACAATAAGATTATCTGTTCGTCGTTTTGAATCCCAAACTTGAGCAGTACGTTTGACCGGGTCCCCATAAAAACAATTTGTTTTTATGGGTGGTCCGTACAGCTCCGCGCCCGGGTGCCCATTCAACTAGTTGAATGGGGTCCCGCGCCCGTTATCCGAAACTCCTGCTGCTAACTCTTATATACTTCACTTCACTCCTCCTTTCGTTGCAGGACGCACCGGGGCCCCGTAACAAACGATTTGAAGCTCGTTGTATAGAAGGCTTAGATTAGTATAAAAATTCATATTGTTTTTATGGGCAGGTGTACGTGCCTTCCTATTGACGTTATACTGCTTGACTGTGTAGCATCGGATAGTTTTACTTCAGCCGAGTTTTTTATGAATTTTAAAATCGCAGCGACGATGCTTGCTTTTTCGCAGCCTTTTGTTTTTGGGAGTTACTTAACAAAATTTGGAGTGCATCTTGAAACAGACACATCACGAGAAAAAGTTTTTTCCTTCATCATAAAGACCACATGTCAAATCAAATATATATGTACAGTTACTAACGAGCCCTTACTCTACGAACGATCTTGTATTTATAGAACGGCATTTTTTTTCCCTTATAAATATATTCTCGAAAATCAATTCTCCGCTTACGCTATTGACAGAGGTTTAAGAAGGCTATCATTTGACAAAAATCCGCAAGTAGAAAGCATGATATATGAACGTAGTCGAATAGAAGATGTCACATCTTCATATGAACTTAAGCAAGTGCTAAAGAATACGGATAAAGCTTTATTCGCTTTTTTGTCAAATGATGACGATCCTGCTATCCGTTCTGACGTCGCTGTTATAAAAGAACATTTGCGGCGTAGTCTACAATATATTGAATATATTAATGGGAATGTTTTGTATAAGGCTTTAAAGCAAATAGCCAATGTTCAAGTCTGTGACGCAAACTTTATCTGGACAGACGTGCTTGAGAATGTTTTCGAGATACTTGATTCCGGTGGCATAGCACTGGAAGATGGTCAAAAAACAGAGTTGAAAGAGCTGCTCTTAAATGAAGGAAGTCTATTGCTTACGAAACTGGAAGAGAAAATTATACAAGATACGGCTCGGTTTCCAAATATTCGTTCACAGATATTCGCATCAACTGGAAGCGCGAGTTAAATAGAAACGGCGTAATTCCTCGAATATTCATTCACAGGTATTCTGGCGTAGCGTAATTGGCGTTGCGCCCCTGTAAATTCGCGAAAATAGCACCAGAGCGCCCAAGCAAGCCACAGCTCCGCCAAAAAAGGCCAGCGATGGGTCAATTTGACTCAGCCCCCCTGCGACATGGTTGCTGCACCAAAGCCCTACGCCGGTGATTAGGTAGTATATGGAGAAGACGGTCGCCCTGTTGTGGGGTTTTGTACAAGTAGAGATCATGTACAGAGTTGTTCCTTGGAATAGTCCTAAGTGAGTCCCAAATAGAATTGTGCCGCCCCAAATCAACGAAGGCGCGTGATTTACTGCGACGAATACATGGCCGATCATATGAATAATTAGCGAAAATTTGAACAGAGTTTTTACGCCCAAGCGAGAGGATGTTGCTACAACAAACAGCGCGGATATTGCGGCACACGTATCATATAGCATGTGAAGCAATGGGAGCTTGGCCGGCACAATGCCCGCGTCCATTGCTTTGAGCCCAAGGAATGACATGCCAAAGCGCGCAAACGTAAGCAAAAACAAAATACCAAACAATTTCCACAAAAACGGATCCGTGCTCTTAATTAAATTTTTCGAATCAACGTTTTGTCTTTGCGATGCGAATGTTTGTTCTTGAGCTGCGGATATTTGTTCGTTATATGCGGATGTTTGTCCTTGATTGGTGAACGTTTGTTCATTAGGCGGGCAATCAACATCGTGCAAATATTTTGCGGATAATAAATACGCGAATATAGCAGGGATCATTGCGACGTAAAAGATGGATTTCATGTGAATTCCAGGGATTCTTAACATTTTGTACGTAACGAAACTGCCGATAATGCATGCACAAAGGAACACCGCGTGCTTCAAGCTATAGGCGCGCCTTTTATTGCACGTCACCTCGGAGATCATTGCGTCCAAAGGGCATGAGCGCACACCTTTGGCGAAGCGATCACAGACCTGAACCGCCAATATGGACGCCCATCCGGTTGCAAGCGCAAAGCTGCCTTTTGTAATGATGCTGAGGGCTGTGCCGCAAACGATGAGCAACTTGCGCTTGCGTATTCGGTCAGAGCAGACGCCTGATAGGAATTTCGATAAGCATGCGATGCCGTTGGCCCAGCCTTCAATGCGGCCAACTTGGATACGTGTAAGCCCAAGCTCTTTGAAGTACACAGACAAAATTGGCGTGATCATCATTGTTGCAAATGTGGAGAAGAATACGACAAAAATCAGCGCAACAGTCGACTTTGCGGACTTGGATTTACATGGAGGAATGTGCAGATCTTTTTGCATAGCAAAGTCTACTACAGTCTAAGCTTCGACTACAACGGCTTTCAACTTGTTTATTATGGGGGGCGCGGTCACCGAAACGACGAACTGATAAACTTTTTGTGTTTTGGTTAAGGTTTCTGATCACATTTCAGCGCCCAACTTGCCATCTTTCTGAATAGTATTAATTTCATGGATTGACATCCCTGTGTAATCACTAATAACGTCAAAAGACAATCCTTTCTTTAGCATAGAAATGGCAATTTTTGTCTTGAGCTCTGCCTCTCCTATGGCCTTTCCCCGGGCCTCTCCTAGGGCTTTTCCCCGGGCCTCTCCCCTTGCCTCTCCTCGCGCCTCTCCCAGCTGTATCGCCACAGTCATCTCGCTATGTCGATCATTTATCTCCCTTTGCCTCAAAAGCGCCGCCTCCCGCAGCTTCTTATCTGAGCTAATATATTTCAATGTATTCAT
>JAISXM010000044.1 GCA_031270515.1 Holosporales bacterium | reverse complement strand
AAGCTTGAAATACGTGACGGCTTGTTCTGCATTCTTCGGAACTCCAGTCCCGCTATAAAGACACCACCCATAGTGATATTGCGCCGATGCATATACTCCGCAGAATGGCACCGATGCCCTGTCCGCTATACGCCCGTGCCTGTCTGCTTCCTCAGCTATAAGCGCGTAGAGCCTGTCTGCGTCATCAGCTACCTGCTTATAGAACTGGACTGCTTCTTGACAATCTCGCCTCAATCCAACACCTAGTGCAAAACAGCGTCCAAGGTTGAGTTTCGCATAAGGATTACCTTGCGCTGCAGCATGTTGCAAAACATTCACTGCGGCCACTTTCTCTTCGTCATTAGATTCCAGTATTCCACTGATTGTAAATAGAAAAGCTAATAAATTGAGTGCGCGATCGTCGCGGAGAACATAATCTATATTGGATAGCCATCTTACATCAATTATGATGGTTCCATTGACGAAAGAAGCGTTCCACCCTAAGTTTTCCAGAAAAAACGTTGCTGGAACGATCTTCCCATCTTTCGTATTAGCGGGCTTGTCGCTACAATACTGCCGATATACTGACACAAAGTCTCGCAGATATACGAATATTCTGCCGTTCTGAATAGTAATTCCCTTATGAAGAGGAACATGACGAGGAACACATTCAGGAATATCTACAAAAGGATGGCTCTCTTCACCAAACAACATTAATAAGTTGGATAACAGCTTCTTTACATCCCGCTCTGTGCTTTGCGCAACTGGCGCGCTAGCATGCATTACACACGGCAACATGGCACAGCAAAAAATGATAACACGGCGCATAATTCACCCGCGAAGTAATCCTCATATTTATATATTAGCGTACAAATGCGGCGGTTTTCAATATAAATCCACGCCGACACACACAAAATGACGATTGACTCTGACTACAAATGAGGCGCTATAACTATATTAGTCGAGCTTAAATCAAGGCACATCATGAAAACGCACGCACCAAACATCATTTGCACTTCGTTGCGGTTTAAGGTTTTTATCGTGGTCCACGTTCAAATTGTTTTTATGGGCAGGTATAGATAGAAACTTATTTGAACATCCGACGAAAGTATTCGACTATCTCCGTTGTTATATTCAAGTGCTTATCGGTGATATTTGATAGTTGCTGAATATAAATGAATGCACGCCGCGGCGCATGAGCGCCCTCAAACTTCTCTGGCGCGGTTATAATCCCATCATGAATATCAAGTGCTCGCCAAACGATTTGCGTTGTTCGCGACATAGTGGTCGGGTTCCAGTGCGATTGAGAGCACTGATACAGGAATTGACCGTCCTTTTCGATGATGAATTCGTGCGGAAATTCAGGGATGACGGCAACATTTTGCCCACCTACGTTAGTTAGAGGCATGTGTTGGCAGTATAGTTTGTCTTTTTCCAAAATTTGAACTGCACTTTCATGACTTAGTCCTTCGAGACGAGCAATTCCGTTAGTCGGAGCGTCAATTAATTGGTCGAACACCTGCGTATCAAACTCGACCCGCATGCTTCCTTGAGTGCAAAATTGCTGGGTCATCGTTAATTTGGAGACAGCAATTAAGTTTTGTTTCAGCGAGTAAAAAAACTCCCGCATTGTTGAAAGAAATAATATGCGCTTGGCGTAGTATTCATCAAATTTCGAAGAATATGTGCTGCATAAATCCCCAATTTGCGCGCCAATAGCGGCACCCGGGGTAAGCATTGAGATTGCCTCGGCCAACGTTGTCGCGGGCGTGTCTGCGATTGGCACGTGCTGCTCTGCCAGGAGAGCCATAAACGTGGACAATACACCGTTTGTAATCGCAAGTATTGTCGGACCAACGTCAAAGTCACCGCCAATTTTGCATGTGCGTCGTGATGTGAAGTTAAACGACGCCAATTTATTCATTTGAGCAAATATTTGCTCTAGGTCCCGCACTATTTGGACGGACCTGTTTACAAACGAAGGCAGCATGTCGGCGTCTTGCAAATACTGCGCGGACTCGGCCAATATGGTGGCGATGTGCGAGTAATATGCGTTTGCATTTGGGGCTAATTGTTGCAATGTAACGCATAAACTCTTGCAATTTGGGCAATCAGTTTCAAACGTCTCGGGATAAAATTCCGAGGAGTTCGGCACGCTGGCCACAAGTTGCGAAGCAAATATTCCGAAATAAAAAGATATTTTTACTGAAATATGCGACAATGCGGCATTTTTTTGCTTATAAGTATTACATATATTCATAAATCATCGTATACATATACCCATAAATAACCTATCGCCTTTGTATATGTCCCCAAACTCACTAAAACATCAATCTACCATTTTCCGCTGCTCTTCACTCAATCCGCGTTGCAAGTCCGCAAACACACGATCGTAAGTGCTCAACAACTCTTTATAAGCAAGCGACTCGCCCTGCCCTTGCCCAATTGCCTCATATGTCGTCTTTGCGGTACGTCCCTCCCTGAGTGCTGTGCTTATCAACGAAACGAGTGTGCAAAATTTCTGCTCTGCGTTTAACAACTTTGTTTGTCCGCTATTCCACAGCGCTTCGGTTAAGCTTAACCTGAGATTAAGGCTTTTTTTCTGTTCATTTATTTGCGCAATTTGCGTAAACAAAACATCATGCTCCACCTGCTGTTCTCGAATTATCTGATCCTTGTCCGCAATTTCCTGCTGCAGCGTTTGGATTGAGCTTTGCGCCAGCGCTAACTCTCGATAAATCTCGTTATTCCTTTGCCGGAGCTCTTCAATTGTTGCATCGCTCGTCCTACGCGTGCTCACTAATTCCGCGGATTGCTCGTTGTTTTCGCGGTACAATTCATCGCGCCTCCGTTGCAATTTTGCAATTCGTACGCTCAGTTCGTTATTTCGATTTACTTGTCCCAAGAATTTCTTCTCCGAACTTGCATGCGCGGACTTCGCACTTTCTAATTGCTCTTGCAATTTACTTATTTCTGCGAAAATATCAACGTCACCTTGCGCCGCTGCATCCAAAGGCGACGTGGCGTGCATAGACGAAACAGACACATCTTCCACTAAATCTACTAAATTTTGATCAGCAGAAAACGCCGACAATGACAATAGTGCGCCAATATATCCTATTTTATTTTTCATAACCATTAATACCTGCCCATAAAAACAATTTGAACTTTCATCACGATAGAAACCTTGAACCACAGCAAACTTGGAATTGCTTGTTCCGGGGCCCAGATATATACCGGATTCCCATAACAAACGAGTTGACACGTTCTCAACAAAAATTCAAATCGTTTGTTCTGGGGTTCCGATCTACTTACGGCAACTGAATAAACAGCCCCATAAGTAATGATATCGCAAAATAGTTAAAAAATAGTTAATATACCGGTCCCCATAACAAACAATTTGAAGTTCGTTGTAATACAAGGCTTAGGTGATGATAAAGGTTCAAATTGTTTTTATGAGCAGGTATACTGTATATATAAAAAAAGAATAAAGATACAGTCAAATCGTCATTTCAGAGCGCCAATAGAACCTGCCTGCATGACTTTTTTATATTAGTGTTTTTCCGTAGCATCAAAAGGCGCGCAGCGTATGCAAGTAGCAGAGTCTCGATCCAACGAAAAAAAACACACGTCAAAATTTTATTACAAACAGCTTACAATCAAAAAGAGATTGACATTTAGCACTTGCGCCTATTATTATGGGGAGACTTAATACTATTGATAATATGTATATATGATGTTCAGTAAAAACATAAAGTGGTTCATTGTTGGGTTTATTGTGAGCTTGCATACAAACTTAAACGCATCTCGTCTAGAAATGCATGAACTCGAAGAAAGATTGCTTTATATTGAAAGCAACGCTAAACTAAACGCTGTGCGGGAAGAATTAACACCCAACGAATTGACTATATATTGGGAATCTCCCCCTTCGAGACGTCCTACAATATACGGAGATGCGGCGATTAGTAGACTAGGTCCATTTGTTAAATCAGAACTAGATCGATTCTTGGCCATGACATTACCTGAAAATCAAAGGAATGATCTGGTTCGTTATATAGCAACGTACATAACAGCAAACAGTCAGAGTTGGTTAGGAATAGAGAGATATATGATAGAATCCATCGTCAAAAGCGGGGATGACTCTCGATATGTTAAGGTGAGGATATTGACAGATCTGGTTGAATCATATTTTTACGAACAGTTCGAAGATTTTTTTTCTGGTGACGCAATCACAGTCTTGCATTGTATAAAACGGGATCAACCATTGCCAGATGTTACCGCAACGGCACTCGCCAGGAGAGCATACGAAGCGAACTATAATTGGCTTCCAAACTGGATACACAGAACCTACGCTGCTACTGTGAGTCCAAGAACTAGCGACAGCGAGATAGAGGAAAAATGTCAAACTTGTGTGACGCAGTTACTTGAGCGGATTACTTCCATTAGCAAAAACGACCCACACCGCTTGCAAGTATTCATGCATCGCGTCTCCCACTTTCATTGCTTCACGGATTTAGAACCGCGTTCGGTCGATAAGTATGTGTGGCGCGCGTTCCTATTTGAGGAGTGTCCGCAATTATCGCTACAAAAAAGGCCATGGCCAGATGCGCCACAAACATGGCCAGATGAATGGTGGCACAAATGGGATGATAAGTTTATGAAAAAAGTGTCCTCACTTCTGCTCGGATTTTCACAACACAAAACGCAATACATAATACAAAGCATAGATGATGTATTGCCGTGCGTGTCAACAACGAGCCCGCCATCTTTAATGAAAATGTATCTGCGAATGCCAGATTTGACCGATGCAAGTCTGACGAAGCGAATTGTGTATCAGGCATGGATGCACGCTTGGAAGAAAACGTGTCAGCTGTATGCAGACATTCGACCTGCATAGATCTTTTATGACTGGGTATATATTTGGTCCCCATAACAAACAATTTGAAATTCGTTGTAGTACAACGCCTCGGCGAGCATAAAGATTCAAATTGTTTTTATGGGTAAGTATACACTTGCTCCCCTTACCTAATTAAATACGCAATCAACGCATTCAAGCGCTTCCTCCCTTTATATGTCGCCGTCAATATATCCCCGTCCACGACCAAATAATTTTCTTTAATCAAGCGCTCATACGCCTCTAAGTTTATTATTTGATTCAATGGCAACGGCAGCTTTCTTATATCAATCCCCTCCACCATACGCAGCCCCACCAATATCGCCTCCTTCGCTTGCTCATCTTGGGACAGAGGAACCATATCTTCCAATATGTGCTGGTTGTCCATAATGGAGTTCAGCCACTTCTTCGGATTCGACTCGTGCACCGTCGCGTACTTCTGTTGCCCAAGCGTAATCCTGCTGTGCGCGCCTGGCCCAATGCCAACGTAATCTAAATATTTCCAATAGGAGATGTTATGACGGCACTCAAACCCTGGCACCGCATGGTTCGAGATTTCGTACGCAGGTATTCCCGCTTTGTCCGTTGCCTCTTGCAAGTACTCGAACATATTCGCGCAAGTGTCGTCATCCGGAAGAAGTAATTCGCCCCGCGAGTACATATGTCCAAACGTAGAGTCGTCCTCAATAACGAGCTGATAAAACGATATATGCGATAAATTTAACGCAAATACATCAACCAGCTCCTTTTTCCAGCTTTCAAGTGTGTGATTGGGCCAAGCATATATCAAATCAATGGAGTAGTTCGAAAAAAGCGCCGCACACGCTTTAATTGTAAGCAGCGCATTCTCCACCGTGTGCTTGCGTCCCAACACGCGAAGCCCTTCGCTGGTAAGCGACTGAACGCCAATTGAAACGCGGTTGATCCCGATTGCCTTAAAATCCCTGACGTTGGCCTCGGTCACGTACCCGGGGTTCATTTCTATTGAAATTTCACAATCTTTGCTTACGGCCCAACATTTATCTATTTCGCTTAATAGGCTTTCTAAGAATTGATACGACAACAACGAAGGGGTTCCGCCACCAAAATATATGGACGTTACTGTGCGGCCCGCGGCGGAGCGCTCAGCCACATGGCGAATGCACGCGATGTATGCAAGCTTCCATCGCTCAAAGTCTAAGACTTCAGTGACAGGGTAGCTGTTGAACGCACAATATGGACACTTCGATGTGCAAAATGGCCAATGAATGTATATGGATATTGGATTGTCTGGATATGTATAGGACATGGACTCCTCTGGATGGTCGTTGTGACGTGGGTTGTACCGCGTTCTGTCGTTTAAGATAACACATGTTTATAATTTTAATAAATCATGGGGTCAGCGGTCACCTATCTACTTTCCATCCAACGTAGAGATCATATGTTAAAGTTGTTGCTCCACGTGTATACACCGTGTCCCCATAACAAACAAGTTGAAACTCGTTGTCATGCAAGACCTGGATGAGGGTAAAAACAATTTTAATTTTTGTTACGAGCAAATCATTGCGTTATAACGAGTTTCGAATTGTTTGTTATGGGGCCCCGAGGTAAGCTTAAACGTTGGGCGTTAACGGACTCCGCAGCTTATCCGTATACGCCTTAAACAGCCGCTTCCAGCGCACGGAAAACAGCCACTTATGCACTTGGAGCCAACTCGCCTCCGTAGAAAAGAACAAAAACGCCGGTGCCCCCACAAATTTATGCTCGGGCACAAAACCGACCCCCTTGATTTCGCGGCTATCCAGCGAATTATCCCTGTGATCCCCCATCATGAAGTAGTGCCCAGGCGGGACTGTAAACTCTGGCGTATTATCCAAATGTGCCTCGCCAAACGGATACGCCTTCAGAACGTAGTGCTTTACGCCATTTGGCAGCGTTTCAACATACCGCCTCGCAATGGGCGGCATATGCGATTCGTTCAGCGGATACGTATCCACAAACTCAAGCGGGATCTGTTTTCCGTTGATGTAGAGCCGCCCCGCCTTCATCTGGATCTTGTCGCCAGGGAGCCCTATGACGCGCTTAACGTAGTGGACCCCCTCCATGGGGCAACCTATCGCGCCTCGGATGTTGCGCCACTGCCTGGAGAAAAAGCCTCCAAACATCCCGTGGTCGTAGTGTTGCGCTTCATCCTCTCGCGAGAAGTCGTGAAAGAAAACCGCGATGTCCCCTCTTTTTGGGGAACCCATAGTGACGTGCCCGGAAATAAACTTCGGTTGCAAAAATGTCGAATACCTGGAGTAACTGTACGCGTATTTATTTACAAAGAGAAAATCCCCAACCAACAACGTGGGGGTCATTGAGCCCGAGGGGATCGTGTATGGCTGATACAAAAACGTGTGAAATCCCAATATTATAGCAATGGTAGCAATTATACTTATTGTCGAACGTATTTTTGTACGCTGCTTTTCATTATCCATGCACTCTCCGTCAATTTATCAAACCACTAAGTCACAACGACTAAAATGTAACGTGATATAGCGTCATCTGCGGCACCAACCACAAAGCTAATCACATTCGTTGCGACGATGGGCTCAATGTCAACCCAATATACTTACTAAAAATGTACAACAATACGAACAAAATGGAAACAAGTCGTTAAAATGTATCCCCAATCACAAAAAAAACCTTGTAGGTGAAGAAGCTCGGTTTCCCCCTACACGGCAATTCAAGTAATTCACAATGTTTTCGTTATTGGGAATATATACCGGGCCTCATAACAAACAAGTTTACATCCGCTGATGATTACACTTTTCCATATTTCTATTTGCACGCTCCATTGACGCAGGATTTTTATATCAAGATTTTGACATACACGCTTAATTTTTATACCATTATACTGGGTTTCCATAACAAACAATTTGAAGTTCGTTGTAATATAAGGCTTAGGTGAGGATAAAAATTCAAATTGTTTTTATGGGCGGGTATACATATTCTATTAGCTCAATGACTTTAACTGTTTATTAACGTAACAATTATATACTTAATGTACGATCTATCCGCGCTTGTGCTTAATAGACTACGCGAGTGTATTTATAATTTTAAAGGTCTAGATTTATGAATAAAATATTATCAAATAAAATTTTTGTATCTGTGCTGTGTTTCGCGTGTGTATCTCATCAGCAGATTGTCGCATCAAGTGACGCGTCTGCTGGGCCTGACCTTGCATCTGTATCTGTCGAACCTGATTCTGCGCAAGACGGGCCATTGGTTCTTATTAGCGCAATGCTTTCTCCTAGTGACGCTCCTGTTATAAAGGAAAACTTTTTTGAAGGCGGCGGATCTTTTGAAGTTTTTAGGCATCAAGCCGTCGAGCGTGAAACTGACCAGCAACCGCATCCGGATACGCCCAGCAATATCACACCGACGTGTCAGATGTATAGAATTGATATTTACGCTCCAATAATCGACGAGGCCAAGATCGATTATATTATGTCGAAAATAAGCGAACTGCCAGCAGAAGGCTTGGGTACTATTTCAATACCACCTATCTCGGGACCGATATATAGACCTAACGTGCCAGATAGACCTAAAACGCCGCCTCATCTTGTGAATAGATGCATTTTCAGGGCTCCGGCAAATGCGAGCATTGGCCCAGGAGCGTTTTCTGATAATCATGCGATTCGAGAATTCCGACTATTCCCCCCAAGTGAAAATGCACATGCACCATCAGCTCCTCCCACTATGGGGGAATCTGCTTTTTCGTATTGTGCTTATTTGCAATATGCGGAAATTCCTGATGGAACCCCCAGTATTGGTAAAAGTGCTTTTTCATCCTGTAGATATCTTGCCAATGTAGCTATCCCTGGTAGTGTTACGCGCATTGAGTACAATGCTTTTGGTGGTTGTAAAAACTTTAACATGATTATACCAGACCACGTTCAAGACATTGAAATGGCTGCATTTTTGGGTTGTAATAGTCTTTGCACAACTCTACCAAGCCAGCTCACACATATTGGGAACGGAGCATTCTGTAGTACCGGTCTAGATAGAGTAACAATACCTGCAAATCTTAAAAAAATTAATACTATGGCATTCTTTGGTTGTAAACGCTTAATCTCCGTAAAAATGCATAACAATAGACCTATTGCGGAATCTGCTTCAACGCCGCAGGAATTAACAACTCCTGTGTCCGATATTGGAGTAATGGCGTTTGCAAACTGCAATAATCTAAGAGAAGTAGATATACAAAGCGAAGTCCAATGGATAGGGAATAGTGCGTTTGAAGGTTGCACTGAACTTCTGTCAGTAAAGTTCGAAGAAGATAGCCGCCTTGTGAGCATTGGCAATGAGGCATTTAAAGGATGTAAAAGTCTAACGCTAATAGATATACCTGGTTCTGTAAGGCTCATTTCAAACTCAGTATTTGCGCATTGTGATCAACTTAGAGAGGTCTCGATTGGCGATGGTAGTCAGCTTCTTTTCTTAGGGAAGAATGTTTTTTTGGGATGCAATAATAGGTTGAATATATCGATTCCTGGAGAAATAAGTGCGTTGTTCCCTCCTGACCGCATAGCCACGTCAATTGCCAGCTTATCTGTTAGGGAAGTCGCGTAAATATATATATCGTTATGAGAACAATTTGAATGTCGTTGTAATACAAAGATTAGATAAAAGTAAACATTCAAATTGTTTGCTATGGGGATATATACCGGGCCTCATAACAAACAAGTTTACATCCGCTGATGATTCCACTTTCCCATATTTCTATTTGCACGCTCCATTGACGCAGGATTTTTATATCAAGATTTTGACATACACGCTTAATTTTTATACCATTATACCGGGTCCCCATAACAAACAATTTGAAGCTCGTTGTAATATAAGGCTTAGGTGAGGATAAAAATTCAAATTGTTTTTATGGGCAGGTATATACAGTGTCCATGTGAACAGGCAGAGGTATAGTGCCTCGGGCATGCCTTATCGCTGGACAAGTGTTGTTATCCGTTAACCATGAAAAATAGTTAACCGCAAAAAGAGAGAGAGAAAAAATGCCCAAACTAAAAACCAAAAGCAGCGCTAAAAAAAGATTTAGACTGACTGCATCCGGCCTAGTAAAAATGGCTCCAGCGGGGAAGCGCCACAACATGCGCAAGCGATCGAACCGAATGTTGAGAGAAACTCGTGGCATGGAAATTATGCACCCGAGTGACGCAAAAAAGATTTGCGCAAATTATTTTCACGTATAGTCGAAATCCACGTTCGTAAGGAGTTACATTATGGCTCGAGTTAAGAGAGGAATGGCGGCCCACGCTCGCCACAAAAAAATCATCCACATGGCAAAAGGTTATCGTGGACGTTCAAGCACATGCTATCGCATTGCACTGGAGCGCGTAGAGAAGGCGCTGCAGTACGCGTACCGGGATCGGCGCGCAAAAAAGAGGGAGTTCAGAGGGCTTTGGATTCAGCGGATTAACGCTGCTGTGAGGGAAGCTGGACTGACGTATTCATCGTTCATTAATGGTTTGAAGCTAGCAAATGTCACACTTGATCGCAAAGTAATGGCGGAAATGGCGGTTGCTGAGCCGGCGTCGTTCAATACATTAATTGAGACGGCAAAAAAGTCACTCGCAGATAAAGCTAATACTTAACTTGACAACTATACCCAATCACAAAAAGAGTTAGCAGCAGGAGTTTTGGAGGCCAAGCGCCGAGCTGTACTAAACGTACTGCTCAAGCCCGAGATTAGAAACGACGAACTGGTAAACTTTTTGTGATTGGGTATACCTGATTCCCATCATAAACAAGGAGAAATTTATGGCAGATTTTGATGCTCCGTCTGATGCGTGCAATCCTGGAGCGGGCCTATTCGCAGAATGTTTGGTTCATGATTGGGAACACAGGATTCAAGCCGCCGTTGATTTTCACGAATTAGAGCAAGCTAGAGTTGAGTTGCTTGGCAAAAATGGCTTACTCACTCTAGAGCTCAAAAAGCTGGGAAATCTGAGCATAGATGAGCGCCGTTCGGTTGGGGCTCGCTTAAATTGCATCCGTGAGTCATTTGAGGGATTGTTTCAGCAAAAGAAACAGCAGTTAGATGAGTTGGAGCTAAATGAGCGCCTAAAGCAAGAGGCGTTGGATGTCACACTGCCGACTCGCCCGATCACAACGGGGAAGCGCCACCTATTGACGCGCATATCCGATCAGCTGTCGTCGTATTTTTGTTCGAGGGGCTTTTTGGTGACGAGCGGCCCGGAGGTGGACAGCGAGTTTAATTGCTTTGATGGGCTGAATATGCCGAGCCATCACCCGGCGCGCCAGGAGCAGGACACTTTATATTTGAAGAATCATGAGCAAATGCTGCTGCGGGTGCACACGTCCACAATGCAGATCAGGACATTTTCGACAAAGGGGATTCCCGTGCGCGGCATATCGACCGGCGCCGTGTTTCGGAATGACGCCGTTGATGCGACACACACACCTCTGTTCCATCAAATCGAAGGGTTTGTGGCGGAGCCAGGGATTACCATGGCTCACATGAAGTACTGTTTGCTGGATTTGCTGTCGTTTTTGTTTAATGTGGACTTGTGTGCCATGGCGAAGCGCGGGGATGCGATTCCTGTGCGGTTTCGGCCGAGCTTTTTTCCGTTCACGGAGCCTTCGTCTGAGGTGGATTGTTGCTGCTCTCGTGTAAACGGAGAGCTGAAGCTGGATATGGGGGGGACGTGGATGGAAATACTGGGGTGCGGCATGATTCATCCGAATGTGTTCAAAAATTGCGGTGCAGAGACGTTTGAAGACGGAACGCCGGCTCAGGGGTTTGCCTTTGGGATTGGTGTGGAGCGCATTGCGATGCTGAAGTATGGGGTGACGGATATTCGGCATTTTTATGATGGGGATATACGGTGGTTGAACCACTACGGCTAGGAAGACTCGCGCTGCAAAAAAGAAAATTCAAGTTGCTTTTGTACTACGACACAGAGTATAATGATACTTAGATAGATTTAATAAGTATTGATTTACATGTTAAACAATTTGCTGTGTCGTGTACTGATGCTGACAATATGGAGCTTAGGCTTTTGTAGTGTTGAGTGCGCAAGCCCGTTTTCTCGCGGACAATCTTTGTTGCAAGAGGACGTCCCTTCTTGTCCGCCCAATATCGTAAAGGCAATTATAAATGAAACGCGGCTCAATGTAGACTTGCTCAGGTGTGCTGTCGCTGATGTAGACAAACTTGGGGCACAGTCCATTTCAGCGGGTGTAACAGGACAAAACGGTAAGTTGGTCGTTAATGTATATAACGAAGACGATCCTCGAAGTAATAGTCCTCTTTATGAATATTTAATCTTAAAGAAATATGCCGAATTGTTTGGCCTCGCGAAACAGTTTGAATATGAGATTACGTCTATGCCGCATTGGTTCTATGACGCAGGAGTTCTGCGTTTGGTGCAGGCAAAAATATTTCGTATGTCTATCGCGAAAGAGAACCAAGTCGTGTGTGCGTCAACCGCGAGAGATAAGCAATTTTTAGCGCAGTTTATGCAATCTACTATACTGTATACAGCTGGCATTCGGACTGAGGCATTGGACGCAGTCGGTGTCCCAACGGATGCGGACACAACTGGCATCCCAACTGATGCCCTGGAGGCAGACGTCCCAACTGATGCCTTGGGTGGAGGCGTCCCAACTGATGCGGACATAGCTGGCGGACCAACGGATGCGGACATAGCTGGCGTCCCAACGGAAACGGTAAGATCTGTATTTTGTTCGGAGGATACGTATGCGAAAGCATTTCTGCTTACTAGGCACATTCTGCTGTCAATGAAATCGATGAGGATTCCCCCTGAATCGATGGGGGCGACAGATGCGGCTTCTATCTACTCTACGGTGTATCGCGAACTTTTGAAAGGGAGGACGGCAATCGATATTCTGAATAATACATTTGCTCCTGTTAATGCGGAACAAGTCGTTTCACTCTCGAACAATATCCTCCGTATTACTGAATTACGCTCTTTTTCTGAGGCTAGCGTATTGAGTCTGCCCCCTGAAACACTCGAAAAACTAGACAAAAAAGTTGTCGCATTAAATGCCTTTTGGAAAGCGAGAAACAGCATTTGGGCATCGAAACCAGGTATATGGAGAGGCTTATTTGTTGATGGTTTTCCGCAAAAGCAAATAGCGTCTGTATTAGAATGCGCTAAAGCAATCGAGCCACTAGATCGAAACGATGCTCATATTTTTTTGTTGTACGTGATTGCAAATGAATTTGACTCATTATTGATTAGAGCTGTGAATTTAGAGCGAGGACGTTCAAACGATCGTACTTTATCGTCAGACGTAAACTCATTCTGGATATCATTTTGGAGGAGTGTCCCGCATCATATAGAGAAAGCACTGCCATGCAAAGAACGTACTGACTACACGCATATGCCTAACAATCTGCTTTGCAGCATAATGACAAGAAAATATATGCCAGTGTATGATTACTTAGGATATGACTTATATGTAGATGAGCAGAACGATAAGGATTTAGTATGGAAAATAGAAAAGATTGGACAATCAATGAGCTTGCAATCAATGGTTTCTGGTTTGCGAGGAATACTTTCTGACATTGTGCCGATAATTAGAGAAAAAGATGCCCAAACATATAACAAGAAATTTGAATGTTTTGATGAATTAAAAGCAATGCTTCGCAGATTTATTGAATTAGGCGGGTATCATCCTGAGGTGTCCCCCATGCCATGGTTGATACGACATTCTTTTCCTCGCGACTTCATCTCGGAGATTGATGAACAAGTTCTAGATACTATGCAGGACGTAGACCATCAACTATATAAAGATTATATATTGCCTTGCTGCTGTTCTTCGTGCAGTTCTAACCCTGGTTTGGGGTCCTAAGCGGATCTTCCCTCCACCAGCTGAATAAACACATCCTCCAACGAAGGCTGAATCTTTTCCACCGTAGTCCCTGAGTCGAACATCGCCAAATCGCGCTCATCCTTAAAAATCACGTGATAGTGGATCCCGCACGGCTCAAACAGCACGCAACGCTCCGCTAATTGTGCGCACTCCTCATCCGCCAATGGCGTACGCGGGGTCACATTATACATTTGCCCCGTAAACGTTTTTTGCTTGAGCTCCGGAACGGTCCCCATAGCGATCAGCTCCCCAGCGCGCATAAGCGCAATCCGCCCGCAATTTTCCGCCTCATCCATGTAATGCGTCGTCACAAACACAGTCTTCCCAATGTCCGTCAAGCGTCGGATCAGCTCCCAAAACGACGCCCTCGATGCAGGCGACACGCCAGCCGTAGGTTCATCCAACACGACAAGTTTGGGCTGATGAATCAATGCCGCAACAAGCGCGACTTGCTGCTTTATGCCGCTGGGGAGCTCTGAAACCAGCGTAGATTCCTTCCGATTCAGCTGGATTAATTCAAATAATTCGGTTTTATTCCGCTGTAAATCTTTGCTTGATACATTGTGAGTTGTTGCCGCAAAATCAAGATTTTCTTTTATGGACAAGTCATTATACAAAGTAAAACGCTGGGACATATACCCGACCTTTGCCTTTATGACGTCCTCCTTTCCGCGAATGAAATGCTCCGAATCAACGACAACCTCGCCACTTGTGGGATTAATCAATCCGCAAATAACCCGGATTGTCGTCGTCTTCCCCGCACCATTGGCCCCGAGGAATCCGAAAATTTCGCCGCAATTCACGCAGAACGATACATTTTTTACGGCCCAAAAGTCCCCAAATCTAACGCAAAGGTTATTTACTTCAACGATTTTTTGCAATTTACGCTCCTATACCTGCCCACAAAAACGATTTCAGCTGTTTCCATTTTAAAAACATTCGTTTGACGTCGACATTATCAGGAAGCTGATTATCGCGCTCAACCCACATTAAATCGTGTGACTCTTCGCTGACCGTGAAAGACTTGTCTTCTGTGGCTCGTAAATAAAAGCGAACGTCATAATGGTAATGCTGGGTTGCGCCTTCATATGGGATGAAATGGACGCCGAGATCGAAAATTTTGTCACTAACTGGTTCCACTGAAAGGCCAGATTCCTCCTCTGCCTCTTTAATTGCAACGCGCAGGAGGTCGTTATCGCCGTCAGCATGTCCGCCAAGTTGAAGCCAGCCGTTAAATTTTTTATGGTGAGTCAGCAACGCCGCGTTACCATAAAAATTTTCCAGCCAGCAACTTGCCGTAAAATGCCCACTCTGACATGCGCGCTCAAAGCAAGAAGGTTCAGTTGCAAGAAAATCTAGCATTCTTGTTTTATTTGCCTGTTCTTCTACATTTCCAGGGAAATAGTCATTCAATAAATTCGTGATTAAGTTGCGGTGCATGGTAGGTGTTTCCCTGAAAGGACAGGCTACTAATTCTAACAAGAGGATTCTATCAGAAAAATTGAGAGCTAGTCATTCCAAATGTTTCGATTTATCAACGCAATTTAGAAATGTGTCATACGACAAAATATATATCAAAATTATTAACGTTTTTTTAATTTTCTTGTGATATAATAACCATCCACAGCCCCCACCCACCCAGGGGGCGTGCAATGGGATCGCTCTACCCAACTTTAATTCTGTCACGGCAAAGGTTAACAATGCAACCACTTTTGCCAATTTACTTACACAGTTTTCTTGATACTGTGACTATATGACGT
>JAISXM010000062.1 GCA_031270515.1 Holosporales bacterium | reverse complement strand
TTCCGGGCTTGAGCAGTACGTTTAGTACAGCTCTGCGCCCGTTATCCGAAACTCCTGCTGCTAACTCTTTTTGTGATTGGGTATAGTGGCTCTTTGCCTTCCACACCAAAGATATTCTTGAAAACAAAGTCGATTTGCGGGCTTAATAACGAAGACATCGCACATACCCAAATGCTGCTCTATCACTACTATTAATTGTACACGATACCTGCCCATAAAAACAATTTGAACTTTTTTTCATAGCACCGAGAGTATATCCCTTCATACACAACGCGACACAACGATCAAACGACCAACTTGACAAAAGTGTGTCGAATTGAGACAGTTACAAACTGGTTTTGTTATCAAGGAGTTGTCATATGAAGAATCTATTTGAAATCGCTGGAAGTGCATCATGTCGCCCAGGCTTTGCTGAGTTTCGTGAAACGAAGAGATCATGCTCGCTGGGCTTGGAGTATTTACTAAAGAATGGGACCCCGAAGTCCGTATCCGCAAACGGGGCCCCAGTTTTCCCTGAGGCTCAGGAGCTGAAGGTCGACGTGATCGACTATGCCGGAAACGAGGACGACATTGTTCCTGCAAAGGAGCAGGAAAAATGGTTCGAAAAGCATCTGAATCACGTGCTGCCCAGGTGTTCCGATTTGGATAGTATTGTAGTGTTGTTCCACTGCAGTAATTTCCCAATAGCAAGTACGGTCGCGTGCATGCTCAATGGCAGCGCAGGGGTTAATGAATTCTCTGCTCGGTATGCGGAATTGCCTAAGGCTAATGTTGCAAAGGGAACGCTGAAGGATATGTTTTCGGACTATAAAGCCTTCGATTCATTAGCAAACACAGTTGACGAGTATTATGACGCGCGGTTTCGCGATTATCGCGAACTTATCGACCTTGGGGTTTCAAGGGAGCTGAGCCGCGGCGTGCTTCCTACGAGTCAATATACTCAGTTTTTTACGAAGCTGTCCCTTTTTAATTTGATCAAGTTCATCCAATTTTATGATGACGAAGAAAATTTATTAATGAAGCCGGTTATCGACCAAATGAAAATAGTGTTTCAACTTGGTTTTCCAAAAATTTATAAATTGTTCAAGAATGGAAAACTGACGTCTAGCGAAGAAGCTTGGGATAAGTTTATTAATGCTGGAGCGTCATCCAAGAAAAACCTAACCTTCCGTCAAAATTCAGAGAACCTCGAAAGCAAATTCGGGCAAAAGCACATTGTTGCGAAAGAGGACGGGACTCCTATGGATGGGGATAAGTGTTGGATCAAGGTTACGAACTACTCTGGCACAATGAAAACGCCGTATGATGCGGTTGGCATGTCGTTTGGAGTTGAGCAGAATCCGTCATCAATGCAGACAATCGAGAGCTTTGTGCAGCTGTTGATAAACTTGGGGCATTGCTCACCGTTTGAGCTGACGACGTTGCTGTTTGAGTCTCGCGTGCCGTTTTTCGTGTTCAGGCACGTAATCCGCCACAGGACGATGGGTATACATAGGTGGCGCCTGATTAACGATGTGTACGTGCCAGAGGCTCGCGCAGAGAAAAACAAGACGCTGATGCCTGTTGCTCAAAGCAAGTTGGCCAACAGCGTAAATGTTGCGTTCAAGGAATCCCAGTCTCAGCTAGCGAAGTTGGATATGACGAAGCGCGCAGATGATCTGAACCTGCTGTTGTGCCCGGCCAGTCAATACGTTGAATTCAACGGGAGAATTGATATCCACAACTTGGTGCATATCTTGAATCTACGCACGAATCCGGCTGCGCAGTATGAGTCGCGGATGTTTGCGTATGCGTTGCAGGAAATATTTGAGCAGTGGGTTCCTGTTATATACAACGCGTTTATTGAGAACAAGCGGTTGGATCCGATTCCGCCAAGGACAGCGAAAAGAGCCGCATAGCTTTGCTATACCCAAACACAAAAAGAGTTATAGCAGGAGTTTTGGAGAACGGGCCGGGTGCCCATTCAACTAGTTGAATAGGGTCTCGCCCGGGATTCGAAACGACGCACTGGTAAACTTTTTGTGTTTGGGGATATTCCCGTCCACAGAAAGATAAATGAAAAAGTATAACGCGACCATATATATGGTGATATTGCTACTCACAGGGTGCTCGACTCTCCACAAGCATTCAGTGCGTGGAGTTATTTACTCGTCTAAGACTTACACGATAAAAGGAGTCAAATACACGCCGCAGCTATATTACAACTACGACAAAGTCGGGCTCGCCTCCTGGTATGGGCCGGAATGCCATGGCAAACCGAAAGCCCAGGGGGAACCTTACGACCAATACGCCATGACGGCCGCACACAAGACTCTGCCGCTACCGACCATTGTAAAAGTGACGAATTTGGCGAACGGCAAGTCAGCCGTCGTGCTTGTCGACGATCGCGGCCCGTACATAGAGAAGCGGATCCTGGACTTGTCGGTGTCTGCGGCAAAAATGCTGGGAACGTACGATAGCGGCGTTGCGAAGGTCCGCGTGCAGGCGCTGTGCAAGGAAAGCGATGCGTTGTCGATGTACTTAAAGGAAAATAAAGGGGCAATGAGCAAACGTCAAACGTGGGAGCATATATATAGGAGTAACATTGGCGCGCGCAATGGGTATCAGCAGCTGACGACAGTCCCGCAAAGCACGAATATACGCACATTTAGGTAGTTATGAATATGCCAATTGTTTTTGTGAGAAAGAGCAAATGTCGGAAGAGAATGTTTTGGAAAAAGAGAACGTTGTTTTGGTTAAGGAGAATGTTTTGTTAATTGAGCGGTTCATCGAAGCCATCATTACAGAACGCAACTCCGCAACCAACACAACCGAGGCCTACCAAAGAGACCTCCAGGACTTCAGCCTATACTGCAATAAACGCCTCCAAGATGCGACCCAAGAAGACATACAGCAATATCGCCAACATTTGACCCACCTAGGGCTCGCGCCAACCACAATATCCCGCAAACTCGTTGCCTTGCGCCAATTTTACAAGCTGCTATGCACAGATCGCATCATTTCAATAAACCCAGCGCGGCACATATCGCTCCCGAAAAACTCACGCCCGCTGCCCAAAGTGCTCGCGCCAGAGGCCATATTTGCACTATTAGAACACGTGTCCAACGACCAATCCCCAGAGGGGCGGCGCAAGTGGCTCATGTTTGAGCTGCTGTACGGAACGGGCGTACGAGTCAGCGAATTAGTTGAGCTGAAGCTTTTCAACTTTTCGTTTGACCGCAACAGTCGCCAAGTGCAGCCGTTTGTGGTCGTGCACGGTAAGGGCAACAAAGAGCGCACGGTCCCTCTGCATGACACTTGCATAATCGCGCTGAATGAGTACCTGCCGCTGCGCCGACATTTTCTCCCCAACAACAACGGCACGGACGCATCGTGGCTGTTCCCGTCCACGGCTGGGCACATTACGCGACAGAGGGTCGGGCAAATGCTGTCGGATGCAGCGGCGAATGTAGGGATTGCCGCAATTTCCCCGCATGTGCTGCGGCATGCATTTGCGACGCATTTGTTGCAAAATGGAGCGAATCTGCTAGTGATAAAAAAGTTGCTAGGGCATGCGGATATATCCACGACTCAAATATATACGCACGTTCAGTCGCAACATTTGGTCGAATTGCTCGAGAATTTTCATCCGTTATTTAAGGATAAATTTCCGCAAACAAGTACAGAAGAAGAAACAAGTTAATATTATTGTTTTCTATATCTTTTTTGCGTTTTTCATTTTGTCGAGGTACGACTTTGCTGCATCGGAATACTTAAAAAACACTCGACTATGCAAACGCAAATCGATCATGCGAATATCCCCAGAAGAAGCTTGTCCATCTGCGATAAGTTTATCCAATATTTTCAGCGAAATCTCCACGTTCTGAGACGGCAATTTTACTTCAACACCATTACTTAGCTTTAAATTCCACCGTCGTTCTTGTACGAATTGCATTGCTGAAATATTAGAGCGAACAATTGGATATATACTAAGGATTTGCAGCATTTTGCCGGCATGCTTTTCCGCATTCGTCCCGGACAAAATCGGCAACCCACGAAAATACGGCTCAATTTTCGTATCCATCAACACGCCATCCGTGTCGACCAAATAAAACTTTTGCTTGTCGTGGTATATTGCAATCGGCTCGCGTTCTGTAATGTACACGTGAATTTCGCCACAAACGAACCGCCGCACTGACGCCTCCTTCACCCAGACCAGCGCCGCAAGCCGCTGCTGTATCTCGCTTAGGTTGCAGGCCAAAATCGGCTGCCCAGCGCGCACGCCAACCGCCGCAAGCACATCATCAGAGCTCGTTCTGCTGCGTCCAAATACGATCACATCCTTCAACACCAAGCCGCACCGCGCCGCCAATGCGTAAGGATGCAGCGATGAGCACGCGGCGGAAATTGGCGCCCAGTTAACGCATACGGCGCACGTCAACCCAATTCCGGATAACGCGCTAACGATGTATACGGACGACGAGCGAAATGAGGATTGGGGCTTTTTTTTACTACGAGCCAATGTTTTGCGCACAAACAGCAGGTCACGGTAGCAATATCGCACTTTTTATGTGGGGATGACAATATTGCCGATTGTACCTAATCACAAAAAGCTTTGGGGTTCGCGACCGGCCTTTATTAAGCGAACACGCCATTAACCGAAAATTAATACTTTTATGCAAATAATAGTATAGGGCAATGTAAAAATAATAACGATCATGATTTCAAAATTAATAAAGGTGGCAGCATCCTTCGTGTGCGTTGGTTCAATGTATTCGACGTCGACACCAGTGCAAGCGCCGGTGCAAAAGCTCAGAGACCAAATAAGAGACGTTTTTTACGAGACTCTTGATAGCGTGCATCTTGTTGCTCCTGAGGATTCTCCATATTTATCCGCCAGCATTCAGGATGCATTAGGTTTTTCTAAAGAAGATATTGAGAATGGTGGAACATCCAGGGAGCGCCTTGAGGGGATTGCTTCTGCTGTGATGGGGCTGTCCATTCACCAGCATAAACTTAGTGCGTTAGTGCGAAAATTTGAACGCAATCGCAGGCGTGATATGAACTCCGTGGTGCAATTGTATAACTCAATTATGTCAAGTTTATCCGGTTTGGAATCACTTGTTTATGCAAGTTCTATTACGCAACTGTATTATTCAAGTGCGGTGAACATAGAGTTTGGTGCTTTGTTGAGCGAGATAAATGATAGGCTGCCTGATATAGAGGAGGCGAGGTTGGCTGCATTTGAAGAAAAGCCGCTTCCTTATCCACCGTGTCCGCCGCATCAGGGGGGAACTCAGGGGGATGCTGATGAAGAGGAGGAGTCTGAAGAGGCAGATGTTACGCCTGATGAGGGAAGTGAGCCAGAAGGCGTGGAAGGTGGTGAAGGCGGAGAAGGCTAAGGCGGAGAAGGCGGAGAAGGCTATGGTGCTTGATGCGGTGTGAGTTGTACTCAAAGACGAAAACCTTATCGACGAAAAGCTAGGCTTTCTGCTACGCTGCAGCCAGAATAGTTCGCAATGTATTCGTGATCGGGTATTCCGGGGCCCATAACAAACAATTTTAAACGCGTTTGAATGCAATGATTTGCTCGTAACAGAAATTCAAATTGTTTTTTATGGGCCGGTGTAAAACTCCACAGAAGAGATGATGAGGCGATTCCCAAGAAGGAGGGCATTTCTAAATTGCAGAAAGAGGACATTTCTAAATTGCGTTGACA
>JAISXM010000038.1 GCA_031270515.1 Holosporales bacterium | reverse complement strand
TTAAACCAAACCAGCATCATTCATATCACAAACGTTTAAATTTGCAAAATGCCCGGGGACTGAGCAGTAACAATCTTTTCGCCCCCCATCGTGTCTTTATTCTTCTTCCAGCAGTCGATTAATCACCTTCGACATGCAATTCACCAGCGGAATGACCTGCCTATAGTTCATGCTGGTTGGCCCAATCACGCCAATTGCGCCAATCACGCGATTCGTCGGGGACTTATACGGAGACGCGATGAGCGAGCATCCTGTCATATCGAAGTGCGTATTTTCTGCGCCAATGAACACCTGAATGTCGTCGGCTTTTGACGTAGCGTTCAGCAAGTTGATCATCGTTTTTTTCGTTTCTATTGCCTCGAATAAATGGCGCACAGTTTCCAATTCTTCGATTTCCTCAACCCCGTCCAATAGGTTGGCTTGTCCTTTTAGGATAAGCGATGATGACTTTTGTTCCGCGGCCGCCTGTAGCCCTCGTTGCAATATATCCGTTGCAATTGCGCTAAATTTGTCTTTTTGTGTCGATAGCTCGTTTTGAACTAACAGTTGCCCTTGGGCAAGCGTTTTTCCATACAAATATTCAGATAAATATTTGGACAATATATCCAGCTGATCTTGGGCAATTTCCTCGTCATGCGATATTATGCGGTTTTCGACGTGTCCTGATTGCGAAATTATTACTACAAGTATTTGATCTCTTTGTAATAATACAAATTCAATTTGCCTTAAGATATGGTCACTGCGCGGGGATAACACGACGCCAGCACACTTCGACAAACTGGACAAAATGCTGGTGGCTTGTTCCAAAATGGAATCAATGCCTTCATTTGCCTTGGACTCTAAAATCCTTGCAATATCCTCATTTTCGGCATTCCTTACATCGGATGACTCGAGCAACCCCTTTACAAAAAACTTCAGTCCCGCCTCTGTCGGGATGCGCCCTGCTGACGTGTGTTCTGCATACAGAAGGCCCACGTCCTCCAGGTCTGCCATTATGTTGCGAATGGTGGCGGAGGATAGAGGGAATTGCGATCGCTTGGATAACAGGCGCGACCCAACGGCTTCACCGGTTTCTATGTAGGCATCAACTAATTCTTTAAATATCTCAAGCGAGCGTGTGGTTAATTGATGCTCTTCCTTCATACTATTCCTTTAGGTATAACCTTTACTACCGCAAACGGATCATCTTTAAAAACAGAATTCAATACAGAATTTACATCTGACAATGTTACTTCTTTCAAGTATTCCGCTCGCCTCTCAATTTCTTCTATCGAAAACCCTTTTGCCAGGTTGATGAACGTATTCCTAATTGATTTGTGCCCGTCACTATTCCACACACTGATGTTCTTAATCATTACTGATTTTGATCTATCAAATTCTTCTTGTGATATTCCGTTTTTTACAACGTTACTTATTTCTTTTGAAAATGCTTTTAAAAAACTTTCAATAGAAACGCCAGGCATGAGCGACACAGTAATTGACATAGGCATAGGGTCAAGCTCCTGCGGAAAGCTTACGCACAATTCAGATGCCATATTCTTTTTGTCAATAAAGTGCCAACAGAACCTTGATGTTTCGCTTCCAAACAACGTCTCCAGCGCAATTTCAATCGCCGCAATCTCTCGCGTCGAGTGCGTTGTACGGTGCAATGATGGGTAATAAAGGCACACCTTGTTTGACGCAATCTTATCGCTATAGTGCACTATTTCGTGAGTAATATCCTTTTCCAAAGAATTTTTATCACGCACCCTCTCTGGGACAGGGCGCGACGCCAAGCTTCCAAAATGTTTTTCCGCGAGCGCAAATACGTCCTCTGCGTTTACGGCCCCCACCACTATAATTGTGGCATTATTTGGTGCATACCATGTCTTGTAGTGGTTCATTACAGCGTCGACCGAATATCCCAAAATATTACGCCTCGACCCTATAACTTCGCGTCCGTAGGGATGTTGCGGCGATAGCGAGTGCGCGATGTATTCGTTCGCAATCCCCAGTGGAGGATTTTCTACGGCCATTAAGCGCTCTTCGTATACGGCCTTTTGTTCTTGATTGAATAGTTCGACATTCTTTAAGTTGAACGACCCCATGCGGTCTGACTCTACTGTGAAAACCAATGGTAGGGCGTTGGTCGGGCAGTCGGTCACGTACATGGTAAAGTCGGAAGACGTGCATGCATTTATACTGCCTCCTACGTTAGCTATGGTTACGTCTATGTTTGGATATTTTTGGGACCCGTGAAAGAACATGTGTTCCGTCATGTGGGATAATCCGAACAAATGGTCTGGATCATCGCACGACCCCACGCAATACAATATGCCGACGCTAACTCTTGGGACGCCTGGGTCTTCTACTACGACGACTCGCAAGCCATTGCCTAATACTTTTGTTTTTGCATTGAATAATTTGTTTGAATTATGCTTCATGTTTGTTTTGTCAGCTTTTTGTTCAACTTTTGATTTTTGTGAAGAGCACGAACTTACATTATTTTTGGCATCATTTCTGCCATTACTTCCGTCGCCACTTCCGCCACCACCTTCGCCATAACTTCCGCTTGCGCTGATTAACGAAAATATAGATAAACCGCATTTTATTAGCTTACTTTGCATGGCTTCCCTCCACAGATTTCCCTACTGAAATAAAGTTCAGATGATCTACATCGAATAGCGTCTTGCTTGCCTTGTTGGCTGCTTCGTACGTTACTTCTCCGAAATTGCGCCCGTATGTTCGGACTTCTTCTGCTGAAAAGCCCTGCACTCGTTTTCCTATAACGAAGTCGACGACTTTTGCTCCTGAGTCTAAGTTGACGACCAACGCCCCCGTGACTTCGCTTTTTACTGTTTCGAAGTTGCGCTGAGGTATCCCTTTCTTGCTCACTGTATTAAGCAATTCGAGTACAGCTGCCTTTGCTTGCGGGACCTTTTCATTTTGTGTGCCGACATGGATGTAAATCACGGGGCCAAGCACGAGCTCATTATTATAGCCATAGCAAGCGTAGGCGAGCCCCCTTTTTTCCCTTATCTCCTGGAATAACATTGCGTTCAGTGACCCTTGTGCGACAACCGCAAACGCTAGCTTTTTGGCAAAATAATCGGGATCTTTTCTGTCAAAACCGCGCTGTACGGCTATTAAGTTTGTTTGAGGCACATCAAAGTCGACGTGAAGATCCTTGCGATTTGCATTCAACTCAAATTTGCTAGAAATCGTGGGGCGCCCTTTCACCGGCAGACGGCGCAATTCTTTTTCCACGTTTGCGACAATCTCTTTTTCTTGCGATCTTGGTCCCATTACAACAACGTATGCGTTCTTTTGACCTAAGAACTCCAGGAACTCACGAGTATCGCGAACCGATACTGTAGGAATGTCCTTTATTACGTCCTTCGTTAGCACTCTGTATGGGTGTTTGGCGTCGTACAGCACTGTGCGAGCTGCGTCGCCCGCGTGGGTACCTGGGCTGCTTAGTGCTTCTGTGCATTGCATGACTTCGTCTTTCTTCAGCTGGCTCAGGTATCGCTTTGGCAACTTAGGGTTGGTTAGCGCTTGCATATATAGCTCCAGCGCTTTTTTGTACGAGTCCTGCGGAGCCGCGACAACGCACGACACATGGTCATTGCCTATATCCAGGTGTTGCACTGAACTACATTCGTACAGGGCGACCTTGAAGTCGCGATCGCTCATCCCACAGGGCCCTCTGCCGACCATAGGGGGGACTAGCGAGGCAAGGCTGGGGTGCGTTGCGGTAACGTTTTTGGCGCCAGCGTTTTCAAAGCAAATCTCTATAACGACGAGCTCCTTGCTGGATGGGATGAACCAAATATCATTCAAGCCTTCCAGTTTATGCTCATGTATTTCAACGTTAAATTCCGGGATGGCAGCTTTGTTCGCGTTTTGTTTAAGTGGCGTATCCGCTTGTGATGCCGGGGTAGGGGAAGAGGGGGGCGATGCGTTTTTTTGTTTGCTGTTGCGCTTCCCTTTTGTTTCGTTTGCTTCTTTTCCCTCTTCTGTTAGATCGTTTTGGTCTGTCATACTTTTCCCTTCTTCATCACTTGACGCTGTCATTTCTACTGTGCCGCAAACACTGCTGCAGCATATAAAAAGCCATCCTGCACTAAATATTGTATTCGCCTTCATCGTCAACATGCGTAATCCTTGCACCTAGGCGATTCTAACAAATTGAATAAAAGTCTGTAACCACGTTTTTTTTGTAAACCTACACAGCGGTGACTGGCTATATAGCGAAGCTCATTGAAAACCTAGCAAAGCCTTTGCTTCGTCCACAGTCTTCCTAAAGCAAGGTGCGGCTGGGTTTTCAAAAGGTCTAGTGGTCGCTACTTCCAATTAGGCCAGATCTTCTTGGTAGAGTAATATATCTCAGGCCAATCATCAAAGCATTTCCCCTCAAATGTTGCGTAGGTGATATCGTAAGCATCAAACCTTTTATCAT
>JAISXM010000043.1 GCA_031270515.1 Holosporales bacterium | reverse complement strand
GCGATAAAAGCGATGAGCAAAAATAATACATTTTGTAAAGTAGCCATGGTTAAGAAAAAACGACCCACCTAGCGGGAATTGTAACTCACGTATTTCTAGAATCAAGCTTTTTGTTAATTTGCAGGTCTATCCAACGAAGCTATAACATCGCGAAGTCGTAAATGTTAATTGTCTTTTAGGCTTGCGAAGGGGCTTCTCTGTACGGTACTGTACGCTAGTCATGGATAGTAAAGACGAGATTATGCACTATTTTAAGATTCTTTGTTGCACGACACTGCCGTGTCTGATGTTCACAGCGTACCCGAGTATGAGTATGCGCAACACACCAGCCAACCTGTATTTGAAAAGCTGCCAAGCGGATGGCGAGGTCCTAGCACGACGTGCGGCCACAGGAGATGCCACAGCACAATATTACTGCGCCAAATTCTTCATGAAAGGAGAAAAAGCACCTGTTGAGTTCGCTGACTCAACGCAGAAGAAGTCAACGCGGAAGAAGTCAACGTGGAAGAAGTCAACACAGCAGAAATTAATACAGCAGATACTAAGACAGCATAACTTAATACGGCAAATATCAACACCGCAGGAATTAACGGTAGAAATAAGCTTTCGCAACGAGACTAATGAACTACAAGCTCTTACCTACTGCAATCTGAGTAAAGCCCAAAACAATCTATTAGGGGAATCATTCTTTTGGGTATACTTCTGTCTGGGACGTCTTGTGAACGCTCTTTCAAATCAGCAGGAATCAGCAATCAAACACTGCTTTCGCAGCGGATCTAATTACAAGATAGAGCCTCTCCAGTTATGCAGATACCATGCCCAAGAAGGAAGCCCATTTGCACAATTTTCTTATGCGGAGCACTTACTATACGGGAATGGGTGCGCTCCCGATCCTAAAGAAGCAGTAAAGTTATACCAGTTAAGCGCTGATAAAGGGCATATACCGAGTTTATCCGCTTATGGATACTGCCTCGAACACGGACTGGGACTTAAGCGAAACGTAGTTGAGGCTGTCCAATATTATAAACAAGGTGCGGATAAAGGAGACCCGTTAGCACAAATAATTTACGCATACCATCGACTAAAAGGAATAGGAGGTCCAAAAAGCCCAATGGCAGCAGCTTACTACTACAAATTAAGTGCAGATCAAAACCATCCGTTGGGCCAGTACAACTATGCGGTTTGCTTAGAAAATGGAACAGGAGTCGGTCAAGATCTGTGTGCAGCTGCTCACTACTATAAATTAAGTGCAGATCAAAAACATCCGTTGGGCCTGTGCGGCTATGGGTATTGCTTAGAATACGGGAGAGGAATCGCTCAAGATATAAATGGAGCGGTAGAATACTACAGACTAAGTGCAGATCAGTATGAAGCGTGTGGGCTATGCAACTATGGGCGCTGCCTAGAATATGGAATTGGAGGACGTCGCCTACGTCTGAATATGGCATATGAATGCTATAAACGTGCGGCAGATCAACATTCCTCCGCGGGAGCATACCACTGTGGACGTTGCCTCATACTTGGAATAGGAACCAAGAAAAACGTGGGGATGGGAATTAGTCTATGGAAACAAAGTGCAGATATGGGCGAAAAATGCGCACAATACCATTATGGATTATGCTTGATGCTTGGAAAGTATGGCGTCGAAATAAACGCGAAAAAAGCTGCTCAATATTTGGCGAAGAGTGCGAATCGAGGACATGCGAAGGGGCAATTCGAATATGGAATGTGTTTGTTACAAGGAGCAGGAGTAAAACTAAACGAGACAGAGGCAGCTAGGTTCTTTAGGCTGAGTGCTGAACAAGGGTATGCGCAAGGACAATATGCATATGGAAGCTCTTTGCTGTATGGAATAGGTGTTGATAAAAACGATATAGAGGCCACCAGGCACTTTAAATTAAGCGCTATACAAGGGGATGCGCGAGGACAACATGCATATGCATGCTCTTTGCATGATGGGACCGGTATTGATAAAAATGAAAGAGAAGCCGCTCGGTACTTTAAGCGAAGTACTGAACAAGGGAATGCGCGAGGACAGTATGCATATGGACGTTGTTTGTTGTTTGGGAAAGGTGTTGATGAAAATGAGGCAGAAGCAGTTAAGTATTTTAAGCTGAGTGCTGATCAAGAGTATGATATTGGACAATATGCCTATGCTCGTTGTTTGTGGATAGGAATGGGTGTTCAGAAAAATCCTACTGAAGCGATCAAGTACTTAAAGCGAAGTGCCGCAGCAAAAAATTCACTAGCAAAGGACTTACTCGCCGCAATTGAACTTTCCGCGGAGACAAGTGAGATTGGACCACGGGATGTTCAAGCTGCCACAGCGCAATTGTTGGGTGCTGTATTAAAAAGAGAGAGTACTCTATATATACATACATTGTTAGAATACGGGGCCCTTACGCATGATGAAATCATAAGAGTGCTGACAACTGGGGTAAGAAAAGACGACTTCCACTGTGCAATAGAGTTGCTGAAGTATTTTGTGGCGCACAATGTGTATACCCAAGGCATATTTGAGTGTGCATATAATGTAGTTTTAATGCGGCTTATATCTGCACAAAATGCTAAAGTTGCCGCGGCGTCTGAGGTTGCACCTGCGCCGGATACTCCGGATAGCGTAATGCCTGCACCTCAACCAGTCAGGACGACAGAAATCGACAGCATAAGACCTGACATCATTTCGCTATTGAGGTCGGCAAAAAGGCTGCATAAAACGATGCAACCGCTGGATGCATAAAAGAAACAAATTGTCTGTTACGATCGAGTAGGCCAGAGGAATTTTACCTCTAGCCTCTCATATAACAGGACATTACAGTCTCCCGTATACGGCTATTAGACTTCTTTCCAACCCCTCAGAAACTAGGATTTTGGCACTAGAACTAAACGTAGGGCTTCTAGCTGAAAACCAGCATTACTTTAGAAATCATGACGTTTTGCCGGAGTTTCAGCTGGGATTATGAACCTATTTCCTATTAAAAAGAGGACATTTCTAAATTGCAGAAAGAGGATATTTCTAAATTGCGTTGACACAGGACAAAAAAACACTTGCGATGCGGCTGTTAATGTCGGATACTAAGCCTATATTGTTTTTAGCATATGGATATTCCATGACGCGCCCCTTTTATTGCACAATATTGTTGTGCGTTCCTTTCCTCCTTAGTGATTCGATAATTGCCTCCACACCGAACTCGGGGGCGAATCGTCATTCACAGTTCTCATCTCCAGCTGGCTCCCCTGCTCCAAGGAGATCTTCCGCCGCACAAAGAGTTCTGTCCAATAATGTCCTTAAGAATGCTCTGGCTGACGTGCTTGGCACGCTCCTAGAAGAACTAGATGTGGACATAACATTGAATGACACATTTGGCAGAACAATTCGGGTGACGTCTACCCCAAGTCAACTGTCTGCTTGTCCTGATTTGAGTGAAACTGGGACACTTGTTGGTAGACGCGCTCTACTCATATCGTTTGTGGCGGACCAATATCAACAGCCTGCGAATCTTATAGCTACGCGGGGTCAAAATAGTACAGAGAATCCTCGAAGAAAGCAAAAAAACGCACGGTCTAAGATGAGAATCTGCTGTTCAATTGGCAAGCAACTCAGCTATATATCTGACATCCCATTTTGGGCGGCACCATATCAATCGTGTGCGAATCTTGATTTGTTTAGGGAATGTACACCTTTTGGTGGAGTAGTTTTGCAACAAATATCATTCTTGTTGGCCAATCAACAGCCTGCGATTCTCGCATTGTTTAGGGCTGGTACACCTGAGGGTGGAGTCGTTCTGCAACTATCATTATTGCTGGTAAATCAGTCGCCTGCGAATTTAGCCTTGTTTGAAGCGAATGCACCTTTTGGTGGAGTCGTTATGCGACAAATATCATTCTTGTTCGCAAATCAGTCGCCTGCGATTCTCGACTTGTTTGAAGCAAATACGCCTTTTGGTGGAGTAGTTTTGCAACAAATATCATTCTTGTTCGCAAATCAGTCGCCTGCGATTCTCGACTTTTTTGAAGCGAATGCACCTTTTGGAGGAGTCGTTATGCAACAAATATCATTCTTGTTCGCAAATCAGTCGCCTGCGATTCTCGACTTGTTTAGGACTGGTGCACCTTTTGGTGGAGTCGTTCCGCGTCCAGCATTAGCTCTGGCTGGTCCATCTCCATCCCCCAAAGTTATTCGACGTTTACGAACCCCACGTCCACGGGTTCGATTGGAGATGTTACCGTATCATTTGTCTCCTCTTGATTTGCGTAAATCTTTTGAGGGAAATGCGCAGTTGTCCGCAGATATGAACTCCACAGAACTTGCCTCACTTGATCCAGCCTCAAGGGCTGCCTTCTATAGGATGAGAGCAGAACGTATGGAAGACCCAGATGCCAAATGGCGCTATGGGCGCGCGTTGGAACTTGGGGACGGCGTAAAACAAGACCTCGCATCGGCGGCGAAATTCTATCGTAGCAGCGCAATTCAGGGCTGTGCGGAAGGCGAATACCGTTGGGCGCACTGTTTGGCTCTAGGGATAGGGGTGGATCGTAATTTAGGTGAATCTGCAATGTGGTACGAGCGAGCGGCAATGAAGGACCATCCGCTTGCTCAAATGGAATATGCACTTGCTATGGGTAATGGATGGTGGGGAGTTCCCGATTTGGGGATCGCGGCGAATTTCCTTCTTCTGAGTGCCGAGCAAGGATGCACAGAAGCCCAATACCATTACGGGTGCTGTTTAAGAGACGGAAGCGGCATGCCTCGAAATATGCAATTAGCAGCTACATACTTTAAACGGAGTGCTGAGCAAAACAATGCGTTGGCTCAATACGAATTTGGACGCTGTTTAAAAGACGGAAACGGCGTTCCTCGAAATATGCGATTAGCAGCTACATACTTTAAACGGAGTGCTGAGCAAAACAATGCGTTGGCTCAATACGAATTTGGATGCTGTTTAAAAAACGGAATTGGTGTTGATAAGGATCTGCCCTTATCAGCTGTGTATTTTCAACTGAGTGCCAATCAAGGACATGCGAAAGCTCAATACTTCTATGCGCTCAGTTTGATGACGAGCGAATATAGGCAGTTAGCGCCTCAATACATGAAGAGGAGTGCAGACCAAGGTGTTGGGCAAGCTCAATACTGGTATGGACGCTATTTGATGACTGGATATGGAGTTCCTGTAGACTTGTTTTTAGCTCATCAATACTTAGAACAAAGTATCAGACAAGGATTTGGAAGCAACTATTTTGACGATGCTCAACGCGCCTATAAGGAATGTTTGCTACGTTTATGTCTGTAAGGGAGGGGGCGCGCATAATTATGCATAGCCTCCCATAAAAACAATTTGAATCTTTATCCTAGCCGAAGCTTTGTCCCGCAACGAAATTCAAATTGTTTATTATTGGGACCCGATTCTACCTGCACATAAAAACGATTTGAACTTTTGTTACAAGCGAATCCTGGCCTTGCAACAAGTTTCAAATTGTTTATTATGGGGGCCGGGCTATATTCACAACTTTGCTTGTTCGTCATAATTCGTTATCATCTTGCTACGGGCAAGTATTACAGTCACGTGGAGCCGCGGTGCCTTCATTTTTTAAGAGAACAATTCCTGTGGGATCAGTTCAAAACACGAGAAGTCTGTCGTTCATATTCAGCGTGTTGATTTCGTTGCTGTCGTTTGTAACGGCGTGCGTGTTCATTTTTAGCAACGGATTCCACCATTGGGAGACGTGCGATGCGTTCAAGGTGACCGTCGAAATCCCGATAAACATGCACAACTCTGAGCAGCACGCGCACACGACCGAGCGGGTCTTGCAAGAGCTAAAAAACACGCCCAGCGTGCGCAGCGTCAAACCTGTTGATCCCGAAAAGCTCCGGACCATGCTTAAAGCCTGGACGGGGGATTCCGTGTCCAGCGTGGACTTGTCGTTGCCGGCGCTGTTGGATGTCGAATTTCACAAAACCGCGAATATCGACCTCGACGCAATCAAGGCGCGCCTCAGGGCTATCGCGCCCGACGTCGGGGTGGAGAACCACAGCGCTTGGTCGCACAAGCTGGTCGTGTTTGGGCAAAGCCTGCGAATTGTGACGCTGGTGATCGGCTCATTTATACTGTTTTGCACCGCGGTTATTGTTGTATTTGTGACAAAATCTGCGCTGCAGGCTTATTATTCGACGCTTGACGTTTTGAGGTTACTTGGGGCGAAAGATTCTTACATTGCCAGAATATTTCAAAACCAAATATTGAAATCATCCTTCTTTGGCGGGATATGTGGCACATGCTTAAGCGTGCCGATCGTGTATGCGTTTATGATGGTGTTGAAATACCTTGGATTGGAGGGGATCACGTGGAATACCATGATGTGGCACGTCCTGTTGCTTGTGTCATGCGTTCCGCTTGTCGTTGCGTTCCTCGGGATATTGGTGTCGCGGGTCACGGTGCTTGTTCATCTTCGAGTTATGGACAATCGGGTTATGGACAAAAGTACTAGAGCTTGATACCCTGCTTTGTAAGGTGGACACCCAATGCGTCCGTTTTACAAATAAGGGGTATGGTGATTTATGACCAAACATGTATTAGTTTCCGCAATGATTTTTTCACAATTTTTGTCTACTGACGGAGACGCGGCTCGACAGTGTAGGCATAGAAAAGACGACAAAGTTTTTTTTAATCTTGGGCATCCATCCGATTTAGAGCCGCTACCCGAGCAGACACCACCTAACAGGAAAGCTTCTCGAAAGTCTGGGCATAAAAGAAACGACAAAGTTTTTTTTAATCTTGGGCATCCATCCGATTTATATCAATTCGATGAGCCGCTACCCATTAAGCAGGCGTTTGCTATACCACATTCCTTGAATTTCCTTCCGGAATCAGAGCATTCAGAAATATTGGCGGCCAGAGCCGCGCAAAGCAGCGTAAATTTATTTGAAAGCGGCGCCTACACTCGCGCAGCCACAATACTTGCGCCGTGGCTTGCTACACTATTAGTACAAGGGCAGGATGACTCGTCTGTGTTTAAGGACAAGTCTATGCTGAGTCACAATTTTTCATATTGGGCACGCAGGACGATACGTCCAGGAACGTATTCGCCGCATCCGAATGCACCACATTACGTTGCGAGAATCGTAGATATACCGGCGTTTCTTCTTAAAATAAGTCCGGCGTTTGTGCATTATACTTTTTACTTGAGCAACCTAAACTCGCAACATTATCGCGTCATTGCTTACGCTAAATATCCAGAAAAGATTCGGCTCATCAAATACGTAAATGGGGAAAGTGTTGATGTGACTACGTCTGATGATTTTTGTGTGGCGTTTACAAAGTCACAGATATGGGACATAAGTTTTCTGGATATACGACAAGAGTGGGGATTCCCAGACGCTCACCAAGAGAGCAACGATTCGAACCCGACCAGCGGGAGCGCGTCAAACCCGACCAGCGGGAGAGCGTCAAGTCCGGCAAGCGGGAGTACGTCAAACCCGACCAGCGGGAGCGCCGTTTTTCCCGGGCAATAACACACCGAGTCCTCATAATGAACAATTTGAAAATCGTTGCGAATTAAATCTTTCATTGCGACAAAAATTCAAATTGTTCTTATGGGCCGGTATACGTTGGAAAGAAAGGATGCTCAGTACAGTTAAAAAACTCGACAGTGAGTTGCTTTCTGTCGTTTATCTTACTACAATGAAAATGATGTTATTATGCTGCGGCACATCCTCAAGGATGGCGAAACGGGGGAATCCCGCAAATCTGCATTCTCAAGAATGGCGAAGCGGAGAAAATTCCGCAACTCGTCCTGCAAATCGGAAAGAGTTCTCCTCCTCACGATGAGCGCTCTGTCTGCAATGTTTCGCGTTGTGCCTGGGAGATAGCGTAACAACATTGATCGTCAAATTCGGAGAGATGGCCGAGCGGTTTAAGGCGCACCCCTGGAAAGGGTGTATAGGGGGAACTCTATCGCGAGTTCGAATCTCGCTCTCTCCGCCAGAGAAACTTGATGTAATGCTCGAGTGGTCTATACTTAACTATACCGGCATAAAAACAATTTGATCTTCACCCTAGCCTTATAATACAGAGAACTTTAAATTGTTTATTATGAAGCGTCGGGGAGGACTCGGGATATACAAATTGATGCGATAGAATCACTACACGAAAAAAACTGCAGAAGTAATTTGGCAAAAGTGGTTGCATTGTTAACCTTTGCAATGACAGAATTATAATTGGCAATGGCACTTCTCCACACGCCCCCTGGGTGGGTGGGGGTTTGGGATGGCATTCTATCACAAAAAGGTTAAAAAAACGTTAATAGCGAAAATTAAACTCAAGTTGCACACACTCGCAATATTTTTAAACTACTCCCCCACATCCCAAAACGCACTCTTCCAAAAATGCGATGCTACACAAACTGAAAACTTGATGTAAAATTAGACATAGGGACAGCATTTACTAGGATTACCAATGTTCAAAGACAACGACAAAAAAAGCGCACTGGACGCAGCGTTATCGCAAATAGAGCGAGCATTCGGGCGCGGTTCAATCATGCGGCTCGGCGAAGACAGCCACCTTGAAGTAGAGGTGATCCCCACAGGATGCCTCGGCTTAGACATCGCCCTCGGCATAGGCGGCTTCCCCCGGGGGCGCATCGTCGAAGTCTACGGCCCCGAATCCTCCGGCAAGACCACCCTCGCCCTGCACACCATCGCAGAAGCCCAAAAGCTCGGCGGCACATGCGCCTTCGTGGATGCGGAGCACGCGCTCGACCCCAGCTACGCCCGCAAGCTCGGCATCAACGTGGACGACCTCCTGGTCTCCCAGCCCGACTGCGGTGAGCAAGCGCTGGAAATCACGGATACGCTAGTGCACAGTGGCGCCGTGGACGTCGTCGTCATAGACAGCGTCGCCGCGTTGGTGCCCAAGGCGGAGCTCGAGGGCGACATGGGGGATTCGCACATGGGCGCGCACGCGCGGCTGATGAGTCAGGCTCTGCGCAAGCTCACGGGGACGGTCGCCAAAACGGGCTGCATCGTGATCTTCATCAACCAAATTCGCCAAAAGATTGGGATTGTCTTTGGCAATTCAGAAACGACCACAGGCGGCAACGCTCTGAAGTTTTACGCGTCGGTTCGGCTGGACATCCGCCGCATTGGGAGCATCAAAGACAAGGACCACGTGATCGGCAACCAGACTCGCATAAAGGTGGTGAAGAACAAGATGGCGCCGCCGTTCCGGGTGATTGAGGTGGATATCATGTATGGCGAGGGCATATCTCGGACTGGCGAGCTCGTCGACCTAGGGATTTGCGCAAAAGTTGTAGACAAAGCGGGCTCTTGGTATTCATTCAATGCAGAGAAAATGGGCCAAGGCAAAGAAGCGGCGAAGCAGTACTTGCGCAATAATCCGAAGAAAGCGGATGAGCTGGAGCAGGCGATTCGCTCCCATGCAGGGCTTGTTGCGGAAAACATGCTGACTGGGGCGAGGAAAGCTGCGGATGACGAAGGCGACGCTGCTCCGGACGGGGACGCGGGGGCGGTAGGCGCAGACGAGGCAGCTGGGCCAGCCGCAGACGGAGAAGATGAAGGAGCGCCTTCAGCTGAATAATTTACCAAATCATAAAAAGTTGTCTGGTTCGTCGTTTAGAAACGCAGTGGGTGCCCATTCAACGAGTTGAATGGGAATCCGGTGCTGGAGCAAACGTATATAGCAAATGACACCTGTTTTTCCGCATTGAACCAGGCACAACACATTGCCTAGACAAGAAAAGCTCTAAAAAACGAGTTGTGATTGGGTGTATACCACCCATAAAAACAATTTGAATGTTTATCCTTACCTAAGCCTTATAATACAACGAGCTTCAAATTGTTTGTTATGGGGACCCGGTGTAGCTCAATCAAGGGGACCTATTCAACTTGTTGGGGGCCCCTTGCGCCGAGCTGGAAGTCTTCCCATTTACACCCTTGGGCATCAACCAGAGCAGCATACGCAGTTCCTTCAACCAAGTTGTAGGGGGAGGAGGACCCCAGTAAGTAATTCGAGTAATAGCATTGACCCATTGCATTCCCTTGGTCAGCACTCATCTTGTATAATTGAACTGCTAGTTTCGGGTCTTTGGGAACTCCTCCTATTCCTGACTCAACGCACCTTCCGTAACAGCATTGACCCTCTGCATTCCCTTGGTCAGCACTCATCTTGTATAATTGAGCTGCTTGTCTCGGGTATTTGGGAACTCCTCCTATTCCTGATTCAACGCACCTTCCGTAACAGCATTGACCATATGCATTCCCTTGTTCAGCACTAAGCTTGTAGTATTCAGCTGCGAATGCCAGATTCTTGGGAACTCCGCCTATTCCTGATTCCAAACATCTTCCGCAATAGCATAGACCAGATGCATTCCCTTGTTTAGCACTCGCCCTGTAGTATTCAACTGCTAGCTTCGGGTTTGGGCGCACTCCTATTCCAAACTCTAAACATATTCCATACCTGCATTTACCCTCTGCATTGCTCGCTTCATTCCCTTGGTTAGCACTCCTCTTATAGTATTCAACTGCTCCTTCCAGATCTCTAGACGCACCTCCTATTCCAAACTCTAAACATATTCCATACTTGCATTGAGCATCTGCATCCCCTAGGTCAGCACTAATCTTGTACTCTGCAGCTGACTTATCCAAATCTGTTGGGACTCCTCCTTTTCCAAACTCTAAACATATTCTAGCGTAGTGTCTCCCTCTACGAAGTTTGCAACTTCCACTACATGAGCATGTTCTCGCGGCTTGGAGGTCTTGGGCGACTCCTCCGATTCCCCACCATAAAAATCGTCCCCAACTGTATAAAGAGTCCAGATCATCTTGTATTGCCCCCGCCTCGTAGTATCTAGCGGCTTCTGTTGTGTCTCTGCGTACCCCTATTCCATACTCGAAACATCTTCCACAGCGATATGAAGCGTATACACAACCTGCTTCAGCACTCATCTTGTACCATGCAGCCGCTTGTTCTAGGTCTATAGGCGCCCCTCCCAACCCATATTCTAACACGATTCCAAAAAGGCATTGATCTATACAGGAAGTGAGTTCTCTATCTGTTTCAAATATTTCGTCTATCCTTTTTTTACAGGAAACCAATGTTGCGGGGTCGATGACGTCCTCTCCATATAGACGATCAAGCATTCTTCCTAAGTAAGTCACACACATGAGCTGTGAATTTCCCGACTGAGCCGCACTCTTGTCATAACATATAGCTGCCGCCTGTAGGTCTGTTGGCGTTCCGATTCCGAACTCTAAGCAATTTCCATAGATTAGCTGACCATATGGATCTCCTTGGTCAGCACTATTCTTGTAGTACCTAGCTGCTTCTATTAAGTTGCGTGCTACACCATCCGCTGCCTCCAACATTCTTCCATAGAGGAATTGAGCACGTGCCAGTCCTAGGTCCGCACTCTTCTTGATGTACTTAATATAAGCGAAATAATCAAGATCATGAACGTGTTCGTGAGTATAAGACAAGCATTCGCTTAAATATAGCGAAGTAAGTGGGTCGCCTTGATCCGCACTAAGCTTAAAGACTTGTATTGCTCTTTCCGCACCAAACTTGAATAGTTGTCGAGCTTTTCCTTCATTCTCAGGAACGCCTATGCCTTTCCACCAACACCGTGCGGCCG
>JAISXM010000042.1 GCA_031270515.1 Holosporales bacterium | reverse complement strand
GCGCAGGATTTGTTGACGGGGTGGCTTGCGTTTCTGAAAGATCCGGTCGGCATGGATAGAACATATATGAAGGTGCAGGAGGTCGAAGAGGCTATGAATACATTGAAATATATTAGCTCGGATAAGAAGCTGCGGGTGGCGGCGCTTTTGAGGCAAAGGGAGATCAATGATCGGCATAGCGAGATGACTGTGGCAATACAGCGAGGAATGGCCATAGGAGAGGCCCGGGGAGAGGCCCGGGGAGAGGCCCGGGGAGAGGCCCGGGGAGAGGCCCGGGGAAAGGCCATAGGAGAGGTCATAGGAGAGGCCCGAGGAGAGGCAAACAGCAAAACAAAAATTGCCATTTCTATGCTAAAAAAAGGATTGTCTTTAGATATTGTTAGTGAATGCACAGGGATGTCAGTCCATGAAATTAATACTATTCAGAAAAATAGCAAGTTATAGTTAAGCCGGTTATAACTAAACGTTTTTTTCTGCTCAACTTACAAGTGGCTTAGCTATAACACTTAACTTTGTAGGAATATGTCCCATGTCATCGAAAAAAAAGTACCCCAACGCAATCGCCGACAACCGCAAAGCGTCCTTCAATTACTTCATATTGGAGACGATTGACGCAGGCATTGCGCTCACTGGTTCCGAAGTTAAGTCCATTCGTCTAAACCGCTGCAGCATCACCGAATCCTTCGTTGGCGAAATGTCCAGCGAGCCGGATGCGCTGTTCCTGTTTAATGCGAACATCCCCGCGTATGAACAGGCGAAGATGTTCAATCACGCCCCAAAGGCTCCGCGCAAGCTATTGATGCACCGCCGAGAAATAAACAAATGGCTGGGGGCAATTCGAAAAAAAGGGATGACGATTGTGCCGCTGAGTATGTTTTTTAATGACAGGGGGCGCGTTAAGGTAAAAGTGGCCCTCGCCCAAGGGAAAAACGTAGTCGATAAGCGATCAACAATTAAAGAGCGCGAATGGAACAAAGATAAATCGCGGATACTGAAGAATTACAACCAATAGTCGCGGCGAATTATTTTTGTTTGTTTTTTATTTTAGTTTCTTTTATGTGGACGGGGGGCAGTAATAATATTACACATCCCCCTACCCTGCTCTTGCATTCTCGGTCCCCTACCCTGCGCTCCTGGATTCTCTGCATACCTTCATTATCTTCCAAGCGCGAGCCGCTTTCCTGACATAATCAACGCAAACAACAGCACTTTGACAAAATCCCCTAAAAGAAATGGCACGACCCCAAGCTTGAACGCCGCAGTAAACCCAACAAAGCACGCTAATTGTAAGTATCCAATCAAGAACAAAACCACTTCTCCCGCGAGTCCACTCCCGAATATTGCTAAGAAAGATTTAGCTTTAAATTTCTCAATCAACGTGCCAATCAAATACGCCGCAAAAGTAAAACCAATCAGGTACCCCCCCGTTGGCCCTAAAAGATGAGGCAGTCCGGACGCGCACTTCGCAAACACGGGCAGCCCTATGGCTCCCTCCGCAAGGTACATTAACACCGAGATTATCCCATAGCGGGCGCCCAAACTCGATGCGACGAAAAGGACGGCAAGCGTCTGCATCGTAAATGGCACCGGCACAAATGGAACGCATATCTGCGAACAAATGGCGATACACACTGAGCCTGCGAAACATTTTAATAGCTGCAGAGCTTCGTAGTTTTTTATGCTTAGCGATGTTTTCATGATGAACTCCTTGTGATGTTGATGAAAATATATATGTTATACTACCCAGAAAAACAAATAGCATTAATTCACTCTATTTCCAAGAACCAAGCCCGGAGACTGAGCCGTAACAAATGTGGATGCATACGGTTGCTACAAAAATTGCCGAAAAAAAACACTATTGAAAACAATTCGTAGCTATGGGACAAATGAGTGTTAGTATCTCGCAAGCGACGTGTCCATGACCCAACCATTAATGCCCAAGGCAACCGCAATCTGGTTAATCGATAATACAAGTCTCACGTTTGATCAAATCGCAGATTTTTGTAACTTGCATATACTCGAGGTTGAAGCGATCGCGGACGGTGAAGCAGACCACATGACTGGCTTTGACCCGATTGCGTCGTCTCAGCTGAGCCAGGACGAGATTGTGCGCTGTGAGGCGGATCCGTCTGCCCGGTTGGTTATGCTTCCTGCGATTGATATAGAGCGAGTGATTAAGACGAATAAGGCAAAGTATACCCCTGTCGTTAAACGTAAAGATAAGCCTAGTGCGATTTTATGGTTGATTCGTTACTATCCGAATTTGTCAGATTTTCAAATTTGCAAATTTATTGGGACGACTCGCGCTACAGTGCAGGGCATTCGCAACAAAACGCACTGGAATTTCAAAAACATAGAACCGCACAGTCCGGTCGCTCTGGGGTTCTGCCAGGCGAACGAGCTAGAGCAGCTGATAAAGAGTCAGTGAACAATCGCATCGCTGCATATGCAAATAACCTGCGAGGAGTTGAACCGCCGCATGTGCGGACGATTTGCGATAAGTATGTGCAGTCCCGCCGCATGTGCGAATGACCTGCGAGGAGCAAATGAATCGCCGCATCGCCGCATATGCAAATGACCTGCGAGCCGCCGGAGTTGAGCGTCCGTGGCGTGAGCTATGGATGCTGGTGGCGCATGTGTGGGACTGCTCGTATGACGACGTAGTGTTGGGGCGCGCGCCGGTTGACTTGATGCGCAACTTGCCGGACTCTGAAGCAACAGCACAGCTGGACGCGCTTGGGGCGCTTGTCGCTCGCAGGGCTGCACATGAGCCGCTAGCAAAAATCCTGAACAAGGCTAGCTTCTGGAAATATGCGTTCTACACCACGCGCGACACACTGGACCCGCGCCCCGAAAGCGAGCTTTTTGTGGAGACTGTGCTGTCGTTGTACGCGGATACGGCGGCGGCGCTGACCTTCCTGGACTTGGGGACGGGGACGGGGTGCTTGCTTTTGTCTTGCCTGATGGAGTACCAAAATGCGCATGGTGTGGGGGTCGATAATAGTGCGGATGCGCTGTTGGTTGCACAAAAAAATTCGGCAATATTAGGACTGGATACGCGAGCCAAGTTTATCCAGAGCAATTGGAACGACAAAGTCGACGGCACATTTGACGTGATTTTATGTAATCCTCCATATATAAAAAATGGGGAGCGGCTTCCTTGCGATGTGCTGTTTGATCCGCCCGGAGCGTTATTTGGTGGCGACGACGGACTGGGCGCGTATAGAGACGCGTTTGCTGGATTGCGCAAAAGTGTTAGGCAAAATGCGGGACAATCAATAACTGGCTCCAACGTTTTATTCGAAATAGGACAAGGACAAGCCGACGATGTCATCGCAATCGCGCAAAGCCACGGGTTCAAACACACATCCTCCGCAATAGATTTGGGAGGATGTGTGCGCTTGTTAACTTTTGTACCCCAACACAGTCGCGAAGTGTTGAATTGATCAAGAAAACGCACCGCAACCTCCTCGGTGGGAATTATGAGCCAATTTCCTTCAAAAAAAAGAGGACATTTCTAAATTACACAGCACGACGACGAAGTATACGCAAATAAGATCGCGTCATACATATTCGCTAATACTTCGTCGTCGATCTCAAGGGCTATTGAGGCTTGTTTTAGGACTGGTTTTAGGCGTGCACAGAAATCTACCAAAACTGGGATTGGATCTACCACTTCATAATACTGTGTTCCATACCCATCCATCTCCGCTTCAAGCACACTTACAAGGACAACAATTTCATGAAAAAATCTAGCCGCTATGTAGCTTAATCCATTTGTTTGGTTCGATAATACTTCACTAGTCCACTGGCAGTGTTCCAGCCATCTGCAAACTCGCGGATATTGTCTCTGAACGTATTGCACGTCCTTTGCAGTACCTTTTCCGTTTCTTAATATACTCAATAACGGATTATTCCTTATCTCAAAAATATCGTTAATATTACTGCCGCTTTCCAGCAGAACGCGCACAACTTCACGTATATATTCTTTTTCTTGCGCAGCATTTCTCTTTCGTTCACTAAGTATATAATTCACATATTCCTCAATACTGCAGTTGGGCAATTGAAAGGGGTACTCTTGTTGACTCATTTGCATCACCGAAGGTAGCCTATCGTTTGATTCGTCAGCCATCGTTGTGCGCTTTTGAAAGCTGTATACTGATTCGCGCGGCACATCACATTCGTCTAGGGGGCCTTGATCATGGGGTGTCTCCCTTGAATACGTATCAATGTGGATAACTTTGTGTGGTGATATAATAACGCCTTGCATACTAATCTCTGAACGAATTAGGTCCTCAAACCTACGTAACGACAGTTCTACATTTTCCATTGCCATTACTATACCGAATATTTTTGTTTCAGCGTTAATTTGAAGATTAATGCTAACACTTGAACTTAGAACGCCTCTGTTTTCGAAGAATTCGTTTAAATAAAGATTCATATGTTGTCCTGAGTGAAATATCGCTCCGTTTTCCAAGGAAACACTATTAACGGAAGGGACTGAGAACGTGTGTACGTTAAAAATCGATGCATTGCCTACGGATATAGTGTCAATTTCTCCAAACAATATATTGTGTACAGTCATCATGGCAGGCGTAGGTTCAGAAGGCTCAGGCTCAACGTTGGATTCTGGGACAAAACTTGGCGGATAATAATCACTTGATGATGACGAATAAGGTGGATATTGTGGTGGCGCCATCGGCCCCCTTGGCGTCGTTGGTCTTGGCAGAGTATACATCCGCTGCGTCCCAACGCTAATGCTGCCGCCAGACATTTGAAGGTTTCCAAACTCGCTATAACCATCTTCAACGTAATTTAAACGACCTGTCATATGGCATTCTCCATGTGAGCAAAAGGTCCCGGAATTTTTGAAAACGCCTTTATTGTATGTAGGTTTTGTTCGTTGCGACAAGGCTCGCGATACATCGTACATTGATGAGGTCACTTTTTCTGGGCGGAGGCCAAACTGCATAAATCCTGAATTGAACAAAAAATGTTGTGAAAGAATGCCGTTATATGATTGGATGCTGCCGAAGTTGTGAAATTGTTTTGCTGAAGTGACAAGGTCGGAGCACGCTATGTTTCCTACATTTTCAAGTCGCCCAAATGTTCGAAATGCGAAACTTTTCTCATGGCAGCGTCCAGCCTCATTCTGAAGAACGCCTCTCAACGTCATGTCTCCGTTAAGTTTGACGAGGACATGAAAACATACTCCTCCGTCGGAACAGTACTTCCAATCGATCCCATCCTTGACGAAGTTTGCGAAAAAATAACCATAAAAACTGGGGGTGACACCATAAAAACTGGTGGTGACACCATGAGTACTTGCTCTGAATTCAACATTGCCATTTATTGAGCCTATTAGTTCAATGCCCGAGGATGTTTTTGCCACATCAAAGAATACATCGGCTCTGCGTAAGCGTTCATTCACGGAATTAGCGTCATTTGCGGCCACCAACCTCGCAGCAAAAACGACAAGAAAAGGTAATGTATACCGGGTCGCCAGAACAAACAATTTGAACGTTCGTGGTAATGCAAAGCGTATACGGGGATAAAAATTCCAATTGTTTTTATGGGCAAGTATATTGCGGAATGTAGTATTGATAAACGTAATCATAATCTTAGTGAGAATAGTGACCCTGATTTTCATTGTAGTTGCTGTCTAAAAAAATGCAAGTTTTTTTTTGCAATATCAACGCAATTTAGAAATGTCCAACCTTCTGCTAATGGGCTCATTTTTTATGGATCTAGTTGTCTTATATGTTATGAACCTGCACATCAGGGCGTCGCAGACTCAACGCAAGTGTGATAGCCTTGTACATGGGGCCTGGTATATCCCGAAGCACACGGCAACTATGTTAAATCTGTTAATATCTGCATCGCTTTTTCTAACGTCTTGCGCAGCATTGCATAAGCGAGATTTGCCGCTAGCATCAGAAGATGACACCGTTGAGCGCGCGCATGCGTTTTGTGCGCCAGCAGAGCCCGCGCCTCCAAAGGATTCGAAAAGATTCGAGTTATTTAACGTTGCCGCGTTAACACGACCTCCAAATGCTGAGGCGGCTCCTTGCTTGCCGGCGGAGTTAAGCGCAGACACAATTCTTAACGGCGAAACGTGGAGTCCCGCCTGCCAGGTCGAAAAGTTTGATCCCGCTTGCCAGCCAAGAACGTTTAGTCCCGCTTGCCAGCTAGAAAAACTTAATCCCGCTAGTCAGCTAAAAACATTTGATCCCGCCTGCCAGGTCGAAAAACTTGATCTGCCGAACATCGATCACATTGCCCAACAGTTAGGAGCAGTCGTTCGCCCATGCAACCCGGCTCTATCCGAAAAAAAAATCAAAAAGTTTTTAAGCACAACGTCCGCAGGCTGGCAGAACCTCAAGCGCACAGTGTTTGAGCCGTTGCAAGAGTGGCGCAAAACAAACGTCGCCCACTTGGATCAGCAAGTCGAGCGAGTATTTTACCCGTTTGGGGGGCCGGACGCGGCGTACGTGACCCAATTTTTCCCCAATGCGCGTGAATATATACTGGTCGGCCTAGAGAGGACGGGGTCGAGTGCGTCGGCGAAAAATATACTTTCGTCCGACAAAACGCTTTATGCGCTGAACAAATGCATGGAGCATTTTTTCCAAAAGGGATACTTTGTCACAAGCTATATGCAAGAACAAATATCGTCGCAACAAATAGGGACGACTCCGGTTATTATGTCTCAGCTTGCGCAACTTGGGTACGAAATAATAGATGTTATCAATAAATCGATATCGCTTGACGGAATTATTTCAGATGACCCAGAAGGACGAATAAAAATTGTACAAATTCGGTTTCGCGTCAAAAGGAAAGCCGCCAACGACACAATGCGCACAAACACAGCCCACTACACAGTGCGCGCAAACACAGCCCACTACACAGTGCGCGCAAACACGGCTAACGACACAATGCGCTCAGCTACAGCCACAGCCACAGCGACGACCACAGTGCCAGCGCCAGTCAACAATGACTATTCAGACAAAACGCTAATCTACGTAGCATGTTCCGTTGACAATGCAAACGACGCGGCACTACAGGCTTTGCAAAAATATGTCAGCTCCAAAGCCTTTGCCACATTCATAAAGAGCGCGTCATACAAGTTTCACGATTCGCAACTGTTTTCAGAGCTTCGCACATTTGTGATGACCCACTCCGTCGCAATATTACAAGACGACACAGGCATTCCATATAAACTATTGGAACCACAGTTTGATACAACGTTATTTGGCATTTACAATCACCCAACTTTAAAAGAATTCCTTCCGTACAACCAACCAAACTTAGCGGCTGCATATAAAAAGCAAACAGCCGTAGCATTGCCTTTTTTGTTGGGGTACGGGTGTTTGCATGCTCCGTCAAACTTGCTACTTGCTGTGCCAAAAGCGAAAGCAACCACTGATGCGACATCTGCCACGTCAGCTACTGCAACTGCTTCCGCCACTGCAACGACAGCAACCACTTCTGCCACTGCAGCCACGGATTCAGCGACATCAGCAAATTCAGCATGACCGGTAATATTGTGTCTGGAGTGCAAATATTTGCGGAAATCGACCATATTGATGTGTGCGCGGTAAAAAGGGCTTCTGTGTACGACGAAAGCAGCAAGCCTTTGCGGAATAAGGGGACCGCAGTGCTGGTTGGGTCGAAGCTGAGTTTTTAGGGGAGTTAAAAATCTAGTTCTGTGATCGAGTGTAAATGATGCTATGCAATCACAATATAAAAAAAGTTAAGGAAGTAAATCGGCAAAAGTGGTTGCATCGTTAACTTTTACGATGACATAATCAAGATTGGGTAGAGCGATCCCACTGCACGCCCCCCTGGGTGGGTGGGGGCTGTGGATGGCTATTATATCACAAAAAGGTTAAAAAATCGTTAAGCGCTCTTTGGTTTAATATCGAAAATTAAGGACTATTTTGAGTTAAATGAATATGCGATAAAAAAAATCATTCCTTATCTAAATAGACGTAGCAAGCTTCTTCAACTTGTCGCTCCCTTCCCTCTGCTGCAACAGCGTCGTCACCTTCTTGCGAAACGTGTTGCGACTCAGGCCTAATATGCTTGCGGCCTTACTTTGGTTGCCATCGACGAACTGCAGCGTCAAAAAAATTAGAGGGCGCTCAACCTCCTCAATGACGCGATTGTATAAGCCCGTAGCAGGCAACAGCCCATCATGTTGCTCCAGGTAGATAGTCAGAGCATCGTGCACGGCCTGCTCAAGCCGCGTCGCCGCCTTCTTGCTCGACGCATGCGACTTGCTTGGCAGAGACGAATCCGACGACGCATGCGACTTGCTTGGCAGAGATGAATCCACCGACGTAGGGGGGGAGCTTGGCGGGACCAATTTGTTTGGCATAGGCAACGTTTTTATGCTGAACATGCGTGATCCTAGCATAGACTGGCTTTGGGGATAACCAAATTAATAATTATAGTGTCCATAAAACAATTTGCATTTTATCCCTATCTATACCTTGTAAAACAACGAATATCAACTTGTTTTTATGGGGAAGTATATAAAAAAAAAGCTCGGTATTACGCGTATAGTTTTTTAGCAAATATTGTCGACTTGATGCCGTGATTTTTTGTGTATTAACATTTAATTAACCAGTATAGGGCATACTAAATATAGGTGCAGCCCATTTAAAGGTCCGCGAATGAAAAGTATTATGAGAACGCTAGGCGTCATTATAACAACCAGCGTTAGTATTTATACATGCGAGTGTGCAGAGCCGCCAGAGGAGTCCCCCGAAGAGATCAACGACTTTCCTGAAGGTGGAATACAAGCCCAGTTCGAATGCCTTATAAGTGCGCTAAGGAGTATTTCCACCGCAGTGACTGGCTCGGACCTTGTGCCCGCGAGCTTTATGTCCCAACCTTTGCAAGAAGAAGCACTAATCGAGCTGAAGCAACAACTTTCGGCGCTAATAAAAACGTCGCCATTGCGCTTCGAAAACACCGATAATCCGTTTATCGTTATGAAGGACAGGTTTCGGCATGCGGATCATTATTTCGAGGTAACACGTGAAGATGAAAACGGCGGGGCGGCTACGTATATTGATAAACTGGGGCGCCCGTATAACATTAAGTGGAATAATCAGAGGATTGTAAATTTTGACTCAAATCCGCAGCAATTGTTTAGTGGTGAAACGGTTCCTTCTATTATTGACGAGCCCACAAAGCCTCTGCAGGAGGCGATCGGGCTGACATCTACAATCATCAGGCGCACCCCCAACGGCGGAGTAGTTCGCCTGCCAGGCACCATAAGTGCGTGTCTCGTTGAGTTGCACAAGGTGTTGGGGGAAATTCAGGCGGGGCTTCCTTCGGTGAAGAAGTTCAATGATTTTGGGGAAATTAGTCACGCTGGCTTTACTCGAGTAACGAATCAATTAGATCGAATGGAAAGTGAGATAAAAGACATTCACGCTGAATGTGTTAGGTTAGAGCTGCGTAATAATCAAATGCTCGTGTTGTTGTGCGAGTTGGCGGAGGCGCATCCTTCTATCATAAGTCGTTACAGCATGATCATGGATCCTGATATATGTATCCATGTTCCACAACATTGGTTATCTGAAGAGTGCAAGAGCGGCCCTCAGGGCCCTCAGGGGACTCCGTGCCCGCGAGTGCATGTGCACGGTCCAGGGTGCCCGAAACCTTCTCCTTGGGGACCACTTTGGGAATCAACGTGTCGTGTAAAGCCGGGGCCTGTGGGACACCATCTATGTAAGCATAAGCCAAAATCGGATGCAGAGGCACCAACGGATGCGGATGGAGCTGATGGTGCGTCATCTGACCATCAGGGAAGTACTAATTCGTCAGGAAATTCGCATAAACCAGGTAGACCAACGCATCCGGGGGCGCCAGGAGGAGCAAATCAGTCAAAATGCAAGACGCCAGGCGCTCCTAAGCCGGGGGGACCAAGGCAATCGCCGCACAAATGCGCCAATCGGCCGCCTCACCCGAGCTGCTCGAGCTCGCAGTATCATCCTGGCGTTTATCGTCAGTTATTCCCTGATGACCATGCATTGGATAGTATGCGATTCCCTCATTGGCCCAGTCCATATTGTGTGTCGCACCATGTCTCTTCGGGTCATTGCTCGCCTTATGGGTCGACATCGCACCGCAGCCCCGCTCCAGATCGGCCGCATCATCACCACAGGGAACGATCGGCCTCTTCTGGCGATGCGGATAGCTAACTTGAAAGAGCCCTCCAGACCGGAGGCACCAATTAATTTGAAATCGTTTATTGTGAAAATCCAACAATGTATTTTCGCATAAACGATTTGTTCTTTTATGACATCCCTTAGTCTAAGAGCTGTATTACAACAATATTCATTCATATGGGGAAACACGGGGATTTGGATGTTTCTACCCCCTGCCCTGCCCTGCCCTAAGCATTGTATTACAAAGACTTTTGAACTGTTTGTTATGGGGATCGGGGTTTTGGCACACAAAAAGCCCCCATGAAGAAAAATCCTTATATACAGAGGGCTTTCAGTAAGTATCAAAGCTTTCTGTAACTACCCAACGTGAACGAACGAGCGATCCTTTGCTCCAACCGAGAACGAAATTATCCCAGCAGCCTTTGCAAACAGTGTATGGTCCCGCCCCATGCCAACGTTTCGCCCTGGATAAAACTTTGTTCCTCGTTGGCGAACAATAATTCCACCAGCAGCAATGTGCTCTCCTCCAAATTTTTTCACGCCCAAACGACGTCCGGCAGAGTCTCTCCCATTTCTGGAACTTCCGCCCGCTTTTTTTGTTGCCATGTTTATCTAACCTCTTTCCATAAAAACAAATAAATCTTTATCCCTACAAAATATTGATTTAAAGAATGTTGGTAAGGATTTTTGTCACCTTTAATATAGATATATCCTGTCTATGCCCTTTTTTTCGTCGATAATTGTGTCGCCGAGTCTTCTTAAACACAATGATCTTCTTATCTCTCCCTTGTTTTACGATTTCCGCCTGAACGACTATGCCGTCGACAGAAGGAGTGCCAACTGTGACGTTTGCTCCATCCGAAAACATCAAAACATCCGTCAAGCTTACGACATCGCCGTCTGCACCTGCGACTCGCTCCGTTTTAATTAGGCTGCCCTCTGATACGCGGTACTGCCTTCCACCTGTTTTTACTATAGCGAACATATCCACTCTCTCACAAAGCATTAGTCATTGACATACGGCAACAACGCCAAAAATCTGGCGCGTTTTACCGCAAGCGCAAGTTCGCGCTGTTTCTTAAAGCAAACCGCAGTAACCCTGCTGGGGAGAATTTTCCCCCGGTCGGACAAATACCGCGATAATACCTTTACATCCTTGTAATCGATTGCATGCGCTTCAGGCCCGGAAAAAGGGCATGTGCGACGACGGAACACCTGCTGCTTGCGGAAGTTGTCGTTGCGATCAAAGCGTTCACTCCTGTCGCCGTAACCTCCCCCGCCTCCGCCTCCGCTGCTGCGTTCGCCTCTGTCACCAGAGCTACTGCGATCACCTCTGTTATTATAGCTGCCGCCCCCGCGATCAGGATACCCAGAACGCTCTTTCCTCTCACCGGTCCCAGAGCGCTCCCCCACATCAGGAGACTCGCCGGATTGTGTATTTTTTACGAATTCAGACATATATCACCTATTATTCTGCAACGACTTCTGGAACGTTGTCTGACGGGACATCATCGTCATCGAAACTTTCCCTGTAATGCCGGCTCTGCATCAGCGCCGACGGATTGCTATCTAGCGCTTCGACGCGAACACTTAGGTGCCTCACCACGTCTTCATTTATGCGCAGCTGGCGATCAAGTTCAAATATGACCTCCCCGTCGCAAATTGCGTTGAGCAGCACATAATGGCCTTTCTTGCTTTTCTTTATGGGGTACGCGAACGCCCGCAGGCCGCAGAACTCCGTCTTTGTAATATCGCCACCGGAGTCCTTTACGACTTTGCTGACACTCGCAGCTATTGACTCGACAAGATTCGAAGTCGCATCTTGCCTGACGATAAACACAATCTCATAACACTTATTCATGACACTCCTTTCTGGATACTAGGAACAAATGCGCGGATATAAACGCAAAAACCGCCTACACGCACAAACGCACTGTCCCCGAGCAGCTTGCAATACGCTCGCAAGCAAAGAACAATATCTAAGTTATATCAGTTTTCTTATGATGTGTGCAATAGACGTTGCTCTAAAAAATATTTTTTGGACACATTTTTACGTTCACAAGATTTTGAGGCAGAATTGGATGCTATGCTCAAATTGGATTTCCATTCAACTGAGTTGAATGGGGTCCCAGCTCGTGATCCAAAACGACGAACTGATAATCTTATTGTGTTTGGGTAGACATCCGCAACGACGCCACAAAAAAACCATCCGTATACTCCAACCTTACCCCCGTTGCCGTGCAGCCGTGCGGAATCGCCGTCGAGCACGTCCTCCTCCAAACATCGCGCATATCAACGAACTCCGCCCCAGGAGTTGCGTTCACGAAATCGTTCACCACATCCTCATTCTCCGCTTTAAAGTACGAGCACGTGATATACACCAACCGCCCGCCTTTTTTCACAAACGCCGCCGCCCTCTGCAATATTTTCCGCTGAAGCTCCGCATATTCGAACACATCCGACGCCCGCAAATGCACCGTTTTATCCGGATTGCGGCGAAACGTCCCCATGCCCGAGCAAGGCGCGTCCACAACGACTAAGTCAAACGTCCCCGGCTGCAGTTCTACAAACGTCCCTGCCTGCAGTTCTGCTACCTTCGCTGGCTGCAGTTTTGCAAACTTCGCTGGCTGCATATCCGCGACATTTCCCGCCTGCAGCTCCGCAAACTCTCCCGCCTGCAGCTCTGCGACATCCGCGACATCCTCAGCCTGCAGCCTTGCAAACTCCACACACGCCCCCGGAATGCGACCTATGCGATCGCGCGCCCTCTCCAACCTGCGCTCATTCACATCCGCCAGCGTCACCCGCGCCTTCCCCTGCGAGTCGTTCAGCATCGCAATCGCCTTGCCGCCTTCGCCCGCGCAAAAGTCCAGCACGCGCATCCCCGGCCCCGCCTCGCACAAGCGCGCGACGACCTGCGATGCGAAGTCCTGCACCTCAAACGCCCCCGCCTGATACAGCGGATCACGCGCCAACGCGCAACGTTTGCCCAAGCGCAACCCGTCATACGGCAGCTCGTCTACGAGAATGCCTTTGGCGCACAGGTGCTGGATTACGGCGCTTTTCGTGACGCCCGCAAACGTATTCACGCGAATATCCACCGTGGGGGGGGAATACGTCGCCGCGGCCATAGCGGACTGCTCATCCGGAAACGACGCCTTGAACAATCTCCAAATCTCAGGGTGCATATTGACTTTGGATGACACAGGGTACGCGGAGGCGTCGTGCGCGCCCATGAGTTCCAGTGCGTCGATCAGCTCCTTTGCGGACGGGCCCTCCTCCTCCATAGCATATATTCGATCCATCATAGATTTGCGCCTATTCCCCCGCGTGCCATACATCGCGTACAGGTACACGCACTTCCAGTAATTCCGCAAAAAGCCGTAAAAACGCAGCGACAGCGCCCGGCGATCTCGGCTGCCGAGCTTATGCTCTGCGGAGACGCGCTCGAACAACCTGTCCGCGGGCTGGCGCTTTTCCGTGAGGAGCGCATCAACCAGCTCGAGCAAACGCAGGCGCAACCATGGGGACATTTTCTTCATGTGCATGCTCCGAAATAGGGCCAAGGGGGCCCGACGATGACATAGCCCATCATCGCCATTTTATTGGCCCAGTGCAACAGGAGAACTTGTCTGCATGGGCTTTTGTGATGTGCGGATTTTTTTTGCGGCGGGGGGGGATATTGGCGGGGTTTATGTTACGAGGTTAATGTGGTGGAGTTCATATGACGAGGTTAATGTGGTGGAGTTTTTTTAATGAAGCTCATTTTATGGAGTTCATCTACCTTGGGTTACCATAACAAACGATTTGACGCTCGTTGTATTATAAGGCTTGGGTGAGGATGAAAATTCAAATTGTTTTTATGGGCAGGTCTACGCATTGTATTACAACGGTTTTCAAATTGTTTATTGTGGGGGCCGCGGTCACCGAAGCAACGAACGGACAACCTTTTTGTGTTTTGGTGAAGGTTCCTGATCACATTTCAGCGCCCAACTTGCCATATTTCTGAA
>JAISXM010000032.1 GCA_031270515.1 Holosporales bacterium | reverse complement strand
GCCACAATCTTACAAAAATATAAACTCACCTCTTCTCTAAAATACGCGACAAATATTTCAAAATCTCGAGCTATTAACGTTTTTTTAACCTTTTTGTGATAGGATGCCATCCCTAAACCCCACCCACCCAGGGGGCGTGCGAAAAAAGACGCATCGGCTATATATAATCATGTCATTGCAAAAGTTAATAATGCAACCACTTTTGCCAAATTAATTCCTCAACTTTTTTTATATTGTGACACCAAAGCATCGGTTGTATCCAATCACGAAAAGAATTCGCAGCAGGAGGACATTTCTAAATTGCGTTGACAAATTCTCCTAAAAACTTTACATCATCGACTCCTTACTATATAAACACAGCCTCCTTCCCATAAAAACAATTTGAATTTTTATCCATATAAAAACCGTTATCAACAAAGACTTTCAAATCGTTTATTATGTAGACACGGCGCACACATTGATCAATTACGAACTTCAAGTTACGAACTTCAAGCTACGAACTTCAAGCCATTTATTATGCGAACCCGCCACATCTACCGGATCCCCATAACAAACGATTTGAAGATCGTTGTATTATAAGGCTTCGGTGAGAATAAAAATTCAAATTGTCTTTATGGGCAGGTATATTTAGGCTCATCCACAAAGTTAAAAAGCATGAGTGAAAAAGCATGACCAAGCCAACAACAATCCCCACTACCGTCTACCCGGAAATCCCCACGCTCGGCGCCCACCTGCGCAAAGTCGTAGCTCCGGCCTACAAAAAGAGCGGATTTTTTTATGCAGGCTTAATTTTGGACTGGAGCAAAATCGTCGGCCCCCGGTACGGCAGCATGTGTCGCCCCATACGTGTGTCAGGCAAAACCCCCCACTGCTGCTTATACGTGGGCGCGTCAAGGTCCACGGCGACGCAGCTGGCCTACGTCACGCCTCAGTTGATTGAGCGAATCCGGCAATACATCGGGAACTCCGCCATCGAAACCATTCGCTTTGTGGACGATTTCGTGGACAGCAACGACGTTCGCACGCCCCAGCACGCCGCCAACGTTCGCACAGACGCGCACACCGGCGATGTCGCACAAAATGCGAACGCGTCTGACGGAGGAATCGTGCCAGAGGACTTGCCGGAATACGCGCCTTTGTCGGAGGCGCTATTGAGGCTAAACGCGTCGATCGAAAAGTATAAAAATCAGTAAAAAGACTGACGATTTCCCCCAAACAGATACAAGCGAAAGTACAAGCGCGAATCATGCGAACATTTGCTATACAACGCCAATGAAACGAAATCGCGCCACAGTCGTGCCTCCACAACCCTGAGGACGGTAATGCGATTTTTCAACTTACGGTTGTCGCAATTTATTCCTTTCGCCTTCATTCGCGCCCCATGCTTTTGTTAAATTGCAACTGGTGGTTGGGCGACGAATGCGACGTCCTATTCTTGGAGAATATATTGTGTCTGCGACGAATAAAGATAATAGAGTTCCTTCGAAACCTTCAGAATCGAGTTTTTCGGCAGGAGGCGCGGAGCGCAGAAGCGGAGTGTACTCAGATGTACATGAGCATTCGAGCACCGAACCGACGAACCGAAAAATTGATTCTGAAGAGTTACGAAAGAACTCTAATGAAAAGTTAATTAGCGTGAGTAAAACGCTGCGTGGTTTTGCGGCGATGCCGAAGGATAAAGTTTGCGAGATTGCTCGCCTTGGCGGGCGCAGGAGGGCGATGCAGGTGGAGCAAGGGGGCTACGTAACCCTGGGGCGCAAAGGCGGACGGGTGCGCGCGACCCAGATGAGCCACGGGGAGTTTGTCGCAATGGGGCGCATGGGCGGGCTGAGTCACAGGGAAAAAGCGACGAAGAGGAGTTGATGGTTTTATAAATTTATACTGACTGCCTATAATCCACTTGAAAATAAGTATAACTAGTGCTATCGTAATAATAGGAGATGTTACACGAAGCCTTATGCATAAGAGCGATGAGGGCGCGTGCATTACTGATAAAGAAGAAAGACTATATATGGTACGATTGAGACAACAAGTAAATGGGCAATTTTGACGGCAGGCGTTATGTTTAGCATGGATTTTCCGCAGTATATTACAAAAATCGGCCAGTACCTATTGGACTCAATGATGCTTTTAACTGGGCAGCGTTCCTATGCAATTATTGCGTTTGCTGCAACTGCGTTGTTTGTGTTGAAGCTATTGTTGGAAGGCATGGGCGACGCCGATGTTGACGTTGATGTTGACGTCGATGGGGTAGACCATTCGTTCACATTCGTTTCGTTACAGTCGATTTTGTCATTTCTCATGGGGTTTGGGTGGATTGGAGTTGTCGGCATGAGCTCCAATATTCACTCGGCCTATGTGCTCATCTTTTCCATATTAGGCGGTTGCGTTTGCTTTGCGTTGTACGTTGGATTGATGTTTTCAGCCCGCAAACTTGAAAAAATCCCACGTGTCAATTTGGAGTCGACAATTGGGCAAGTATGCACCACGTACACTCGCTTTCAACCAAATGGGCAAGGAAAAGTACGCGCAAAATTTAACGGAAAGTTGTCGATATGTGATGCAGAAAATCTGACATCGGAACAAATTGAGTCATTTCAGTCGGTGCGAGTTGTTTCTGTAAAAGATGGTATACTGGGGGTGGTTAAACCTACAAACGATGGAGATCCAAAGTGTTAATGTTCGTTCCTCTGGTGTGTGTGGCAGGCCTGATCCTGTTTGGCGTATTGATTTTTATTGCTCGGCGATATAAAAGATGTCCGTCAAACAAAGTATTGGTCGTATTCGGGAATATCGGAGGAGAAAAAACCGCAAAATGTATTCATGGGGGCGGAACGTTTGTTTTGCCACTAGTTCAAGGCGCGGCGTACCTTTCGTTGGAACCAATGACAACAGAAGTCGACCTGAAGGGAGCTCTGTCCAAAAAGAATATTCGAGTCAACGTTCCTGCAACATTTACATTTGGGATTGCGACTCGTCCAGAATTAATGCAGAACGCAGCGGAACGCCTTTTGGATATGGAGCGAGAAGAAGTTATTGCACATGCGAACGATATTATATTGGGGCAATTGCGTCTTGTACTTGCAACACTTTCCATTGAAGAAATAAACCAGGATCGTGAAAAGTTTTTGGAACAAATTAATGCAAACGTAGACTTAGAGCTAAACAAAATAGGACTTGAGGTCATTAATGTAAACATTCGGGATATTACGGATGAATCTGGGTACATAGAGGCTATAGGGAAGAAGGCTGCGGCTGAGGCGATTAACCAAGCAAAAGTAGAGGTGGCACACCAACAAAAAATGGGGACGATCGGGGAAGCGGAAGCCTCTAAGCTACAGCGCATACAGGTTGCCGCATTCGAGGCGGAGTCAATCGAAGGGGAAAACACGGCAAGAGCGAATATCGCTCAATACAATGCGGAGCTTTCGGTAAAACAGGCGTCGGCACTAAAAGTTGGAGAGGTCGCCAAGGCCAATGCTGAGCGTGACATATTAATCGCTCAGAAGGAAAAAGAAGAGGCAAAGTTAAAGAAAGAAGAGTTAACTAGACAGGAAGTCGAAAAGCTCAAAATACAAGTAATGGCAGATGCCGAAGCTGAAAAAGTGAAACGCATTGCGTTTGGTGAAGCAGAAGCAATTAAAGCTAAATATTTTGCGGAGGCGGAAGGCGTCCGAGCCGTGTTGGAGGCGAAGGCGTTGGGGTATCAGCAATTGATTTCCGTGTGCGCAGACGTTCCTGAGTTGGCGACAAGCTTGCTCATGGTTGAGAAAATAGAGCATATTGCGGCGATTCAGGTAGAGGCGATTCGGAATATAAAATTTGACAAGATTACTGTTTGGGACGGGGGTGCTGGTGGCGCAAATGGCAGCACGACGGCAAATTTTATGAGAGATTTGGTTCGTGCTATTCCGCCAATGCAAGAGATAGCAAAGCTTGCCGGAGTTGAGCTGCCAGAGATGTTGGGGAAAATTGCACCAGCTTCGACGGCAACAAAAACAGAGAAGGGGAAGGAATAATATGTGTTCAGTTTTTATATGCGTCTCGAATTGTAATAAGGTAACATGATTACAGTCGAAGGTAATACCAACGAGGTTTTATGTCTAAAGAACAAATCGATCCAAGGTTGTCCGATTTTGATGCTCGCATGTGCGCGTCGGAAGATGCGCTCGCTCAAGAATTTCAGGGCATTCGCACAAACAGAGCATCCACATCGTTATTGGATCCAATTCGGGTGGACGTGTATTCGTCGCTTGTTCCACTCCAGCAAGTGGGCACCGTTTCAGCCCCGGATGCGCGAACACTTGTTATACAAGTGTGGGATAAAAGCGCAGTAAAAGCCGTAGAAAAGGCCATCCGGGAGTCAGACTTAGGACTGAACCCGTCGTCTGAGGGACAAAATATTCGCATCCCTATGCCGCCACTGACGGAGGAGCGACGCGTAGAGTTAAGTAAAATTGCAGCGAAGTACGCCGAAGAAACGAGAGTAGCAATTCGCAACGTTAGAAGGGATGCAATGGACTGGATTAAAAAGAACCAAAAAAGTGGAGTATTAACGGAAGATGATGAGCATCGCTTAGGGGACGAAATTCAAAAAATTACGGATTGCCATGTGAAGAACGTAGATGTAGCGCTGGATAAGAAGCAGAAGGATATTATGGCAGTATAATAAAAATATTGTTGTGTATAATATGGTATCCCTACTAAAAAACAAAAAGAAGCGCACGAATTCATCACGAGCATGGCTTACCCGCCAATTGACTGACCCGTACGTAGCGCAAGCCAAAAAGGACGGATATCGCGCAAGATCCGCCTTCAAATTGATCGAAATTGATGACAAATTTCAGCTGCTGAAGCCCACTAACGTAGTAGTCGACCTGGGATGCGCGCCCGGGGGCTGGCTGCAGGTCGTAGCTCAGCGAGTGCGCAAAGGGCAAATCATCGGCGTCGATTTGCAAAACGTCGTGCCGGTGGGCGACGTCGCACTTATAAAAGGGGACTTTACAGAGCCAGAGACCGTAGCCCAGCTGTTGGGCGGCCTGGGGGGCAAAGGCGTCCACGTCGTACTCAGCGACATGGCGGCGCCCGCGTGCGGCATCCCCTCGGTGGATGCGCTGAGGATCACGCTACTCGTGCGGAGTGTAGCGGATTTTTGCGACAAAGTGCTTTTGCCTGGCGGACATATGGTCGCAAAAGTGCTCAGAGGTGGAACGGAGAACGAGTTGTTGAGCGAGCTAAAGCAGAAATTTCGGAAGGTGTCGCACTTTAAGCCTGCGTCAAGTCGAGCAGATTCGGCGGAGATGTACCTTGTAGCAATTGGAAGGAAGCCGCAGGAAAGCGGGAGCAGATGGAGTCACGCTGGAACGGAACCGCAAGGAACGCCGCATGAAACGGAACCGCAGGGAACGGAACCGCAAGGAACGCCGCAAGGAACGGAACCGCATGGAACGCCGCATGGAACGGAATAACAGGAAGGAATCAGCTAAAACGGAATGTATGAATGACTATAAAAAGGTTGAAACGAATAAGTACAAACGCAGTTACAGTTTTCGCGGCGTTATATTTATCGTCATGTACAGATACACATATTAACGTTACTCAAAGACCAAATCCAAATGCGAGCAATTCCAGAAGAATCGACGCGTCCCCCATAGGATGCGAAACCGTGGCAGAAATGTACTCGTTCATCAAAGACTTCATTATTCAAGCAAACACAAAATATACGCATACAGAATTAGAGCGCTTAATTAGGAATGAATTTGCGGCCATTAAGTATGATGGAACGGAATTAGTCCACAAGCCATATATGGCCGAAATTTACGAGACCGAATTGGGAAACGTGCTTGGTGAATTGTGCAAAGCCAAACCTTGGTGCACTCGAATTATATTGTACCTCAAAAATGGACTTGCAATTGCGGCCGGCGAGCAAGGGAACTGTCCGAGGTTCGTCGAAGAGCAAAGGTGTGTTGGTTGGCAGGCATTTTTTGATGAACAAAAATTGCGATCCCAAACGACAAAACAACCTGCTACGCAAACGGCCGAACAAACTGCTGAGCAATCCGCTACGCAAACAACTACGCAATCCGCTACGCAAACAACTGAGCAATCCGCTACGCAAACAACTAAACAAACTGCTGAGCAATCCGCTACGCAAACAACTGAACAATCCGCAAACGATGCAACCTTTCCCAAAATATGCGCTAATTTAGGATTCCTGTATCCAGATCCATCATTGTTTCTTGGCACAGAAACGTTGACAACCCATGATGGCGCTAAATATCAACAAACGACAAAGGCTATATGCCTTAACAAAGAACGGAACTATGCATACCTTTCGCTTGCTCCTATTAAATATGATGAGGTTATAGGATACGTCCGATATGTAACGCGCTGATATATACCGGGTCCCCATAACAAATAATTGAAGATAGTTTAAACAATTGAAGATAGTTGTCGGTCAATGTTTTATTGAAACAAACATTAAAATCGTTTCTTATTAGGATGTATACTCGAATATGGAGTGTTAATATTGCAAAAATACTGCATTGCTTTAGTCATTATTACCACAAACATGTACTCCATAATGTACTCTGTGGACCGCGCTTGTGATGTGTGCTCTTTCGGAAAACACATTCCTAGTGCAATCACCGTGACTATCCCCAAGAACTCATCAATTTATGCGATTGCGCGCATTCTTGAGTCGCACCGCGTCATATCCAATCGGTGGCTTTTTTTGATAATTGCATATTTTTCAGGAGACTCTTCCACATCAAAAGCCGGACAATACCGATTTGTTCCAGGGACGAATTATCGCGATTTACTTTGTGCTTTAAGAAAAGGACTCGTCGTAATTCACAAAATAACAATCCCGGAAGGGGTTACTGTATCTCACGTGGTGAACATCGTGAATGCAAACCCGTGTTTGCGCGGAACGATAACCAACGTCCCAGAAGAAGGGTATATTTTGCCTGGGACGTACTATTTCAACAAGGGCGACATCCGGCAAAATATCATGAATCGCGTCAAAAACGGCATGCAAAAATTGCTGCAACAGTGCCCGTCAAAGTTCCTGAACTCGGCAGAGTTGTTGAACTTGGCGTCAATCGTGGAAAAGGAAACGAAGTTGCCTCGCGAAAAAGGGGCGGTTGCGAGCGTGTTCCTCGCGCGGTTGCAGAAAAACATGCGATTGCAATCTTGTCCAACCGTGATTTACGCGCTTTCCGGATGCAACAAATGGGATCGGCCGAGGCCTCTTACGTACGAAGACTTGAAGTGCCCCTCCCCGTACAACACGTACTTGCATGAGGGGCTCCCTCCCACAGCGATATGCTGCCCTGGGCGAGACACGGTTGCGGCCGTCGCCGTAGCGAAGCCTGGGGCGTATTTGTATTTCGTTGCGGATAACTCTGGTGGGCATACGTTTAGTTGTACGTACGAGGAACACCTCAAGAATGCACAGAAAGCTAAGGAAGCAAGGGGAGCAAGGGGAGCAAGGGGAGCAAGGGGAGCTCGGCCATAATAAAAATAGCGCTCGGCGTATTAACCGGGTTCCGTAATAGAGTTCTTTCGAAGTAATGCAGGACTTTGCTTGTGACAAAAGAACGCTAACTCCCCGCGCCCATTGATGCGGCGCTTATCAGCTGGTGCCATTGTGCTTTTTTCTCCCCGACAACGACCAGCCCATCCTGAGCCCGCGTCAGAGCCACGTACAAAAGTCGCAGCCCCTCGTCATTCAGCGCGTCCTTCGCATGCTGACGAAGGTGCTCCCCGGCGGCCAGCGTCGCCTGTGGCATAAGCATCATCCCGGCCGACGTCACGACCTCATGGCGGCGACCGTGTACGTTAACGCCCGCGTCCGGTTCGAACCAAATCCACCGCTCTTGTTGTAAAGATGCGGAAAATTCGTCGAAAAGTATAACAAATGGTGATTGCCTGCCCTTAGCGCCGTGGATCGTGCTGAGGGCGACGCTACTTGCCTTATTTAAAGCGGCGCTATCCTTTACGCCTGCAGAGGACTTGGATTGCAATAATGCATAAAGTGTTCGCAAATTTGGCGTGTTTGTACTTAAGAAGTCCGTAATAATATTCATAAGTGCTTCAAATTCGTTCGTTTCATCATACATATCAATATAAGGAAGCACATTTAATAATGATTGGTAGAAAAACGAGTAAAAATCATCGCTAGTTTTCACATTATTCCAATCATCGCAATACTTATTAATATATGAAAGCGCGTCGCCCGTCATACAACGCGTGCCGCCCGTCATATAAAACGCGTCGCTCGTAACCTGTTCTGTCGTCGCCTGCGCCAATAATTCGTGCCACAAACTGTCGCTGCGGTTACAACACAGCGGGAGCAACTCCTCATCGGACATCGCACGATCCCGCAAAAAAGGGCCTTTCAGGAAACATGCGAGATTGTAATCGTCGGTTGGGTCGATCAAAAACTGAATAAATGCGAGCACGCTGGACCACATGGAACATTCGCGATTTTGCCACGCGCACGGGATATTGCGAGCCGCAAGCTCCCTTGCAATCAGCGACAAATGAGCGCGACGCCTGGCCAAAATCAAGATGTCTTCCGGCAAAATATTGCGCTGCATACTGTGACAATAAACCTGCGTGTGTAGCAATTCCGCAACAATGTTCGCAATGGTGGCACCAATGGTGGCACCAATGGTGCTGTCCGCGTCGTCGCTGTCACTCCCTTCGTTGCTTTTGCCGCTTTTCCTGCCTTTGTCTTCATCCGCGCCTTTGCCGCCTTCCGCATCTCCTCCACCTTTTCCTTCGGGCAAGTTCACGCAGCGCACGAACCCCGGCGTTTTGCGCGCAGGAATATGGGGGGCATACCCTAAAATTGGCGTCACCCGAAACACCTCGTCCACAAGCGCCAATATCTCTGGCGCACTCCTATATGATGTATTCAAACAAATCTCTTGAAATTCTCCACCAATACTTGCAATTAAATGTTTAAACACAACCGCCAACGTTTGCAGCAACCACGGCTTGGCCCCCTGAAAGCTGTATATTGATTGCTTCGGATCCCCGACAACGAACAAGCTGCATTTTGCCCCGTCATCAAAAAACAGCGCAACAATATGAAGGATTACCTGCCATTGTTGAGGCGTTGTGTCCTGTGCCTCGTCCACAAATAAATGCTGCACACCAAACGAAATGGCGCTTTTTATCGTTTTATTATCGTAAGCTCTCGTAAAAATATCATTTGATTTTATAATCAAATCCTCAAAGTCGTATAAATTGCGGGATTCTTTTTGTCGTTGATATTCCTGAAATATATTGTCTGCCACATGTATAAACGCTTGCGTATTAGCAATGAGTTCCGACGCTTTTTGTTGTTGAATATCCGCGAAGAAATATTCCGCTTGTGTGTATAACTCACTATATAAATCAAATTTACTTAATCCATCCAGTTTTTTTCGAAGCTTTTGATTTGTTGTAAGGAATGCTTTTTCATAATCTCGATATAATATTGATTGAATTGTTGAATTGTTTTCGCATGACTTGGATAATTCGCGCGCAAGGGACTGAACAGCAGTTTCATTAAAAAGGAAAGGCTTTTTAGTGTGGTTTAATTTTTGCTGTAGTAGTGTTAAAAATGCATCACTATTATATTCTTTTAAAAATTGTGCCAAATCGTATCGTCTTGTTAATAGCGCAAGTAAAGTGTCGTTTATTTGTTCAAACGTCATGTTTTGCGATAACGTATTGTAATCTTTGGCGAGCTCGTCCAACTTGTCGCAGGCGTTATGCGCCGAGTATTCAATAAAATCGAACAAATATGTTTCTTGAATTCGCTGAAGCAACTTGCTGGATTCTGCGGAATCTAATACCTGGACATCTCCTATAATATTGGCGAGTGGCGAATTCCTCGACAAAAAATCTTTACAGAAACTATGGATAGTTTTTATTTGCAATGCGCTTACATTTTTCAAAAATTCTAAGTACAGGGTTGGCGCGCGCGCTTGTTCCGCCTCCGTTGGAGGACGTTGCAGCAGCTCAAACAGCGCCTGCGGGCGTTCCTGCAGATCAAGCAGGCGTGCACGCAAGCGCTGCTGCATTTCGCAGGCCCCGGCATTTGTATATGTGAAGCACAAAATGGAGGAAAACGGCGCCCCGTCGACCAACAAGCGCAACACTCGGTCGATGAGGAGCTTTGTTTTGCCTGTGCCGGCGGATGCAGAGACCCAGGAGCTGATGCACGGGCCGGCGGTTGCGTTGTGTTTGTCGAATATCATGGAGTCACCATGTTTTCGCTATACTCAATCATAACTCGTTTTCTTTGAGATTTTCTTGTCCAGGGAATGTGTTACGGCCGATTCAATGCGGGGAAAGAGGTCTCATTGACTATATTGGGTAGTACTAACACTTCCGGGACGCGCCCTTTCTTTGATTATTCACGCTCTTTGTAATGTATATCTGCTGGCATATAGACAATACATTGCTGACCGTCCAATAGAACACTAACCCCGCAGGAAACGACGCAGACATAAACAAAAACACAAGCGGCATGATATACATCATCTTTGCCTGAGTCGGATCCGTCGGCTGAGACGAGCACTTCTGCTGCAGAAACATTGTCCCACACATCACAAGCGGAAGTACGCCAATCTGCAAAAACGCCGGGACCGTCCACGGAATCAAGCCAAACAAGTTAAAGAGCGACGTCGGGTCCGGTGAGGACAAGTCGGTGACCAAAAAGCCAAGGGGCGCATGCCTCATCTCGATGTTGATGGAGAGAACTTTGTACAAACAGAAAAATATTGGCATTTGCACAAATAACGGAAGGAAACCAGACATTGGGTTTATTTGTTCTTTTTTGTACAGAAGTAAAAGCTCCTCCTGCATTTTTAATTTATTGCTGCCAAAACGCTGCTTTAATAGCGCGATTTTGGGTTGTAAATCCTTCATTCTCATCATGGAACGTTGCGACGCTGAAGCCATGGGGAACAACGCTAGCTTGCTCAACACAGTCAACGCCAATATCGCAAGAGCTACGCTGCCAAGGAGCGAATGTAATAATTGCAGCAAATAAAACAATGGCTTTGTAATAAAATAAAACCAACCAAAGTCTACCGCTAAGTCCAACTTCTTTATAGAATGAGATGTACAATATTTATCTAGAGTCTTCAACACCTTCGCCCCGGCAAACAATTGTGACGACGTTTCGAATGTCTCCCCTTTTTTGACGACGACGGCTTTACCTGTTGTATTGCAATGCAAAACATTCGACGCCGCATTCGCCTGTGCCCCAGCGGGGTGCGCAGCAAACACGCTGACATTCGACGCCTGCTTTATCACAAACGACGTGAGCCAATACTTATCTGTAAACCCGCACCAACCTTCGGACGCGGATACATCCATGCGATTGCCCTTCTTCAGCTTATCGAACCCTAAAGTTTCCACGTCATCATCGAAATATCCAACGGCCCCCTCGTGCGCCGAGGTCGCCGCCTTGCTGTTGTTGGGCACTTCGCGCACAATTTCGCAGGATGGAGCGATCATTACGTTGGCATCGCTGTTGTTTACGACTTTATCGCGAATGGAGATCAAGAAGTTTTCGTCTATAGTGAAAGTCCTGACAAACGTGACCCCGCTGGAGTTCGTCCATGTCAGCTCGACGGGAGAGTTCGGAGTCAGCTCGGGCTCATTTCCTTTCGGAGCCAGATCGTCACCATTCCCTTTCGGAGTAAGATCGCCAGCATTCTCATCCCCTTTTGGAGTAAGCTCGCCACCTTTCACTTCCCCTTTCGGAGTAAGATCGCCAGCATTCTCATCCCCTTTTGGAGTAAGCTCGCCTCCTTTTCCTTCACCTTTCATAGTCCACAAAGTCGCGCCTGTAGGAAGCTCCGTCCCGCACTCGGAGCCGCACTTCCATGCCACGCTCGCGTAGCACATATTATCCGATGGGCTAAATATCGTAACGTCAGGGCTATTCGGGGCGGTCGTCTGTTTGTATTTAACGAGGGACAAATCGTCAATGCGCGCGCCCTTTAGATTAATTGACCCGGACACATTCTCGTTCCTTATGGCAATGCGCGGATCAAGCTTCAGCGCCTCGTCTCTGGGCAGCGTGGGAGCTATCGCGTCAAATGAAGGCGCCACATCGACCTGCTCGCTGGCTTGCTCCTCCACAGGGGGCTGCTCTTGGGACGGGCGGTAAAAGTAATTAACTCCGCACAATATCGCACAGCACAAACCAAACGCGATCAACGCATCTCTTGTATCCGACATAAGCCACAAACTTGAAAAATCTACCGATCTCTTTACATTACGAAAATATTTGGGCGAATACAATGGATGTGTTTTTGTGAATCGTCCATTGAAAAAATTAGAAAAGCCATTACGCATCGTTTGAAAAGAAACAATCGCTAGTTATTAAAATGTGAAGACCTATCTTTCATCCCCAGCTACTTCCATTCCAAGTATACGACACGTTATGCACTTTAATAACGCTAAATAAACCATTATCTACGTGCGCGAGCCCTGCTGGCGTTGAGACGGCGGAGCCTAAGTCAAACACGCGCTTATCTGCAGCGATGTTCGCGACGAATGGCACACTCGCCAGCGGAATACTTAGGGCGGCGTTAATGTAATTGAGCAGCTCGGGGGCGGAGAGCTGCGCGAGGATGCGCTCGCCAATGGAAAAGGTAAAGGTGGCGACCTGCATCTTACTTTGCGCGGCGTCTAGATGCCCGCACGAGCTCACAATCCCATTCACCGCATTCCCACCAACGTCGGGCTGTCCAACAAGGTGCAATTCCGTTAATGACGAAGGACAATAATTGAATGCATCATTTCCTACTTCAGTGATTTGGTCAGAGAACGTGACTGTTGTTAGTTTCTGGCCAGGAGAAAAACAAGACGCCCCTGCAATGGTAATTAACTCTGGCATAAAAATCGATGCTAAGACTGGACAGGTAGAAAAGCAACAACGACTGTCTGCTGTTATTGTCCTTAATTTTGGGAAAGATGCATACTCTAGATTTTGCAAACCATAAAAACAATAGTCTCCTGCTATGGACGTTAATGCTGGCAATGATATAGATGTTAGACCACAGTAGTGGAAGCAATAATTTGCTGTTATTGTACTTAACTTTGGTAGAGATATAGATACTAGGGCACCACAGTAATAAACAAAGTACGTTCCTGCTATGGACGTTAACATGGACAATTCTATAGATGTTAGGGCACCACAGTAATAGAAGCAATAATTACTATCTGCTGTTATCGTACTTAACTTTGGGAGACAAATAGATGTCAATTTCTTGCATTGATTAAAACAGGAATCTCCTGCTATGGTTTCTAAACTATCCAATGAAACGGATGTTAGGTTGCCGCTGTAAAAGCAATACCGAGCAGTTGCCGTTATCGTTTTTAGTGCGGGCAGAGAAATTGATGCAAGTAACGTGCAACCGACAAAGTCATTGTTTCCTGATAGGGTTTCTACTTTACTTAGGGTAATGGATGCGAGCTTTTCACACCCGCCAAAACTGTTGCTTCCGATATCTATCAAATTGGGCAACATAAGAGTTGTGAGAGAACGACATCCTCCAAAACATGAATATCCGATTATGCTAGTTAATTTACTCAGCGTAATTGATGTAAGAGAACTACAGCTGGCAAAACATGCGTCTCCTTCTATATTTATCAAATTTGGCAACATCGCAGTTGTGAGAGAACTACATCCTCCAAAACATGAATATCCGATTATGCTAGTTAATTTACTCAGCGTAATTGATGTAAGAGAACTACAGCTGGCAAAACAG
>JAISXM010000022.1 GCA_031270515.1 Holosporales bacterium | reverse complement strand
CCATCCTCGATTCTATGTTTGTTTGTTATGTGGAACGTGTTGTCCTGCCATTAAAAACAATTTGAACTTGGACCACGATAAAAACCTTAAACCGCAACGAAATTCAAATTGTTTGTTATGGGGACCCGGTATACCTGCCCATAAAAACAATTTGAACTTGGACCACGATAAAAACCTTAAACCGCAACGAAATTCAAATTGTTTGTTATGGGGACCCGGTATATTGCGTTTACGAATAATTAATTTTGGTGGAGCTAAAATTCGTAATAGGCCTACTTATATGTGGTTCCGCTTTCTTGTTAAAAATTTTACATCCAAGAGCAAATAGGTTTAGCAATATCCTAACCGCGCGCCTCCGAACCGCACGCCTCCTAACCGCGTCCTTGGCTATGGCCCCCCTCGGCGCATGCAGCGTGCCCGCACAACTTGGGACTCCGACATCCGACTTCTACCCCACAGACCAATCTGTCTACAGCAAAGCCTCGTACTACCACAACTTCATCTCGCACAGTGAGTTGTTGCCCCAAAGCCTTCAGTCCTTCGGAGACATGCGCCTGTTGTCCGATTACAAGAACGCTTGCGACGAAGTGACTGTGCTATCTAAATTGTCAAAAATATGTAAATTATCTGAGGCTGTCACCCAAAATCATCCGCAAAAGTACGCCACTATACTCTCTGCCCTGTACGACATTATCGGATTCGAGGACGACATCCCCAGTGCTTGCACAATATCCGGGTATTTCAACGCGCTAATCAGCACCATACATAACGTACGCCCAGATATCGACGTAATTGCGCTTGCCATCACCGGCTCCAACCGCAGCTTCTCCTTGGATCAGGGCCTTTTAGGCGCACTAAACGTCGCCATATACACGCTATCCGTAAAGCCAATCGTGGATGATGAGTTGCTGGCGCTGGATTATAAAATCCGCCAATGGGTAATCCCACCTGAAACAGAGGCGTTAGTCGCCGGAAACCTGAAATATTTGACTCACGTCGTCGACACGCTCAAAAACATCTCCCCATATTTAGAAAGCACAGACCTTGCAACCATACGTGCCGCCATCGGCTCAGCGTCGGATATTGGCGCCGATATCAGCCTCTTTGGCTGCGTAAACCAAATTGCCGAATTAATCGCCGACGCTCCCGCAGACTTGGACGACCAGCTCGTGGATTTGCTAGGTGGCCCGCCCCCGCTCAATGTGGCAAGCGCGTCGTCCCTATATGGGCGCTTAAGTGCGACGCTCGCGCCAGTACATGAAAAACTAATATATGTACTGAAGAATAACAAACTACAGGATGCGATTACTCCTTTTTTCCTCCAATACGCAAGTAGAACAGATATAGACGCGCTTCATTCGCTAATTGAAAGATTGAACGACGTATGCACGGACCTTTGCTTGGCCGACACGACCGCCGACGCAACGGACGACTTTTTTGTCGCCAACTTTGAGCCCGCCAGCACGATCGCCACGCTCATGAACATATACAAACTCGCATTTGACATGTTCAGTTGCGGACAGAGCTATACTCCATTTTGGAACCACATAGGCCCAAGGTTCCCTCTGTTAGGGCAAAACACGCTCAGCAGCCTTGTGGCGGAAGTAGTCGACGCGTTTTATTTGTATCCCATCCGTCAACGACTGAAGAACGAAGTCAATCAAGATGTAGCGAATTTCTGGGATTACATAATATCTTTGGGCGATTCGTTTAGTGCTTTAAAGAAAGCCCCATTATTTGGGAATTACCAGCTTGTTGACCTGGATCATCCAAATACACTGTGCGTAAAAATCGCGCTACTGCAGGGGGCGCTGGTCGGAAGTTTTTCGACTATGAACCATTCGACTGCGACATACATTGCAAATGCCATAGGACTAAGCGCTGTGCAACCGGATTCCATTTGGGGCGGGATGCATGCCCTTTTGTCTGAATCAGAACAGAGTGTTATGGAGCAAAGCCTGCATAGTTTAAAGGAAATAGTGGACGAAGTTTTGGTGCGCATACATCAGGACTTTTTTTCGTACTATTTTAAGGTTATTGACGCAGATCTTAAACTTGCATCAACTGTTTACGGTGTGTTGTCTTATCAATGCGGACTAGCCACAGCGGTCCAAAACCTGAAAATAAGCGAGTTAGTCAACTTTTTTAACGACGACTCCTACACGTTTCTGCCCAGCGCAATTATCGACATATACGGCATCCTCGGCACATTGCAAGGGCGCTCATCCCAAAAGCGCCTAGCGGGAAATGTGCTGTTTATTGCAAGTACCCTGATTAGAGATAAAAATTTCCTTGAGCAACACGTGGGCAAACCGTCTGATATTAAAGCATCGCCGGGTTCTTCTACGTTTAATTCACTGTATGGCAATATAAATTGGCTGCACATTCAGCTTTCCCAAAATAAAATCTGCTCATGCGTGCGAACTGGTGCTATGTTAGCCGAATTAGCACGCGAGATTGATCTGTGCGCAAGCGGGATTGATATGTTGGGGCGCAGGATAGGTGACGTAATTGTGCAGCATCCGACGACTGATTTTGCGGAGCAAGCCCTGCATGGACTAACTAATTCGTTTAGCGCAGTTAAAACGCAACTTCAAAGCATTTATTCCCTAAAAAAGGAACTTCCCCCTAAAGAAGGTAGCGCTAGTGAAGGCGAAGCAAATGAAGGCGGTGCGAATGAAGGTAGCGCTAGTGAAGGCGAAGTAAATGAAGGCGGTGCGAATGAAGGTGGCACTAGTGAAGGCGAAGCAAATGAAGGTGAAGCGAGTGCTCCCCCCCCAGCAGACGTGCCGTGTTTAGCCTATAAGCTTTGGCCATCTCTGCAAGGTATGTACAATGTATTTCATGCGTTAATTAATCAAATCCAAACGTTGTTACCAGGGGAATACGTCGCCATAAGGGAACACTTGCCAAGCGAAACCACGCCGGAGTATTTTTACCAATCCTTAGATACTACGACGTCCAGCGTACAAAAACTTGTTGACGCCGCCTATGTCCTTTGTGACAGCATGACCCACACGCCATTTTTTCCTGTTCCGGACAACGCAAGTTCATGCATTGAGTCAATCACGAATGATGTAAAAGATATGTACGAAATATTTCTGGACATAAACGCGACTGGCACGTTAGCGAACCACGCCAACGAAGACAAAAGTGATACATATGAGAATTTTGCAAACAGCCTTCATCAACTTACGGAATACTCTTTGTCATTAGGAGGCCTTGAGCCGTTGTACAATTCTCAGACAAGCTTTTTAGTGTCCAATATTGCCCGTCTTTTGTCGAAAATAAACGCCGCAGTTGATGTTGTGTTTTCTGACGAAGAACTTGATGTAAACGTTTTTATACACAACAGGCAAATTGATCAATATATTAGTTCGTTTGCTCGCATGGGAAAGTGCATTGTGTGCGAGCTTGTTCCCGCAATGAAGCCTATGCGGTGGTTGCGCAAGAAAAAGCGCCAAAATACAATTGACATGTGTGAAAACGCTCGCACGGAAAACATGCTCAAGCGGATAACCCACACGCTATATCGGGGCGCAACTTTGTGGCAAAAATTCGCGCAAAATGTGTTGCACCAAACGCTGCTCACTCCGCAAAAATACGCATACACCAGCGATGAACATCGTGATGTTTTGTTTGAGCCAATCATCAGCGCAATACAAGGATTATCAAGCGTGATCCAGGACAAAATGGTCGCTGCGGTGCGACGGTCGCCTGCGTTAAGCTACGATCCGACGTTGGTGGAGGCTCTGCGCGACATGGCGGTCTCTGTTGCGCAAATCAAGGAAAGTGCCCCGAGCACCAGCGTGTATCAGGCGGCGTTGCAGGCGGATGCAGGCATGGAGGGGAGCTTTGCAGAAACATTTGGCACGTTAGCGGGAAATTTTGCGTTGCTCATTACGGAACTCAGCCAGGCGCGCTGTTGTTGGTGGTTGGATGAACTGTTGCAACAAATTAAAAACTCCTGGAGCGACTCGACGACACTGTTCAAAAAATTAATCGGCACAATGCTAGAGTGCCCGCTGATCGAACAAAGTACACAGGAAAGTTTACAGATGCACTTTTCAAATATAGGGGCGAAGTTGTGTCAGATTGCACAAGTAGTAAATGCGCTGTCTGTAAAGATAGAGTCGCTGCATCCTGATTTGACAAAAACGCTATGCATGACAACGGAAGTGCAGCCTGAGGTGAACGCAACGTATGAGGCAATCGACGCATTGCGAGAGGCATTTGCTGAGGCGATATTGACGGTGGTTTCCGCGATGGATGAAGGGGAGGCGCCGGGGGGGGAGGCGCCAGAGGAAGCGCCCGGAATCGGAGCTCAGCAAGGTGAAACGCCACCGGAGGAAGGTTTCGCAGGCGAAGTTCCACCCAACGAAGTGCCACCAGGCGAAGTTCCACCAGGCGAAGGTTCACCCAACGAAATAATTCAAAACACACGCACTCGCAGCGTCAACGAATTATTCGAGATCGCAATGCTTACTGGGCGCTGGGGCGAAAAATTAAAACGAGTCCCTCTTGTTCTTCGAAATAAAATTCCGCAATGGAATCAAAGTGCAAATGCATCCGCGCAAATTGTTCCAGCATTCTGCGCGCCATTAATTAATGTTGACGCAATAAATGACATCGAAAAATTCCTGACAAATTCTGCGCATTACTTTCGTTTGGTTCCGTTTTTCAGCAGCGTATTTAAATCCCTGAACAAGCTGCACAGCGTATTGCACGTCATGGACACGTCCGGGACGCACTTCTGCAGCACCGGAGGCAAGCACTTCGCTCCGCCAGTGATGTTCCTGTGTCAAAACGTGCATCAAATAGTTAACGCAATCCAGCTCACCGCGGAGCTGTTCGAGCCCATCAAAGCGAATCGGTTCGCCAGCATTTTCGAATACGCGATGGTCAATCTGGATACGAACTGGCTGATTGGGGACAGCGATTCGGTGTTTTACCGTCACACCGCAATTCCGAGGCTGTTTATTATGCGCACAGCGCCGAGTAGCTTGTCGTTTGCGTTTACGCATGGGGGGAACGAGGTGACTTGGAGCGCGACAGGGGTTATAAATGAACCTCAGCCGCTGTCTGGGCTGTCAATAAAGGACTTTGCGCCAATAACATTATTCGAGGTAATTCAGCAGGATATACATATGCTCGAATACATTTATGACACTGGGGTATACGTGGGACGATGTGTGCTTTGGCCTGTGTAGATCGGGCCCTCGTAATAAACAATAGACGTGCTGCGAAACTTGCGTCAACACAGCAGGAATCAATGGCCCAAAAGGGGCTTTCGCCGCAGGTCTATTGTTGTGTCCGTCTTTATAACCCTTGGACGGGGGCAGGTTCTATCGCAAATTGTTATTCCGTATCCACCGAAGTAGGATCAGATGCTGGATCTTGCGATTCAGGTGCTTGATCCTGCGTTTCAGGTAGCGTCTCGGCCCCCCGTTCTTGGCGTATTCTTTCAAATTCAGACCTGTTGTCGCGTAATGTATTAATAAACAGCTTAAGAACGTTTGGTGTCTTTGCAACAACCAGTTCACTATCTACGTGCAGCATAGAATTTGTTCTGTCAATAGATACAGGATACCTGTGAGTATTTCTTCTTCGTGATGATAAATCTTCGTGTATATTCATAATACTTTCTGCAACGTCACGATCATGCTCCTCACTGCGATTGCTACATGAACTGCGATAATTAGTTTTTACGAATGGCAATACTTCATCAGGACTAAAAGACACCATGTCTCTGGTTATTGGCGCGTCAGGAGAGTCGAGATTCGCATTTTGACCGAAAAGTCTAATGCTTTTGAAGGGCATGAACTGTCCCACACGATCTACTCTACCTATGACAACGGCTTCGTCTGGAAGGCTGTCTCGTATTTCATTCAGCACATTGGATGTCTTATTTCTTTTTTCTGAGTACTCTAAAGTTACGCACGGTTTGCAATTGAAGTGCAATGCATAAAACTGGGTCTGTATGGAACATTCTTGGTAGCCTGAAGAGAGTGCTTGATCCTCCGTATCAAGTGGAGTCTCTGTCTCCCGTTCTTTGCGTATTTCTTCAAACTCATCTCTATTGTTGCGTAGCATCTCAATGAACAGGGAAAGATCTTCTGACGTCTTTGCAATGACAAATCCAGGATCTACGTTCAGCCCATTATTTGTCCATTCAATAGACATACTAAAGTTGTGATCTGTGTCTACTTGTAATGATAAATCTTGTTGTATATACATCAATATAGTGCAACGTGACTATCATGTCCCTCACTGGGATTACTGCATTTTTTGCGATAATTAGCTTTGACGAATGGCAATACTTCGTTAGAGCGAATATACACAACGTCTCTGCCTCCTAGACCTAACATAGATTCATCGCGAGGCCTAATGGTTGCGAAGGATGCTAACTGTCTCCCATTGTGTAGTACTAATGCAACTTTTCCTTCTGGAAGTGAGTCTTGTATTTCCGTCAGCGCATTGAACATATTTGCTCGCTCTAAGGGAGAGTGGGTGTAATCTAAGTGCAATCTGTCAAATTGGGACTGTATTGAACATCCTTGTACGCATTGAGTACACGCAGCGATGGCAATACACATGCCTAAAGATTTGATCGTCATAAAAAAACTCCATAATTAATATCTATCCGGAGTTAATGTACCAAATTGGTGAAGGAATAGTCCATAGCATATGTCTCCCTTGTCAACGCCTACGCATGAAAAATTTGCGCAACGCCTACGCATGAAGATTTTTGGTCAGGGCCTATGAAAAATTTTCGACAAACATCTGTTAGCGCAATTTCTAAATCGCGTTGACAGTCCTTTATGGGCAGGTCTAGACAGACACTGCAAAGCATGAGATACTGACTCGCAGTGGTGTGTTGGCGTCAAATTAGAGTTGTGAAAATTGTTACGTGGAACGTCAATTCGGTGCGTGCAAGGTTGCACGTCTTTGATTCGTGGATATCAAAGAGTTCTCCGGACGTAATTTTAATGCAGGAAATAAAGTGCCAAAATCACGATTTCCCGTTAGAATACTTTGAAGATTTGGGCTATTCCTGTCATATATTTGGGCAGAAATCCTATAACGGTGTAGCAATACTCGCAAGATGTTCGGTTGAGGACGTTAAGTGCGGGCTCCCGACTTTTCCGAATGATAGGTCTGCTCGTTATATTGAAGCCGTTGTGGACGGCAAAATTCGGGTCGCAAGCGTCTATGTCCCAAATGGCGGGTTAGTTGTGAATGCGGACGAATACATGTATAAGCTGGAGTTTATACGGCGCTTGGAGGCTCACATACGCGCGCTGAATCGGCAAGACGAAGCGGTCCTGATCGGCGGAGACTATAACATTACGCCAGACGACTTTGATGTGTATAACGCAAAAGTTTGGCACGAAAGAGTGTGCTGCTCCACAGAAGAGCGGAATGCTTTTGGGCAAGTGCTGGGGGCGGGCTACACGGACTTGCTGCGCCAATCGTTCGACAGCAAAACGTCGTATCCAAAGAACAGGCCATTTACTTGGTGGGACTATCGATCCGCAGCATTTGTGAATAATTACGGGTTGAGGATAGATCATTTTTTGGGGAATCAACGAGCAGAAAACCTGGTCTCCGACATTTATGTGGACTTATACCCAAGGAGGATGCGGCGCCCATCTGACCACGCGCCCCTGGTTTGCGAATTGCGCGATGTTGATGCGGATGTTCAGTAATAAGCGAACTGACGCTCCGTAATAGGCGATTTGTTTATTATTAGGAACTCTGTGTAAATTATTGGGAAATTACTTCATTCCGCTCGTCAATATGTGGTACCATTACGTAAAGGGACACTAAAAGGAGACGGGTATGCATTACTCAGGAACGGCTGCGACGCAACAAGCAGCGGTAGCCTCGCGTGACAGCGGGCTGCTTCGTTATATTGCAAGGGTGTACGTTTTGATGGGCCTTGGGATGGCAATATCCGGGCTGGTGGCGTTTTTCGCATCTCAAAGCGCGTATTTAATGGTCACAATTTTTTCTTCGCGAGTGTTGGCGATGGCGGTTATGTTCGCGCCATTTGTTTTGGTCATAGCTTTAAACGCGTTTATCAACCGAATGTCTAAGTCCGCCGCGATTGGCGCGTTCTTGCTTTTAACCGCAGGAATGGGCTTGTCTTTGTCGTCGATATTCTTGGTCTTTACAGGCGCCAGCATAGCTTCGACGTTCGGCGTGTCGGCAGGTTTGTTTGCGTCCATGGGCGTGTACGGGTATTTCACAAAACGTGACTTAACCAGTTTCGGCTCTTTCCTTTTAATGGGCGTGTTGGGACTGGTGATTGCAGGCATTGTGAATTTGTTTATGCAGAACTCAATGCTTATGCTGGCATTTTCCGCGATTGGTGTGTTGCTGTTTACTGGGTTGACGGCGTACGATACGCAGCAGATTCGGTTAGCTTACAGCAGGTGCAAAAGCGAGGGTGATGTGCTAAAGACGGCGGTGCTTGGGGCACTTCGCTTGTACATTACGTTCATTAACTTATTCTTGAGCTTGTTGCGTTTGTTTGGTTCTCGCAAGTAATGTTGACGCGGGGCTGTGAGTTGGTAAGTTGTATGTTGTAAACAAAATAGCTGATTCTATATTTCGCAACAGAAATAGCTGATTCGGATGTTTGCAGTAAAGACGGAATACTTAAGTAATAGGCTGTGGCAAGTGGCAGAGCAGGGCAGGGGAATAGGGAAAACCCGAAAGTGGTGTGTGAAGTTGGGCGCAGGAGGTCATATGCATAGAGAAGAAATAGTCAGAGTATTATCAATGTCAAGTTTGGCTCTGTTGTTAACGTCGTGCGCAACAGGACCAAGTCTTCCCGTTTATAAAAGTAATGCCGTTGGCATGGCTCAGACTACCCTGCGCGGAGTAATCACCGGCGCAAGGGAAGTCGTGATCGACAACAGTTCAAAGGGCGGCAATACAGGGCGCGTGGCTGGCAGCGTGGCGGGGGCGACTATAGGCGCTGTTGCCGCGAATGAAGGGCACAAGCTCCTTGGCGCAGGTGTCGGCGGGGCAGTTGGCCTCTTAGCAGGGCACTTGGTGGGCAACGCTGTATCCAAGAAGCATGGGTTCGAATACCAGGTCATGGCGGATAATGGCCAACGACTAACCATAGTGCAACCTGCAAATGTTGTTTTTTATGTCGGAGACCGCGTGTACATTTCGTTGCCATGTGGGAATGCCCCGGGACGCTTGACTCCCTGCAACGAGTAATCTGTAAGCGGACCTCAATGAAGCTTGCGTGGTGGCAGTCACTGTGAGGTTGGCTGGTTGTGCCCCTCGCGTTCCCAAACGTAGACAAAATAATGAACAGTGTCGCTTTTTAATGATTTGATATTCTGCAAATTCGTTCGGGTAGTGGTATTCAAACTCCGATGTAAGTACCACTGTAGCGTCGTGTGGGCGGTGTTGAATCGTCCATCGAAAATCGTGGCAATGTATTCGTCGCCAGTGGATTTGTGCCCTGGCAATCCGCGTCATGGCTCCGCCATATTAAACGGATTTTTTGCAGTATTGGACGAAACAGGGGAGCGCTACCAAAAATCCTGGGCTGCCCCACAAGACTTATTCTCCGACGACGAATATTTCAGCAGCTACCTGTGCAGATTCACATGGCTGCGCGACTTAAAAGCGACGGGCGACATGTCCGCCAGGCGATTGGCGCGGCGCCTCATAGAACACTGGGGCGAACAAAAGCTGTACGTAAAAACGCGCAAAAAACTCAAGCACAACGAATACTTCATATCAGCAGAGCGCGTTTCCAATTTTATATTATTATATGACTTTTTCGGGGCCAGTGCGGACGACTCGTTTAAACGAGTATTTTTTAAGAACATCCAGCTTGAATATAGAAATTTGAAAGGCAAGTTGCTAAGGTGCAGCTCAGCCCAAATTTCAATATTACAAGCGTTGATCGCGTTTAATGTATATTGCGATTATGATGCGAAATTCTTTGATATATTGCTGACACATTTACTCGCCCAAGTGCACGCATTACTAGACGAATTCCGCCGCTATGTCCCAATCAATCAAGTCTACCGCAACTTAAGCACGATGATATGCATTCGCAACGCATTAATTCAATGGGAAAAATCATTCCGCCAGCCCAGAAGCATTTTGACCCAATACCAAGCGACCTTCTCGCAAGTCCAAGAGTACCTGCTGTTAGCGATGCAGTTCGTGCGATTTTTTCGCCACAGCAACGGAAACTTGTGCCGCATCACGCAACAGGATGCGTTGTGCTTTTTTGAGCCGATATCTTCATCCGAAATAGACACGACGCTATCTCAAATTGAACCAAGTGAAATAGACACCGCCAGCGAATTTAACGGAATATTGCGACTATCGAACAAGTTTTCAACTTTATTTGCGGACGTTCAGCGAATACCGCCCGCGCCGCTTACGATTAAGCTCGCCGCAAGGGATGCGCCTGATGTAAGCATATTGCCCAACGCGATGAAGTTTGAGTGGAGTTATCAATCTTACGATGTGGTGTATGACACGTCCGTCGCCATCGTGCCGGGGGTCACGTCACTGCCGCATTCTTTGGGCGCGTGGAACGAACGAACGGAGCCGAATGGGCGCGCGAAGGCATTGCATGTGAAATCGCACGGGACATGCGAGTACGAAAGCGACGTGATCGACGGGGAGGGCATGTTCTGTGGATTGGTCACGGATAACGGTGAGTCATATGTATTTAGGCGCGAGATGACTCTGAATAAAGATTCGCTACAGGGCACAGACACATTTATTGTGGACGACGCAATATCGGATGCGCTGTTGATTTTACGCTTTGGGTTCACGTTGGATTGGAGCGTCGTCGAGATTAAGCATGAAGACCAATCGTTGTTTGGAGAAGTTGTGCTGGCTAGGGTCGTCAAGCGAAGCAAGGTGTCGTGCGTTCTGAAAATAGAGGCAGAGCAGTTGTTCGAGATTAATGTGAGTATCGGGGACAATCGACTGGATGTTTTGCTGGTGGCTCCATTGTCATCCGGTATTCCTGATAATGTGAAGTGGGAGCTGCGGATTTCCAGGTTCCATTAACATACCCCGGGGCCCCATAACAAACAATTGTGTAGGTTCACAAAGATGTGATACAAATTTGAGCCCATGAGATCGAATAAGTACTTGTTTTTTTATGACGTGAGTCGTACAATTCGTACTATATTAGAGTTTTTTGTCTGTGCGAAAGAAAATGTTAAAACCGCTACTGCTTGTATTCTGGCTATCATGTGTGTCCGAAATGTTTGTTGTGCGCGCGTGTTATGGTGCCACGGAAATTGTTCCGCTAGAAGTATTGATGCAATATTCTGACGATCAAAAAGATTTATACGGACAACAAATGCGTACGTTGCTGGAGCAGAGAGTTTATGAACACACTATAGATATCGAATCTCATAATGATTTTATTAGATATTTTACCGTTGAGTGGGGGAAACTCTATGAAGGGCAAGGATGGGATTTTTTTAGCAGGTTCGTAGTTCGTACAGATGATCCTAATCCGCGTGATTATCAAGCTTGGTGGGATAAAGTGCTAAATCCTAGACTAGCGTACGGCGTATTTACCGTAAAAGACGATAACATTATCCGAGCTCATGTTGCCAAGTATGGACCAAATAAATGGGACGTCGCTTTGCTTGCGTTGCAAGAGGCCGACCCATTGTGTAACAGAACTGCAAAGAGTCTTAGGGAACGTTGGTTTAATGCATTATCTCCTAAGATCGAACTTTCTTATCAACAATGGGTAATTCTGCAGGAACTTGTTGAGACAAATGGTTTTCAATGGAAATTATATTCTCAGATTTTTGAAGGCATTTATAGTGATCGCCAGCTAAAACAGTACTATAACGACAATATCGGCAAGCCAGTTCGTCGTCGTAGAAATCCAGATTCTCTTAGAGAAAAATCAGTTTCTCGCTGTGATGGCGCCAATCCGGATGACGTTGATACTTGTGGAAACCCAGCTGGCGGGAGAGGACACGCCGTTGATTGTAGTTGGAGCGCAGCTGATTGTAAATTTGCAATTGGTTGTAGTAGAGACGCCATTGATCTCCGTGGAGGCGCCATAGATCTCAGCGGAGGCGCCATAGATCTCAGCGGAGACGTAATTGGTTGTAGTGAAGGCGCCGTTTCTGGGAATGAAATCTTCGTTGATGACGTCGAAATACCCGTTGTCAGCAAACGGTCCGCGGATACTCACAACGACAAAACTACTCCACTTGTAGAATTTATCGGTGATGATGTTGATGATTCTCGTGCGCTTGCTTTGTCTGTGCCACCAGCACCTAAGGTCCCGCGAAAACCTGTTCCTGTCGTTCCCACACAGGGTAATCCTGTTTACTGTGATTTTTCTCATGGAAGAATTGAACATTCCAAAAATTCTTGTTGGTTCGCTGCGATTTTTCGCATTTTATCTTGTTGTGAACAGCTCCTATATAGTGCCTGTAATGTATTTCCGTCACTGGGATCTGTGCGGGATGCATTAACGGTCGGAACCAAAATAGAGCCAGCATCTGTTCGTCAGTTCGCGTGTGCACTTGGTTCGCAGATCTTAGAATTTGGCATAGATGATGATACAAACAACATGGCATTAGCCATGCTGGGTGAGGAGGAAGTTGATGTCGTTCAGTTTTTTTGCTTACTATTTGTGTTAATGCGTGATACGAGCTATGGCGGTGCGGTTATAGATGCTTCTGGATTCCTAATAAACCAACATTCGAACCCAAATTTGTCAATCGCGATGTTACACGGAGACAATCCTTACTCAATAAATTACGTACAATTAACTGAACGTACTAACTACATAGTAGTTGCTACGTTAAATCACGGTTTCTGTGGCGACGTCGGGCATTGGACAGTTAGCCTTTTGAATGCGAGCGGCCAGTGCGAATACTATAACGATATGGCTAATCCACAGAAGAAAATAATCGACAATCCGTTTGCACATATGTACGATGTGTCCGCGGTTTTTCTTCGTAATATGAATGGTTCGTGAGTCGGGTTATACCTGTCCATAAAAACAATTGGAATTTTCATCCTCACCTAAGCCTTGTATTACAACGAGCTTCAAATTGTTTATTATGGGCAGGTATATACAGATTACGTATTAGACCTGTTGCGAAAGCTGCGTCAACACGACAGAAATCAACGGCTAGAAAGGGCTTTCGCAACAGGTCTATTCTCTATTGCCACGGCATTAATCTTGAGGGGTTTGACTTTGGTGTCAGATAATGTCATCATTCAACTAATGTTTGTGCTATACATTGTTGATTTATGACAAAGCGAATCTCTGCGAAATACAAGATTGATCGTCGTCTCGGAGTGAATTTGTGGGGACGTCCCAAAAGCCCTTTTTCCGTTAGAAACTACGGTCCTGGGCAACACGGAAAACAGCATTCTAGGCTGTCCGACTATGGCATCCAGCTGCGTGCCAAGCAAATGCTCAAGGGCTATTACGGCAATATAAACGAGCGACAATTTCGTAACATTTATAAGGAAGCCATCCGGTCGCGCGGGGACACATCCGAGAACATGATCGGCTTGCTCGAGCGAAGGCTGGATGCTGTCGTGTACCGGCTGAAGTTTGCCGCGACGGTGTTTGCGTCTCGGCAGTTGGTGAACCATGGGCATATATTGGTGAACGGCAAGCGCGTCGATATCCCATCATATCGCGTAAAAGATGGCGACGAGATTTCCGTTTCCGAAAAAATGCGCACGAATGCGAACGTAATTGCCGCGACCGAATTGCAAGAGCGAGTGGTCCCGGAGTACGTTGCGGCGGATCACAAGAACATGACCGGCACCTTTTTGCGCGTGCCCAAGTTGTCTGATGTGCCGTATCCAGTTCACATGGAGCCGAACTTGGTTGTGGAGTTTTACTCGAGGTAATGGTGGCGTTTCCTCCTAAGCCTAGTGATGATCGGTTCGCTAGCGGGCCAACAAGAAAAATTCCGAATTGGTCTGCGTCCGAGATTGATGTAGATGCGATTGGGCGCTCGCATAGGAGCCTAAAGGGGTTGTCGTTGATTGCGCGCTTGTTGGCGTCGTTGAGGGATGTGTTGCACATTCCTCCGGCGTATGAGCTTGCGTTGATTAACGGCGGGACAACTGGGGCCATGGAGTTTTTGCTGTGGAATTTGCTCGGAGACGCCCCCGTTGACGTGTTTGCCGCGGGCGTGTTTGGCGAACATTGGATGCGCGATGTGAGGGATGAGCTGAAGGTGCGTCCGGTGTGCTGCATGACGGCGCCAATTGGGGCGTTGCCAGATTTCTCCAGGTATGACGCGCGCCACGATTGCGTGTTCGTAATGAGCGAAACGCCGTCGGGGACGGTTGTCCCATCGCTGGATTGGGTGGCGCGCCCGGATTATTGGCCTGGGGGGCCCGCGGGGGCGGAGGCGGAGGCGGAGGCGGAGGCGGAGGCGGAGGCGTCAGTCGGCTTAGGTGAGTCGGTGCTCGGTTCCGTGGGTTCAGGTCGCTCGGGGGGGGCACCATATGATGCCGCACCTGATGGATTAGTCATAGGCGACATCACTTCCTCGGTTTTCTGCGAAGCAATCCCTTGGCAAAAACTCGATGCGGCGTCTTTTTCGTTTCAAAAGGGCATTGGAGGCGAAGGCGGCCTTGGAGTCGCGGTACTTGCCCCTCGCGCAATCGCACGAATGGAGGCGCGGGCGCCAAGTTGGCCTGTCCCGCGTTTATATCGCCCTCCGATTTGCTGCGTTGATGGAAAGCGGCGCATTTGTTCGGAATTTTTTGCAGGAAGCTCCATAAACACAATATCGCTGCTGACTGTTAGTGATATGTTACTGGCGCTTGCCTGGGCCAAAAATCTGGGCGGAATGGAACGCTTGCAGCAGAGGGTAAAGAACAATTACAACGTCGCGGCCGAATGGGTGCACAACACTCCATGGGCAGATTTTCTCGTGAAGGACGAAGCTATTCGCGCAAAAAATGTCCTGTGTATAACCGTGAGTCATAATGAGCGCACTGTGGATTGGGCATTTTTAAAGAAAATGGTGGCGTTTCTTGAGGAGAATGGTGTCGACGCTGGAATATTGAATCATCCGAACTCTTGCCCTAGCTTGAGAGTGTGGCTCGGTCCAGTGGTAGAGGAAGAGGATGTGCGCCGATTGTTGCTGTGGGTCGACGCAGCATACACCCACGTGGCTACCGGGGATTGATAATAAGTAAGTTAAGCGTCGTTGGAATACAATGCGTAGACTAGGACGAAATTTAAATTGTTTTTGTGAGTATGTATAAACGACGTCATATAGTCACAGTATCAAGAAAACTGTGTAAGTAAATTGGCAAAAGTGGTTGCATTGTTAACCTTTGCCGTGACAGAATTAAAGTTGGGTAGAGCGATCCCATTGCACGCCC
>JAISXM010000082.1 GCA_031270515.1 Holosporales bacterium | reverse complement strand
ATGGCCCTATCCCCGCTGAGAACGTTATCCCCCATGATCCAAATGCTGATAATTTGGGGGCTTTTGTAGCTTTGTCCCTCGCGCATAGATCTCACAACAGTACGAGATTGATAACAAAGGACGCGATCCGGAATCTCGCCTGTGTTCTTCAGCTGGATTTCGATGTCGATTATAGTTCCATTATCTGTCGTCGCCTTAACATCAAGGCGAGTGGTTTTGTCCACAGCCAATAGTTTCGCAACATCCGTATTTTCTAGAGTTATCGCCTCGATATGCGGATTGCCCTTCAGCAGCGAGTTTAAAAACGATATCAATAGCGGCTTTTTGTCATCTACGCCAAATATGTTCTTAAAAATATAATCCGATTTGGGGTCAAGCAGATTCATCGTTGCGCCACCACAGAACAAAACTCTTCTCCGATGATACTCAATTTTGCGAGAATAAGTCAAATCTAAAAACAATAATTGGAGTGACTCCTTTCGACTGGAGTGACTCCTTCGACTGGAGTGACAACTTTAGGAAAAATATTGGACCTGTTGCGAAAGCTACGTTAACGCGACAGAAATCAACGGGGAAATACGGCTTTTACAACAGGTATTATGCGCATCGTTTTTAGACTTGTGTCGCCAAGCATGCGTGCGTTTCATTTGCCATATACGGCTCGTCCGATTTATTTCCGCGCAATAGTTCGTCTATGCGTTCACACGTTGCAAAACTTGCATCTATCTCAAAATGAAAGTTCGGCACAACCCGCATCTTAGACTGCTGCGCAAACGCCTTGCGAATCAGTGGGGCCGCATGTTCAAAATAAGGCAACACTTGGTCCAACATCTTGTTCGCGAGCGGCATGACATACACCCTACATTCTCGCAAATCGGCTGACATGTGGACGCCTGTGACCGTGATGATTCCAGGGAATGGCAGCAGCTGGCCGTCCTTGTCAAACACAGGAGGGATGCTTTGGCGCTGAAATATTTCGGCCAGGATCGCTCGCACTTCTCGCTCAACTCGCTTTACTCGGGGCGATGGAGCACGGTCTGGGACGAACAGATTTAGTTGTTTCTTTTGCATACAAACCTCCTTCAAAAAAAAACTTTCACACATTTATGCCCAAGGGCAAAAAACTATACCCAAGGGCAAAAACCTTGTGAATTATTAGGGCTGCAATGTAACAGTTTGGCATAATCATCAAGGAGTCTCTACAGTTTTACTTTATCAACTTTTTCTGACCGGGTACCCATAACAAACAATTTGAAGCTCGTTGTATTATAAGGCTTCGGTGAGGATAAAAGTTCCAATTGTTTTTATGGGCAGGTATGTGCATCGCTTGTATGCCCAAGCACAAAAAAATTAGCCAAAACTTCCTTCGCATACCGCCAGTATGTAAAATTAGGGGCTATTTTGAATTAAATAAATGTGGTCATATTGGTTAGTGAGGCTAAACATAGTGTGATAAATGTGCAACAGAGAAATTTCCTTCTTTCCTTCCTTCCTTCCTTCCTTCTTTCCTTCCTTCCTTCCTTCCTTCCTTCCTTCCTTCCTTCCTTCTAGGAAATATTTACAGTATAACCACGGCTCTCTGCTTCTAGGACTTGTTGCCTTAACCGCCGCGCCCCCTACCCATGCCGCGCAAATTCCGGCGACGTACCTAAACAGCAACAACATATTAATTCGCTCGTTTTATGAAATTCGCAGAGACATTCACAACATGGACCTCTCCGACCCAAGCGATCGCAAGCACTTGTTGCTGCGCCTGCGCGCCCTTCGTGCCCAATGCGCCGCATCAAACCGCTGCATCAATACGCACCTTGCCATGCGATCCAACCCGCGCGCGCCAAAGGTCCTTACAAAGTTTTTGGCGACGGGCGTGTCCCAATTTTTCTCAAATCCGACCAAAGTCGCCCGCGTATTCAAGGACCCGACCTTCCTTTTCCTGCAGGACCAGCCCAGCCTCTCCGCGGAGACAATCAGCGCACTTAATACAATAACCTCCCTAATTCTCGTCAAAAACTACACCCCACACGGCCTCGACTTCGCGCAGCTCACCGCCCTCCAAAAGCTCGTCATGCTTGACGGCGACATGACCGACGCCAACGTCCGCGCCGCGATTGAGGCGCGCCTGACGGCGAACAATGAGCGCCTGACATTCCTGGAGGTGCGTCACTGGAACGCGCCGACGTTGAACGCGAATTTTTCCCATGCTCCCCTAAAGCACATTCACTTTGATGGCGTAGCCAGCATAACGACTAATAACTGCTTTGAGAACTGCACATCACTAACATTCGTATCCTTGCCAGAGCTAACCACCATATCAGGATACTGCTGCTTTCTGAACTGCACTTCACTAACATCCATATCATTGCCAGCGCTAACCACCATATCAGAAGGCGCCTGCTTTAATAACTGCTCCTCCCTAACGTCAATATCATTGCCAGCGCTAACCACCATATCAGGATATAGCTGCTTTAGTTACTGCACCTCCCTAACATCCGTATCATTGCCAGCGCTAACCACCATATCAGGAGACTGCTGCTTTAAGAAGTGCTCCTCCCTAACATCCATATCCTTGCCAGAGTTAACCACCATAACAGGATACTACTGCTTTTGTTTCTGCGACTCACTAACATCCATATCCTTGCCAGCGCTAACCACCATATCAGGAACGCGTTGCTACTATCGTTGCACTAAACTGGCAACCGTTACTTTTTCGGATCAACTTGCAGCTGTAGATAATTACGCATTCGACAATCGTCCTGACACGTTAGTAAACCTATGCCTTGTCGGGCAAACGAATTCGGCGGGGAATGCTGTGAATGGGATTGTGAGCTCATGCAGCAAATTAAACGCCGCAACGTACCAATTGCCCGCGCTAACGAGCTTTACCTTCTCTCTCGGGGACAGCATCCTCGCCAAAGTCACAGGCACGGAGCTCGTCGCCTACATCAACGCGCTATTGGCGATCCCGTTGGCAGACGTTCCTTTAATGTCGACCGTCGCAACAAACAATTGCATCCTGGACCTCGGCACCGCAATCAGCAGCGTGAACGACCTGATATTCGATTTCGATATATTGTTCGGCGTGGTTAAAATAAATGGCACGTCATATAATGTCGCCAATTACTTGGATCCAACAACACTTTACCTGGATAACGAATCAAGCATAAAACAGAGCAGAATCAACAGATTGAACTTAGTAAAGACTCTAACTGTACTCACAAACTATGCGGTAACGGGCCTGGACTACACCGCTCTAACCGCACTCGAAACGCTAACCATGCGAAATGGCAGCATGACTGACACCCTCCGCAACAACGTCGCCGACCGTGTAAACTCAGGCACGGTAAAAAAACTAGAAATCTCCGACTGGGGCGCTACAGAACTGGGCAAAAGCTTTATGTTTTCAAATCTCGTTACTGTAGCAATCGGAGGCGTAAGTACTATAAGCACAGACCACGCTTTCTATCAATGTGCATCACTAACATCCGTATCCTTGCCAGCGCTAACCTCCATAGCAGGTTACAGCTTCAGAGATTGCAGTGTGCTGGCAACCGTTACTTTTTCGGATCAAATTGTAACGGTAGATTATACATTCCGTTATCGTCCTGATACATTAGTGAACCTATGCCTTGTAGGGCAGACAAACTCGGCGGGGGATGCTGTTAACGGGATTGTGAGCTCATGCTACGTGCTAAACGCTAGTCCCTACAAAATGCCCACGCAAAAAAGCTTCACTTTCTCCATTGGCGAGCGCATCTTCGCAAAAACCATTGGCGACGGAAATATTGCGACCTTAAGCGCAAACGCTAGTTTGCTCTCGTATGTGACCGCCGTCCTAAGTATTCGCCATGCCGATGTGCCAACGCTTGCGAGTACTCCTAACCGCATATTTAATCTGGATTCATTAAAGGCACGAATTAATACTTTTTTACCAGCGGATTTGAACGCATTGGGCGTGTCAGATAGTTTGTTTAATCAGTATCAGTTGGCTGGGAATATTTCATCTAGGAGCTAAAAAACTCCTATTTTGGTCGCAGGCAAATTACCGACGCTTGCGTGCGAATCCGCGCATTTGGATCTGCTTGTAGGAAGCGGCGACAACTGAAAAATGTATCGACCTCCTCATACGTATCGACGCAAAGTTCCTCTATATTTTGCACCCCATTTAGCTGCACCTTCGCAATCTTGGGCAAGTCGACGTGCCAGGCGCCCGCGACGTTGCATATGCACGGCGCATATTTCGCCACGTTTTCCAAAAACGCCTCCTCCACCGCGTAGCTTTTCATGCGTATGCACGGCCCGATCGCGGCGACAAAATTGCGCGCCCCGAGAGAGCGCATCACGTCCAGCGTCTTGGGGATGAGCTCGGCCTTCAGGCCCTTCCATCCGCAGTGCGCGACTCCAACGACGGTTTCGCCGTAAAGCAGCACAGGGACGCAGTCGGCCGTGTAGATCCCGAGCAATACGTTGGGGGTCGTTGTAACTAGAGCATCACACGGGGGGGGGATGGTGGTGTGCTCGTCGACGATAAGCACCTTGTCCGTGTGCTCTTGGGCGGCGAAGACGACGTTCTGCGCGCGCACAGGTAGACTGGCGGCGACGCGCTGCCGATTGCGCATGACGACG